>SXSC01000112.1 GCA_005792355.1 Opitutaceae bacterium
CCCGGAACCTTGCGGTTCACGCGCTTTCCAAGCGCGCGCATTCGACCACTCTGCCATCTCTCCGGATGCTCCGGCCGGCCGTTTTTGACGGCCAGCCAGTTGGGCGAGCGGTGAAGCAACGATAGCCCGTCGCTGTGGTCAACCGCAAATCCGCCCGCCTGCGGATTTCAGCCCTCGGTGATGCAGTAAAGGTGGGTGTGGCCGCGGAGATAAAGATCCTTGCCGATCACCACCGGCGAGGCGTCGATCCGATCATTGAGCTTGTTGATCGCGACGACTTCGAACTGGGGAGAATCCTTGAGGATCGCGACCACGCCCTCGCGGCCGGCGACATAAACGTACCCGTTCGCCGCGACCGGGGACGCGTAAATGCCGCGCAAGCCTTCGAGGCGTTGATCCTGGAAGTGCACCTCGCCCGTGAGCGCGTTAAGGCACGAGAGGAAGGCGTCGTTGCTCTTGCTCATGAAGAGGCGATCGCCGGACAACAGCGGCGACGGCGTATACGGAGCGCTCTTGCGGGCGCTCCACACCATGCTGTCGGAGGCGGAAACATCCCCGCGGGCGGAGAGTTTGATCGCCTGGATGGAATTACCCTGAAAGCCGCTCATGAGATAGATCATGCCGTGGCCGACGACCGGCGTCGGAATGACGTTGGCCGTCAATCCGGCGGCCTCCCACACCAATTCCCCAGTGGCGACATCGTAGCTGCGGCTTCGTTTCGTGGCCGCGACGATGGCCTGCAGCCGCCCGCCGACCTCGACGACCACGGGGGTCGACCACGACGAGACCTCGTCACGGTCTTTCCGCCAGACCTCTTTGCCGGTTTTCTTGTCGAGGGCGACGATGAAGGACTGGCCTTGATGGTCCCACGTGATAATCAATTTGTCGCCGGCGAGCGCGGGGGAGGCCCCTTCGCCGAAGCTGTTGCGCGTCTGCATATCGCCGAGGTCTTTTTCCCAAAGCAAGTTTCCCTGCAGGTCGTAGCAATAGAACCCGCGCGAACCGAACGGCACGTAGAGCCGCTCGCCATCGGTCACGGGCGACGCGGAGGTGAAACTGTTCGTTCCGTGGCGCCCCTCGTGCGGCACTTCGCGGCGGGCGGTTTTTTGCCAGACGGTTTTCCCGGTGCCGCGATCGAGGGCGAGCACGACAAATTCGTGGAACTTGGTGGGCTTGCCTCCGCCCCCGAAACCACCGGGGCCGCCGCGTCTGCCACCCTTGCCTCTGCCCTTGGCGTCACCCTCGCCGGGCGGGGGCGATTCGGGACGGGGAGTCGCGGCGGCAGATTCGGCCGCGGCCTTCCCTTCCTCCGTAGTCTCGATGGCGGTCAGGAGAAAGATCCGGTCCTGCCAGATGATGGGGGTCGAGAATCCGAGACCCGGGACGGCGGCCTTCCACTTGATGTTCTGCTCATCGCTCCACTTCAAGGGTGGCTGGGCGCCGGGAGCGCTGCCGGTGCCGGCGGCGCCGCGCCAGGAAGGCCAGGACGACGTTGGCGCGGCGGCGAAGATCGGGCCGAGCGCGAGCAGAAAAGCGCAACCGAGGCGGGCGCGGAGGAGGGAGAGACGGAGACGGGTGTTCATGGGTGAAGCGGAACGGATGGAATTATCGGAGTGAATTTTCTGGCGAAGATTGGGGTGGCCACAAATTGAGCAGGGGGCGGTCAGATTCATGGGGGCAACGCCGGCAACGGAGGACAAGACGCACCGCGGAGCGAGGTGATTCAAAAAATTCCGGTCCGGCGAATCGTAGCTTGAAATCGGGCGACGTTCCTCCGCACGCTTCACCGCATGAACCCCACTGCTCAGGAAAGAACGGGCATGAACCGCACGGCCTGGTTGATCTGCGTCATCGCGGCCATCGGATTTGCCTTCGACATTTACGAGCTGCTGATGCTGCCGCTCATCGTCGGCCCGGCGCTGCAGGAACTCATCGGCGCCGCTCCCGGCAGTCCCGAGTTTCAAACGTGGGTGGGGCGGCTCTTTTATATCCCCGCCATGGCGGGCGGCATCTTCGGGCTGCTGGGCGGTTATCTGACCGACCGCCTCGGACGCCGGCGCGTGCTGACCTGGAGCATTCTGATTTACGCGTTCTCGGCGTTTGCCGCCGGCTTCTCGACCAACGTCTGGATGCTGCTGTTTTTCCGCTGCCTGGTTTTTGTCGGAGTGTGCGTGGAATTCGTGGCGGCCGTGGCGTGGCTCGCGGAGTTGTTCCCGGACTACGAACGGCGGGAAAAGGTCCTCGGCTACACCCAGGCTTTTTCCTCGATCGGCGGCTTCATGGTGGCGTTCGCGAACGGCTGGTGCGTCGCGCACAACACCAGTCTGCCGACGATCGCCCTGCCGGATTCGCTCAACCTGTTCGGCGGCGCGATCAAGGACTCGCACGCCGCCTGGCGCTACACGCTCATGTCCGGCGTCATCCCGGCGATTCCCCTGATCATCATCCGCCCGTTCCTGCCGGAGTCGCCGGTCTGGTCCCAGCGCAAGGCGGCCGGCACCCTCAAGCGGCCCAGTCTCGCCCAGCTCTTCTCGCCGGAACTGCGCAAGACCACGATTGTGACAACGGCGATGTTCGCCTGCGCGTACGGTGCGGCCTTCGGCGCCATCCAGCATATTCCGCGCATCGTGCCCGGTCTCGCGGACGTTAAGGCCAAGTCGGACGCCGCCGTCGCCGCCGCGACCAAGGACAAGGCGCCGGCCGATCAGAAAAAAATCGCAGCGCAGACGCGGGCCCGCGTCACCCAGACGGAGGCGGCCGATGTCACCAAGGTGCAGGAACTCGGCGGGCTCGCGGGCCGGTTTCTGCTGGCCATCCTCGCGGTGAAGATTGTCAGCCGTCGCTCGCTCATTCGTATTTTCCAGGTGCCGGGACTGATCATCATGCCCGTGGTGTTTGCGATTTGTGCGACACACAGTCTGCAGTGGTTGTACGTTGGCATCTTTGTGGCCGGCCTGTTGACGGTCGGGCAGTTCAGTTTCTGGGGAAACTATCTGCCGCGGGCCTATCCGCTGCATCTGCGCGGCACCGGGGAGAGTTTTGCGGCCAACATCGGTGGGCGGCTGATTGGCACCTGCTTCGCGTGGGTCACGGTGACGATCGCCACGACCTCCGACACCGCGTATGCGCCGGCCAAGCTTGCCTACACGGCGGCGGGGATTGGCTTCGCAGTGTATCTCGGTGGCTTCATCCTCTCGTACTTCCTGCCGGAACCGAAGTCAGAGGATTTGAAGGAGTAGGCGCGCGTTTTTGGCCCATGCCGCGCAGGCGCGGCTTGCCGTGGGCGCGGCGGCGTCTACACCCGTCAGCATGCACGAACTCCTGAACGACGCGGCGGCACGATCGATTCGCTATCTCGACTCCCTGGCGGAGCGATCGGTCGCGCCCTCACCCGCCGCCGTCGCGGCGCTCGCACGCTTCGACGAACCGCTGCCCGACCGTCCCACGGACGGCGCGGAAACGCTCCGACTGCTCGACGAGGTCGGTTCACCGGCGACGACAGCGATGGCCGGGCCGCGGTTTTTCGGCTTCGTGATTGGCGGTTCGCTGCCCGTGGCGCTGGCCTCAAACTGGCTGGTCGGCGCGTGGGATCAGAATGCCGCGCTTTACCGGCCCACGCCCGGGGTCTCGCATCTGGAACAGGTCGCGCTGCGCTGGCTGCTCGACGTGCTGCGGCTGCCGCCGGAGTGTGCGGGCGCATTTGTGACCGGTGCGACGGTGGCCAACCTCTGCGCGCTCGCCGCGGCCCGGCACGCCGTGCTGGTGCGCGCCGGTTGGAACGTCGAGGCTGACGGCCTTTTCGGCGCTCCACCGATCACCGTCATCGTCGGCGCGGAAGTCCATCCGTCGGTCACGAAATCGCTGGGGGTGCTCGGCCTCGGCCGCAGCCGCGTGGTCAAGGTGCCGGTCGACGGACAGGGCCGGATGCGCGCGGATCAGCTTCCGCCCATCGCGGGTCCGACCATCGTCTGCCTGCAAGCCGGCAACGTAAACACCGGGGCGTTTGATCCGATCGCCGAGGTGTGCCGGATGGCGAAGGCGGCCGGCGCCTGGGTCCACGTCGACGGCGCCTGTGGTCTTTGGGCGGCGGCAGTGCCGTCGCTGGCCGGTCTCGCCACCGGGATCGACCAAGCCGATTCGTGGGCAACCGATGCGCACAAATGGCTGAACGTGCCGTATGATTCGGGCCTCGCGTTTGTGCGCGACGTGCACGCGCTGCGGGCCGCGATGGCGATCACGGCGGAGTATCTGCCCACGGACAGCCCGCACCGCAATCCCTGCGATTTTACGCCGGAACTCTCCCGGCGGGCTCGTGGCGTCGAAGTCTGGGCCGCGCTGCGGACCCTGGGCCGCGCGGGGCTGGCGGACCTGATCGGGCGAAACTGCGCGCACGCGCGGCGTTTCGCGACGCAACTGCGCGCGGCGGGGTGCGAAGTGCTTAACGAAGTCGTCTTGAATCAGGTGCTGGTGGCGTTCGGCGATGCCGGAAAAACCAAGCGGGTGATCGAAGCCATCCAGACGGAAGGCACCTGCTGGGCGGGCGTCACGGTGTGGCAGGGGCGCACCGCGATGCGCATCAGCGTGTCGTCTTGGGCGACGACCGACGCCGACGTGGACCGGAGTGTGGCGGCAGTGGTGCAAGCAGCGGGTCGTATTTAGGAAGACTGATCCTCGCCGGCCAAATGTGGGGCCGACGCGTTCGACCGGCTGCTTAACAAGAATGCCTGCGGCATTTTTGGGAATGCGTGGCCGGCGTCTCGATTGTCCGACCGACCTTGCTTTCGAAAGAAAGAGTGAATTGTAGACTTCGGTTGATTTTTTCCAGCGGTCTTTGGCGGGACGACCTCCGCGTCGTCCGTGGCCGCGCTGCGGTCCACGCGGAGGTGGGCCCTCCAAGTCTTGAAACAGGAAAAATCGGCCCTAATTGCAGATGGAATTCCTTAGAATGAGGTTGCCGCCGGAATTTCCCTGCGGCGATAGTCAGGTTTCCCTCTATGAAAAACGTACGCCTCGGCATCGTCGGTTTGGGCAACATTGGCAAATTCCACACGGGATACCTGCTCGAAAACAAAATCTCCCGCTGCACGCTGACCGCCGTCAGCGATGCTTTCGCGCCCGGCCTCGAACCCTTCAAGGGCAAGCCCGGCCTCAAGACCTACCTGAGCGCGGACGAGATGATCGCGTCGGGCGAAATCGACGCGATCGTGATTGCGACGCCCCATTTCCTGCACACGACGCTGGGCATCGCGGCGTTGAAGCAGGGATTGCACGTCATGGTCGAGAAGCCGATTTCGGCGCACAAGGCGGACGCGGAGCGCCTGATCGCGGCGGCAACCGAGCGCCCGAAGCAGGTCTTCGCCGGGATGTTTCAGATGCGCGTCGAACCGCGTTATCAAAAGGTCCGCCGGCTGATCGAAAGCGGCGAGCTCGGCCAGATCGTGCGCGTCAACTGGATCATCACCGACTGGTTCCGCACCGAGGCCTACTATGCGAGCGGCGGCTGGCGCGCGACGTGGAAGGGCGAGGGCGGCGGGGTGCTCCTCAACCAATGCCTGCACCAGCTCGACATGCTGCAGTGGTTGTGCGGCATGCCGGCGAGCGTGCGCGGCTTCTGCCAGCTGGGCCGGTTTCACAACATCGAGGTCGAAGACAACATCACGACGTATCTCGAGTGGAAGAACGGCGCCACGGGGGTCTTCGTTTCGTCCACCGGGGAATCGCCCGGCTCGAACCGTTTCGAGCTCTGCGGCACGCGCGGCAAGCTGGTGCTCGAAAACAACAAACTTTCCTTCACGCGCAACGACGCCGACATGATCGAGTTCAGCCGGACCTCCAAGAGCGGCTTTGCGAAACCCGAGGTGTGGAACGTGGACATTCCGTTCGACAACGCGGGCAACCCCCACGCGGTGTTGATGCAGAACTTCGTCGATGCGATTCTCGACGGCACGCCGCTGATTGCGCCGGGCGCGGAGGGCATGGGCTCCGTCGAGCTGGCCAACGTGCTGCTCTACTCGTCGCTGATCAATCAGACCATCGCGCTGCCGATGGACAGCGCGGCGTGGGAGGCGAAGTTGAACCAGCTCATCGCCGAGTCACGCCACGAAAAGAAAGTGGTCCAGACGGTGGCCGAGGACTTCACGAAATCGTTCCGGCGGTAGCCGGCATTCTTTGCCGCGTTGACCGGCCGTGGAGGCACGACTTGGCGTCGCGACGGAATTACCCGGGCGCTGAACCGCGGCATAAAGCCGCTCCGACCGTCAGACGGTCGACCATGCGTCCATCGCTGGGTTGCGATTGACCCACTTCAATCCTGGTTGAGACGATTATATTGTCACAGAGATCACGGAGGGAAAAGAGAGTCCACGGAGCAGAAAAGCGGGCGTTCTTTTCCGGCGGTATTCTTAGTGATCTCCTGCCGGGCCTCAGTGATCTCTGTGACCACGGTTTGATTCTTTCGGCTGCGGTTGCCGCGTGGCGACGAGTCCGATCTACTTTTCCACCACTGCCGCGGTCTCCGCCGGGGTGGCGCGGCCGGGTGGCAGTTCGAGAAGGCGGATGTTGCGGAAATGGATCTCGGCTCCCTCCGACTCAAGACAGAGGTATCCTTTTTTCACCGACGACCGGCTGATGCCGTTCACAAACTTGCCGTTGACCGAGAGTTTGATGACACCGTCGACGCAGACGACGTCGTAGGTGTTCCACTCGCCCCGGCCCTTGCAGCGGTTCTCAAACGACATGCTGCGATTGCCGCGGGGATTATCGGGCGTGGTGGTGAGACCGTTGGCGCCGAACAGCTCGCCGTGGACATACGCGAGCGGGCGCGGCCGGCCGTCTTTTTCGCGATTCAAGTTGGGCCACTCGAGTTCGAGCATCTGCACCTCGCAGCCCTTCGGCAGGCGCCGACCGTCCGGCACGGTGCCTTCGCTCCAAACGAAGACGCCGGAATTTCCGCCGGGCTCAAGGTGCCTCCACTCGATGTGCAGGAGAAAGTTTTCATACTGCCGGTCGCTGCGCATGACGCCGATTGGCTGACCGCGGCAGACAAGCAGCCCGTCCCGCACCGACCAGGTGTCGGGACTGGTGTTCACATCGATCCAGCCGGTGAGATCCTTGCCGTTGAAGAGATCGCGATATTGCGGGACGTCGGCGGCGGGTGCGGCGACGACGGCGGTCAGCAGGATGGCGGCGGCAAGAAGCGGGGAGTTTTTCCAGGTATTCATGGTTGGTTGGGGGCGGTTGTTCCGAAGGTGAGGATACATCTGACGCGGTCGGTCGTAAACAGTTTTGCAGCCAGTCCGGTCCGGCATGCCCGGGCTTGCGGCTCCGCCCACTCACCAGAGTGTCACGTAATACGTGACACTCTGGCAACGTAGACCCGGGCGCTCCTGGTAAAGTGTCACTTATTACGTGACACTGCCAATCGCTCGAGACCGGTCGGCTTGCCTCAGGGATCGACGTTGATCGAAAAGTGATGTCAGCAGCCGGCCAGCCGGTGCGCTCGATCGTGGCGACAGGCCGGGGAAAACGCGGCTTGAAGTTGACGGCCCATTTCCATGGCATGGCAACCGCCCCGCCGGCCGCCGTGATCGCACCGCCCGCTGGTGGGACAACCTTACCATGCCCCCGGCGCCGCGACGCAGATGATGACGAACCGCACGATCAACCGCCGCGAATTTCTGCAACAGACCGCCTTGGCCTCGGGGGCGATTCTCGCCGGCGAGGTGCGGGCTCGGTGCCGGGCGCGCGCCCGCCACCGAGCCCGGACGTGACCGTCCTGAACCCCCGCCACCGCGTGCCCGTCGGACTCATCATCGACGACTCCACGTGCCTCGTGAACCTGAACCGCTTCGCGGTGCCGAAGGGCGCCTCCAAACTCCAAACCTCATGAGCACTGCAACCGCCATCGCTCCGGTCGCCTCCACCGTTTCCGCCGTCGCGCCTCCGTCTCCTCCCCCTCCCCCGCCGAACCCGCCGGGCCGGCTGGCTTCGCTCGACGCCTATCGGGGTGCCATCATGTTCTACATGGCGTCGCACGCCTTCGGCATCACGCGAGTGGCGGAGCAAGTGAAAGATCCGATCTGGCAGACGCTGGCGTGGTGGTTCGGACACGCCGCGTGGGTCGGGTGTTCGACGTGGGATCTCATTCAACCGGCCTTCATGTTCATGGTCGGCGTGGCGGTGCCGTACTCGTACGCCCGCCGCAGCGAACAGGGCCATGCCTTTGGCAGACAGTTCGGGCACGCCCTCGTGCGCGCGGCCGTGCTGATCTTGCTCGCGGCCTTCCTCGCGTCGGGCACGGGAAGCGGTCGGACGACGAAGTGGGAATTCACCAATGTCCTCGGCCAGATCGGCCTCGGCTATCCGTGCCTGCTCTTTCTCATCAATCGACGGATCTCCGTGCAGGCGGGAGTGATGGCAGCGATTCTCGTCGGATACTGGGCAATCTTCGCGCTCTATCCGCTGCCCGTCGCAGGCTTCAACTACTCGGCGGTGGGGGTTACTCCGGCAGACATCTCCAGCGGCGCGACCGTCGAGGGCTTCTTCGGCCACTGGAACAAGAACAGCAATGTCGCAGCCGCGTTCGATGTCTGGTTCCTCAATCTCTTTCCGACCAAAACACCGTTTGCGTTCAACCCGGGCGGTTATGCGACGCTGAACTTTGTGCCATCACTGGCCACGATGATCATGGGGTTGATGTGCGGTGAACTGCTGCGAAGTTCGCGAACAGCACGGGAAAAAGTCCGCATGTTGCTGGTCGCCGGGCTGGCGCTCGTCGCGGTCGGAGTGCTGGCGGGTTTCACGGTCTGCCCGATCGTGAAACGGATCTGGACGCCCTCGTGGGCGCTGTTCAGCGGCGGGTTGGTCGTGTGGATTCTGGCGGCCTTTTACAGGGTGATCGATGTCGTCGGTTTCAGGAAGTGGGCGCAGTTCCTGATTGTCGTGGGGATGAACTCCATCGCGATTTACCTCATGTCGCAGCTGATGAGGCCATGGGTGGGCGACGTGCTCAGAACCCACCTCGGCGCGAAGCTCTTTAGCGGAGCGTACGGCGCGATCTGGCGGGACTGTCTCACGCTGCTCGTGTTCTGGCTGATCTGCTGGTGGATGTACCGGCGGAAGATCTTTCTACGGATCTAACCCAGAGCTATCTCGACACGGCAGCCGCAAACAGTGTCGGTCCAGTTGATCGGCGACACACTCCATGAGAGGCCGGGGCGGACCTCACCGGACCTGTGAACGCGACGGACTACGAGTCAGCCACGGACCGAACAGAGGGCAAGGTGTGGACGGGTTCATCCTGTTGCAGCCTGCAAAACTGCGTGGCCGCACAACGCGGCTTGACCGATGGGCTCGTTTGAGTCCTTTCGAGCCCATGGCTGCGACCACCCTTGTCCGTGCACGCGTGAAATCCCAGCGGGTGAAAAAAGTCACCCGAATTCTCGACCGCATGGGGCTCAAACCGGCGGACGTGGTCAACATGGTCTTCGCCCAGATCGAGCAGCGGCGGGCGCTGCCGTTCGACGTGGCCGATGCGGGGGACGACTACGCGTTTCAGGAATACGGCGTGCCCAGAGCGGAGATGGAGGCTTTCGAAAAGCGGCGGGCGAAGGAAATCGCCGCCGAGCGGAAGGCGGGGACGATTCGGACGATCAAGACGGCCGACGATCTCCGTTGAGGCGACCGATCGGTTTCGCGAGCGGTTGCGGAAGCCGGAATTGAATCGCGACGAGGTGCAAACGTATCTGCGGAACCGGGGGTGAGTGCGGAAGAGAAGAATCTTGCTCGTTCTCGTAATCGTTCTCGTTCTTTGGCCCGAGCTTACAGTGACGGAGACGGTCTCCCAATGGAGTCAGGGCGTTCGATGTTCGCAAGGCGGCGCTGAACGGCATTTCTGCAAACACCGAACGCCTGAACTCGCTGGCGCGCCCCGGTGTAGCGAGTGTTCAGGCGACCGACGGCCCGCCTGAGGTCGGACCCTACTTTTTCTTCGGAGCCGGTGCGGCCCCGGAAGATTTCGGCGGGTTGATCATGATATGGGCACGATGGGTGCCGGGATCCATAATCCAGGGGCCACCCTCGCCGAGCGGAGCGAGCGGGATGCCGGTCGTTTCGGGCGTGGCGTAGGGAATGTAGACGACGTAGCGGGTGTATTGGTCGGTGATCTCACCGTTGGCCTCGTTGTGCGTGCCCGTGGTCACGTTCAGGACGCTCTTGTCGGGCATGATCAGTTTGCCGGACTTCACCTCCTCTTCGCGGGTATTCAGGACCTCTTTGGGGTTCTTCCCCTCGGCGGCGAGCGCCCGTCCACGAGCCATGAAGGGCTCCAGATTCTTGTGGTAGCAGGCGACGCTGAATCCTTTCTGTTTGGGATTATCCGCCAGGCAGATCAGGTTGTTCGTCCCTTCGCGCAACGTGACGACGGCCCCGCTCGGATCGTAACCGAGGACGGTCGCCGCGTCCCTTGCGGCCAAGGGTGCCGCCAGGACGGCGGTTTTGATCTGCCATTCCGCAGACGGGATCTCGGCGGCGGTGGCGAGGGAGACGAGGGAGGCGGCACAGAGGAACGCGATACGGGGATACATGGTTGGAGGATTGGGAGCTGGGACGAAATGGAACTGCGGAAAGAGGGAAAACCGTTTTGATGGGGAGGGGGTTGTCCGGCGAAGAGCGCTGGGGACAGCGTTCAGAAGCTTCGCGGAAAAACGTGGGGAGTTTACCGATGAAGTGCAAGCCGCAGGTGCGACCTTGGGATGGCCGCTGGCGTGATTGCGAAACCGCCGATGATCCCCTTTCAGTGGCGGGCGCTTCGAAAAGCACCCGTCCCTGCTGCCGCAAACCGACCCACTCCGGCTGCGCTTGTCCGACGGACGAACGCACTTTCGCGCCGTTGGCTACGCAGAATCCTGCACCACCCCCGGGCGAAGGTCGCGCAGCGACCAGCGGAACACCACCCAGCCGCTCGCGAGATTGAGGGCGACAATTCCAACAAGCAGACTCGCGACGAGCGCGATCGTGGGCGTGGCCGGCAGCGCGCTGAGGCTCGGCCACACTGCGATCGCGGAGGCCACCGCGCCAATCGCGATGCCCCAGAGGACGAGCCGGCCGAATTCCGAAAAAACCATGCGCGCCAGCACGCCCCGCGGGATGCCCACGGCTGCCATGACGGCAAACTCGCCGCGGCGCTCGCGGAGATTGCGGGCGACGACAATCGCCAGCCCGAGGCTGCCGAGAACTGCGCCGAGCGCGCCGAGCACGTTGAAGATGGCGATGTAGGTGTTCTCGATCTGGTGAAAGGCCGAGAGGATGTCGCGCGTGGTTTCCACCCGGCCACCCACGTCGCCAACCGTGGCCGCGAGCCGCTTTTGCAGCGGATCGAGCGGGGCGGTCCCCGCCGCGTCGACAAGGAAAATGGAATAGCCGGGGTTCGACGGATAGCGGGCGAGGAACGCCGCTTCATCCATGATGAGATAGCCCTGGAAAATCGAATCGGTCAGCGTGCCGGCAAGCTGCACGCTGAAAGTGCGGCCGTTTTCGTCGGTGTACGCCAGCACATCGCCAACCTTCTTCTTCAACGCCCACATCAACGTGGTCTCGTCGACGAACGCCGGAATCGCGCCGGCGACTCCGGGTGTTCGGAGGGCATTCCAGCCGTTCGTCTTGCCAGGTGGCGACGGGAGTTTCAGGCGAAAGGCGTTGCGCGTGGCGAGCATGGAGGCGTCGACCGCCAGCAATTGGGGTTGAGCAGTGGTGTTGAGATTGAAGCAATTGGCGTTGTCGCCCACGCCGGCGCGCAGCGGCACAATTGTCCCGAGGCTGGCGGTGTGCGGTGCGAAGATCTCAAAACCTCGCGACTGTCCGTCGCGCGCCGGGTTCTGCGCCGCAGTGGTTTCCACCCAGAAGGAGAATCCACCGGTCCCGCTGCCGCGCTCCAGCCAGTCGCGGCCGACGTGCTTCCGAAACGACGCCACAGACAGCACCATGAAGACCGCGGTCGCGATCAAGCCGATCACCGTGAGGCTGCGAGAGCGCCGCGCCTTGAGGTTGAGACCGCCGAGATAGCGGGCGTCGAGCGGGGCGTCGCGGGTGACGTCGTCCGCGCGCGCCATCCACCCGCGGCAGGCGGCGATCCCGGCGACGAGCAGGGCAAAGCCGGCGAGATAGAAAGCCCCCTGTGCCGGCAGCCCGCGACCGGAGAGCCCGATGGCGGCGGCGGCAATCGCGATGGCGCTGACTGCGATCCGCCGCGAGGAGCGGCGAATCTGGCCGGGGGGTGTGGTTTCCTCACCTTGGGCGGCGAGACGGATGGAAAGCGCCCGGCGTGACATCCGGCGAATCGCCAGCCAGATCGCGAGCATTGAGAGGAAAAGGAATACGCTGCAGCCGACAGCAATGCTGGAGTGTTCCGCCGAAAACAAAAACGTGGATGCGCCGCCACCATCGGCCCAGATGGTTTCGAGAAAACGCAAAATACCGCGCGTGTAGAGCGCGGCGAGCGGCAAACCGACGGCACAACCGACGAGCAAAATCGCGCCGCCTTCGGTGAGGCGCCACCGCAGCAGCGTGCGGGCCGGCAGACCGACCGCCCCCAGGAGCGCGTCTTCGCGGTTGCGCTGCAGCAGGCAGAATTGAAAGAGCATCGCAACCAGGCCGAGTGCGGCGAGGATCAGGAAGAAGCTCAGGCCGATGAACAACCCGCCGAAATCGACCGACGGTGTCGCCGCGCCCGCGGCACCGCCCCGGAAATCTCGCATGAGCAACTGATTCATTTCCGGACGCAGCGCGCGCAACAAAGTCGCCGTGAGGTCGCCCGCTCGCGCGCGATCGAAGGAGATGCGCAGGGCGGTGTGGCGGCCCCAGCGGGTGGACCAAATCGCGCGGCCGGCGGCGATCGAGAGAAACGCCTTCGGCGCGCCGCGATGCTCCTCCCAGTAGCGATCGTCCTGTGGACGGATGCGTTTGAGATCGAGCGGCAGTCCCGGGTTCCAGTCACCCGGCCTCTCCGTATCGCTGATACCGGGAAAGTCCGGCATCCACGCCCGATCGGCCGCCAGCCCCTGCATGGGCACCACGGCGCGGATGCGAAAGGCCGAGCTCTGTTCGACCAGCGCCCCACCGGCGGCCGCTTGAAAATAGGCCAGCCGCACCTCGTCGCCAACGGATGCCCGGAGATCGTTCGCCAGCCAGTCGTTGAGCACAATTTCTCCCGCACCGAGATCCGGTGGCAGAAACGGGGCGGCTTCGCGGGTGGTGGCGGTGCCAATCGAGTACGGCGTGGTGCGATCGCGCACGCGAAATTCATTCACCAGATAGGACGTGACCGGTTGGGCGGCGGGCACGGCGGCGACCACGGCGTCACTCAGTTGCGGATCGAGGAAGATTCGGCTCGAGGAAAGTTCGAAGGCCTGCGCCTGCTCGATCCATTTCAGGGCGAGGCCGTAGTCCGCGAGCCGGACAGTGCTCGCGAGGGCGCGACTCAAGTCCGGAACCGCTCCGACGGCATCGATGAGCAGCAGATTGGCCCGCTCCGCCTGCCCGAGGATTTCCTGCAGTCGCTGAATTGGAATGAAGACGGACGCGGGCGGGACCTGGGAGGCGTCGAGTGAAAACCGGCCAAAGGAAGCGTCGCCCACGATGACCGCGACCGTGCAGCGGAGGCTTTGCAACGAGCTCTCGCCGCCCGCGACCGGAGCGTTGCCCGCGAGGATTCCGGGTTTTTGGAAACGCACGATCAGCGTGTCGCCCACGGCGAGATTGAGACGGCGGGAGAGCGTGTCGTTGACCGCAACCGCTGAGGCCGCGGGGGCGAGCGTGACGTTGGTGGGGCGTGGTGCCAGTTGCCAGAAGGCATCGGTAATGCCGAGCAATTGAACCTGATTCGCTTTCGCCTGAGTCGTGGCGTGCACGGCACTACCCCGGGCGAACGTCACCGGTGCGGCCCGGACCTTGGCCGCGGAGGCGAGATCGTCCGCGAGGGCCTGGCGAAAAAAGCGGTCACCGGAGGTCAGGACGTGGGTGGCCCGGCCGGTTCTTTTTTCGGCGATATTTCGGAGCGAGGCCTTGACGGAGTCCCCCGCGAAGAGAGCGCCGAGCAGCACCATCGAGCCGAGCACCGCGCCGGCCAGCACGCCGAGGTAGGCGACACGATAGTGGCGGAGGCTCCGCAGAATGTAGCTGGTGGCGGTCATTGATGCGACGATTCCAGGGGCAGTCTCAGTCGAGAGGGGCCGCAAATCTTGAAATCTAAAATCGTGAATCGTGAATCTGGAATTTCAAACCCCTCGCGGTTTGCGATCAGATCCGACGTCGCGACATACCGCGGATCGGAAATCCGAGATTTCAGATGACAGATTCTAGATTTCACGATTTCCGGGAGTCACGGATGGTGGTAATCGTGGGATGGTTCACCCCACCAGGCGCCCGTCGGTGAGGTGGTAGGTCTTTTGCATGCGTTGCGCGAGGCCGGGATTGTGGGTCACGACCACCAACGCCACGTGCGCGGCGGCATTCGTGCGCAGAAGCAGATCGCCGATGCGCTCGCCAGTCGCGGGATCGAGCGAACCGGTCGGCTCGTCGGCGAGGATGATCTTCGGCTGGTTGATGAGCGACCGGGCGATCGCCGCGCGCAACTGTTCCCCACCGGAGAGTTGCCAGGGCCGGTGCGAAATCCGATCCTGCAGACCCACCTGCTCGAGCAGCGATTCGGCGCGGGCGCGTGTCGTACGCACGTCCTCGTCCCACCCGCCCGCCAGCCGCGGCACGAGCACATTTTCCAAAACCGTGCACTGGGGCAGCAAAAAATGGAGCTGGAAGATAAAACCGATTGACCGGTTCCGAAAACGGGCCGCCGCCGCCGGGTCGAGGGTCCCGAGTTCCACGCCGTCGACCTTGATCGATCCACTGGTGGGCTGGTCCAGCGCACCGAGCAGATTCAGAAACGTCGTCTTGCCGCTGCCGGAGGGGCCGACGATGGCCACGGTCTCGGCGGGGCCGACGTGGAGGTCGAGTTCGCGCAGCACCGAGACGGGCCCGGCGGGGCTGGCGTACGATTTGGAGATTCGAGAGATTTCGATCATGTCAGATCAGTATTTTCCAGCGGCGGAGCGGACACGCGCTCGAGGGCGCGGCGCAGGTCGGCGGGAATGGGCACCTTGCGAATCTGCTGAGCCTTGGTGTCGAGCGCCACGTGAATGATCGAACACGCGCCCGTGGCGAGGAGCGCCCGGTGAGAATCCTCCGGGCCGAAGATCCAAAAACCATAGGTCAGGCTGCTCGTGCGGATTTCCTGGAGGCGCAGACCAATTTCGAGAGTCTCCTCAAATCGCGCGGGCTTGAGATATTTGCAGGAAACCTCCAGCCGCGGCCAACCCTGCTGGACCGCGCCGTCGGCCGTGTGCACCCGAAAACCCAGCGACCGAAAAAAAGCATGTTCCGCGCATTCCACGAAGCGCAGGAAATTGGCGAAGTGCACGATCCCGGCGAGATCGGTGTCGGCGAACTCGACCAGGCGGCGGGCGCTGAAATGAAAACGATCCGGGATGAGTTTGTCGGTGTGCAAGGTGGGAATGGCGGTCGGTTCAGAGGTGATCCGCGCAAACGGTCCGGCCAACCCGACAATCTCCCCAATCGGATTTCGGTCCCGTTGAATCAAGGTGTCGGTGCATGCTTCGCCGTTTTTCAGCGCGCCGCACCGGCTTGGCGGCCTGGCTGGCGGGGGCACGGCGAGGGCGGCAACAATTTGTAGTGAGGAGTCTCAGCATGATGGACAAATCCGCCGGGCGGCCCGGCGGAACTGCTCGCTCATCGTCCGGGCCGTGAAGAATTTTTCCACGCCCAGGCGGCCGGCGCGACCGAGCGTCTGCCGCCGGGCGGAGTCACCCAGCAACTGCTGCCAGGCCCGGGCCAGCGCGGCGGCGTCGCGCGGTGGAACCCAGACGCCGCCTCCGGTCTCCGCGATGATTTCCGTAAAAGCCGCCGAGTTGGGTTGCACCACGGGGACCCCACAGGCCATCGCCTCGATCACATAAAGTCCGAACGCCTCGGCGTAGACGGCGGGCACGGAAAAGAGCGTCAGGCCGCGCAGAAATTCAATCTTTTGCTCGCGAGTGAGATTCGGGGTCCACTGGACGCGCGCCGCGAGCCCCGCAGCCGCGAGGCGCCTTTGCAGTTCCGCAATCAACCGCTCGTCGCCCGCCGTGGCGGCGCCAGCGAGGTGCAGGCGCGTCGTGGTGTCGCCCAGTTCGCGCGCGAGGACCAGGAACGCGTCGACCAGCAGCTCGACTCCCTTTTCGCGGCACAGGCGCGCGAGAAACCCGATGGCGGGCGGCGCCGGCTGGGCCGGCGCGACCGAATAGCCATCGAGCTGAATGCCGTTGGGAACCACCTCGATGGCGTGCTCCGCGAGGCGGAGCCGTTCGCGCATGAACCCGGCATAAAAACGGCTGGGTGCGAGCAACAGGTCGGAGTTCGGCAACTGTTCCGCCAGGGCGGCCCAGCATTTGGAGCGGTAGGGTTCGGGCAATCCATCAAGGAAACCATCTTCGCCCTGAAAGAAGGTGATGACCGGGACGCCCAGGCGTTTTTTCAACGGCGCGGCGAACCCGGCGAAGAGGGCATTGGAGAGGCATACGACGTCGGGCCTTTCCGTGTGTTTGAGCCAGCTCAGCAGCTTCTCCATTTCCTTGCCGAGCCGGCTGGAGCCGACGCACAGCATTTCCAAGGTCATCTCGCCGTGCGTGCGGGCCGATGTCATGTGGCTGTGCCGGGCGGCCCAGCGGAGGAGTCCGACGGAATTCAGCAGCCGGTCCATGATGGCGGGCGTGTGGCGGAACATCGCCAGCTTCTGCTGCAGAAAGACATTAATCCCGCCGAAGAAAACCGGGACCGCCTCATTGCCGGCCAGCGTGTTCTCATCGAGCATGAGCGGCAGGTACATGGGCGCAATCGTCACCTCGTCGCCGGCGCGGTGAAGTTCGCGCGCGAGGGCGTTGTCGCGCATGCACGCGCCGCAGTAGTAGCTCCCAGTACCCGCGGTCAAAAAGACGATTTTCACGAAAGGAGTTTGTCGGATTTGCCCCCAACGCCCGGGGATTTCAATCTCGAATCGCCCGATCCCCTCAACCGGCGGTGGCGATGACCGGCGCCCGGAGGTCGACCGCGGCACCATGCTTGGTCCGCACTTCCACGCCTTCCACCGCGCCGCCGGGGCTGGCGAGCAGCGGCGTGACTTCCGTTTCCTCCCGGACCTCGGCGCCCCTGGCGCGCGCGTGGTCGAGGAGCATCTGGTCGAACTCTGCGCACCGGACCTGCCCAGAGCTCGAGATGAAGTAGTTTTCCCGCGAGCGTGAAACTCCTGGCGGCAGGGGTGGCGGGCGACAAGGCGGCGGTGGGAGGGGAAAGACGCAGGTAACGGGGGATGGATTCCGCTACCTGGCGATCGATTCGCGAATCGCGAAAACCGTGCCCTTGTCTCCGCCGATGACAATCAGGTGTTCGCCGAAAGCGGGGGAGGCGGCCAACGACTCGCCGAGTTCGAGGCGCCAGAGTTCCGCGCCGGTCTCCAGACCGGCGGCGTAGAGCCGCCCGTCGGTGGACCCGAAGACCACGCCGTCGGCAAACACGATGGGTGAACCTTCGACGCGGCCGCCCGTTTGGAATTTCCAGGCGCCTTCGCCGGTCGCGCGCTTGATCGCGTGCAGATGTTTGTCGCGCGAGCCAATCAGGACGAGCTGTTCATTGACGGCGGGCGAACTGAAAAAGGGCAGCGAGCGATCCTCATAGGTCCAGGCCACCTTGCCGCCCGGCACGTCGAAGGCGACCGCCTGGTTGGCGTAATTGCCGCAGAACGCCATGGCGCCAAACGTCCCGATCGACGCGGGAATCTGCGCGCTCGTCGGAATCTGGTGGATCAGGGTGCCGTCCGCCAGATTCACGACGTGCAGCTGCGCATCGCAGCCGCCGAACACGACGTAGCGGCCGTCCACCACGGCGGGTGCGCCATTGACCTGGTCGTCGGTCTTGTAGGACCAGACCACCTTGCCGTCGGTCGCCTGCAGGACGCGGGTGGTGCCGTCGAAGCCGTTGACGAGCACCCAGTTTTCCGTGCCGCCCGGACGCTTGATCACGGTTGCTCCCGAACTGATTTTCTCGCCGGTCGCAAAGCGCCAGACTTCAGCGCCCGTGGCGGTGTTGAGGGCGTAAAGGATGCCATCGTTCGATGACAGGAAGGCCAGCGCGCCGCTGATCGCGGGCGCCGCGGTGATCGCGTCTTTCGTGTCGAAGTGCCAGCGTTCCTTTCCGGTGTCGACGGACAGGCAATGCAGTCTGCCTTTTTCTGTGCCGACAAAAACATGGCCGTCGGCGATGGCGGCCTCGGCATTGATCGAACCCGTGCCGGAAAACGTCCACGCGACTTTCGGTTTGACGGTGATTTTTGCGGCAATGCTTCCGCTCAGCGCCGGGCCTCCGCGCGTCATCGGCCACGCCGTCCTGGGTGGCGCCGCGGCTGGTGGTGCGCCGCGCTTGGTGTCGGGTGCGGCGGTGCGATCGCCGCACCCGGTGAGGGCGAGGGCGCAGTAAACGGTCAGCGCGACGCAAAAAGTAATTGTCTGCTGGAGGCGGGGTGCCCCCACCCCGCGGGACTGCGCAGTCGCTAGCGATGAGCTGCGGGGTGAGGGCACCCCGCCTCCAAAAAAACCGACTTCCTCAGTCGTGCGGGAAGTCCGTTCAGAAAGTACCATGGGAAGCGAAAGCACACCGATAGAGTGCGACGAAATCGTCCACCTGCAACGGCCGGGGATTGAATTTGCCCGTCCACTGCCTGCTCGCATCCCCGGCGAGCACGGTGATTTCCGCCGCGGTGCGGTTCAGGGACGGAAACGAACTCTGGGCGACGAGTTGCGCGACCCAGTCGCTCAGGGGCAGCGACGACACTCCCGATTCCCGTAGAATGGCGGAATACCGGCGGTAAACCGCGGCGGCCGCCGGCACCTCGGTGTTGAAGCGTATGACATGGGGCAGCATCAGTGCCACCGCGTGCCCGTGCACCACGTTGTGCCGGGCGGTCAGCGGATTGGCGGTCGCATGCGCCGCGCCGAGCATGCTGTTCTCGATCGCCAGCCCGGCCAGCGCGGCGCCGAGTTGCATTTGACCGCAATCGCCGGCACCGGGGCTCCCGGCGATGACGTTGCCGATCGCCCCTGAAAGATGGCGGAAGGCGCTTTCGGAATGGATCGACGAGATGGCGTTGTGCTTCGTGGAGACGGCGGACTCCAACGCGTGGGCCAGCGCGTCGAGGCCCGTGAGGATGGCGACCGACCTTGGCTGGGTGGCGGTCAGTTCAGGATCGAGGATGGCGAGGCGCGCGCACGCCGTGGGATCGCCACACGCCATCTTCTCGTGGGTGTCATCCCGACTGACCAACGCGTACGACTGGCACTCGCTGCCCGTGCCGGCCGTGGTGGGGATGGCGATGAACGGCAACAGGGGCTTCTTCGCCTTGCCGTAGCCGTGATAGTCGCGCATCGCGCCGCCGTTCGTGAGCAGGAAATTGCACGCTTTGGCCGTGTCCATGCTGCTGCCACCACCGAGGGCGACGAAGCAGTCAAAACGCTTTCCCCGCGCGAGCGCGCAACAGGCGGCGGCGTCGGACTCAGACGGGTTTTCGTGCGCATGATCGTAGGTCGTCACGGGAATTCCGGCGGCCGCGAGCAGGCTGGTTGCCCGCCCGAGATGACCGGCGCGCGCGAGCCCGGAGTCGCTGACGAGGAACACCGCGGAGCCCCCAACCTCGCGCACTCCCGCCGGCAGTTCCCGCAACGCACCCGGTCCGAAGATCAGCTTGGGCGCGGGCCGGGAGGCAAACGGTTCAATCATGAGGAATTTGTCGGAGTCGGATGTGGCGTGACGAGTGAAACAAGAAAAGGAAACGCAGCGGACGCGCCAGCCCGACAAATTCCCCAGACCCGGACAAGGGTTTTCGTCCGGTTTGAGCCACGATCGATCCGGTGCGGCAGTTTATTTCAATCGCCCGTTGACGGCGGGGCGGACGAAGGTTTGCGTCTTCCGCGTCTTTCCCAACGTCATTCCCATCGAAAATAAGTCCGGTCAACTGGACATCATCTCATCACCAGAGCAAAGTCATCCATGAGCCAAACCGCCTCCGCTTCACCTGACGCGATCAAGAGCGCCGCCCAGAAACTCGACGAGCATCTCCGTGAGGTGATCCAGTGGCATTTTTCCCCGGAGACCGGCACGCCCTTCTGGCTGGAATGGGCGAAGAAGGCCGGATGGGACCCGCGGACGGAGATCAAGACATTCGCCGACCTCACACGCTTCGGCCACTTCGAAGATGAGTGGCTGCGCGGTGGCCCCGTCCGCCGGTGGGTCCCGAAGGCCTACGCGAACAAGCCCACCTATGTCTTCGAGACCGGCGGCACCACCGGCATTCCGAAAAGTCGCGTCGTCGTCGACGACTTCCGCATCGACTACGAGATGCTCTCCCAGACGCTGCCCGACTCCCATTTCCCGAAGGGCTCCAACTGGCTCATGCTCGGGCCTTCCGGGCCGCGCCGCCTCCGGCTCGCCGTCGAACATCTCTGCCAGCATCGCGGCGGCATTTGCTTCTGCGTCGATCTCGATCCGCGCTGGGTCGTCAAGCTCATCAAGCGCGGCGCGATGGCCGAGTTGAAACTCTATTCCGATCATGTGATCGATCAGGCGCTGACGATTCTCTCCGCCGGCCATGACATCAAGTGCATGTTCGTCACGCCGAAGCTGCTGGACGCGCTGGCGGGACGGCTCGAGGCGAAAGGATCCAGCATCGAAAAGTCCGGCATGACCGGGATCTTCTGCGGTGGCACCGAGATGACCTCCCAGTGGGCGCGGTTCGCGGTCGAGGAGTTGCTCGGACCCAAAGTCTATCTGGCCGCCTGCTACGGCAACACCCTCATGGGTCTCGCCCGGGCACGGACCTTGCGGGCCGATAATCAGTACAAGATCATCTATCACGCGCCCCAGCCTCGCGCGGTGATTCAGCTCGTGGATGTCGACGACAACGAGAAGTTGATCACCCAGCACGGCCAGACGGGGCGGGTGATGATCACGACGCTGACAAAGGAGTTCTTCGTGCCGCGCTTCCTCGAGCGCGATGAGGCGGAGCTGGAAACGCCCTGTGCCGAATTCCCCTGGGACGGCGTCAGTGGCGTGCGTCCCTACCGCGTCTTCGCCGCGACCACCACGGTCGGGGTTTATTGAGCGGCCGCGTGCACCGCTCGCGATCGACCTGTCTGTTCCACCCACCCCAAGAGGCAGAGACTCGAACCATGTTGACCACGGATTTCACGGATGGGCACGGATTGAATCCGCCTTTATCCGTGCAGATCCGTGTAATCCGTGGTTGAGGCTTGGTTCCTAAACTCAACCTTCTCGCAGTGAATCTATCCGTACAAGGAGTTTACCACCCATGATCCATTTTCCAATCCTCCGCTGGGGCGAGCCCTACCAGAGCCTCGAAGTCGACAAGGTGTACCATCACGCCACGGGCGAACTGATGGCCGAAGTCAGCCAGGCCAATGCCGGCATCATCGCCCGCGACATGCGCCACGCGGAGCGCGCGCGCGAAGTGCTGCGCGAGATCCCCAGCAGGGAGCTGCTCGCCATGTGCCGCAAGGCGGGCGACCTGTTCATCAACGCCACGCTGCCCGCCGGTGATGGCACGCAGACGCCCGACGAGTTCGTCAAATGCCAGTCCGCCACGACTGGTCTTCCGGAACACATGTGCCGCTTCAACATGGGAAAGCTGGCCTATGTACTCCAGAACCTTGAGGCCATCCTCACCTCGCTGACCCGCGGACTTGACTTCGACATCCTCTCTCGCGGCTACGGCATGGAGAACGGCGTCATGCGCAGCTACCAGGCCCTGACGCCCGTGCTTGGGATGGTGTTGCCCTCAAACTCTCCCGGGGTGCACGGCCTCTGGCTCCCGATCATTCCGCTGCAGATCGGCCTCGTGTTGAAACCCGGCCCGCAGGAGCCCTGGACGCCGTGGCGCATGACCCAGGCGTTTTTTCAGGCGGGCATCCCCAAGCAGGCGATCTCCATTTATCCGGGAGCGGCCGAGGTTGGCGCCGCCGTGCTCACGCACTGCCCCAAGACGCTCATTTTCGGCTCAACCGCCACCGTCGAGCGTTACCACGGCAACCCCGCCGTCCAGGTGCACGGCCCGGGCTTCAGCAAGATTTTGCTCGGCGACGATGAAGTGGACAACTGGGAGAAGTACATCGACCTGATGGCGACCAGCATCGCGATCAACAGCGGTCGCGGCTGCATCAACTGCTCGGGTGTGTGGGCCTCGCGCCACACGAAAGAGATCGCCGACGCGCTCGCAAAGAAGCTCGGCCCCATCGCGCCGCTGCCACCCACCGATCCGCAGGCGGCGATTGCCGCCTTCACAGTGAAGGGCCAGGCGGAAGGGATCGACAAGGACATCGAGGCCGCGCTCAAGGAGCCTGGCGTCGAGGATGTCACGGCGAAATACCGTGGCGGCGACCGGTTGGTGAAGATGGAGCGCTGCGACTACGTGCGGCCGACCATCGTGCATTGCAGTTCGCCGGATGCGGCGATGGTGAAGAAGGAATACATGTTCCCCTTCGCCACGGTCGTCGAGTGTCCGCAGGAGCAGATGCTCGCCAAGATTGGCGGCACGCTGGTCTGCTCGGCGATCACGAAGGATGCGAAGTTCAGCCGGGCGCTGCTGGACGCGCGCCACATCGACCGCCTGAACATCGGCGCGATGCCCACCGTACAGCTCAATTGGTTTCAACCGCACGAAGGCAGCATCGTGGACTTCCTCTTCCGCGCCCGGGCCTACCAGACGAACTACTGACACGAAGCTGGATTTCATGGGAGCGCAGCGGGGAGGGGTTTGATGCGTCACGCCGTCGCCGACCTGAAGCCCGACGAACTCCTCGTCGTCTACCCCGGCGGGCGCCGCTACCGTCTTGAAAAACGCGTCGAGGTCGTTCCTCTCGCGGAGCTGGTCGGCGCGAAATAATTTCTCCACGACGCGCACCTTCGCGCCCGCTCACTTCGCCGCCGGCTTCTCCGCGCCCTTCGGCACATCCGCTCCTGCCGGCAGCGTCGCATACGGCGAGCTGTTCGGATCTGCCTCGGCCTTCGCCAAGAGGGCCGCAAACCGCGGGTGGCTGCACACAGGATCATACCCTGGGTTCAACCGTAGAACCGCCGCCAACGGCGGGTTCGCTTCGAGCCTATCCAGCACCTTCTCCGCCGGCTCAAACAGGTTCGTCGGATCGAAGTAGCTGCCGCGGTTGAGTTGCCGATAAAGTTGATACGCTTTCGCAGCCTCGACGTGATCGCCGGCGTGGTGCAGGGCCGCGGCCTTCAATGCGTGCAGCCGGGCATCGTTGGGGCTGTCGAGCATCCGCCTGTCGATCAGCTCCACGGCCCGCCGGAGATCGCGCCGCGCCAGCTCCACCGCACCGTCGGTCAACCGCGCGACGCCAGTCAGGAATGCCTTCGGGCCGGTGAAGAGATTCGAGGAGATCCATTCCCGTGGGACGGATTCCAGAAATCTCAGGCGCTGCTTCGGTTCACGGCGCGTTTCATAAATATCGTCGATGAGCGTCATCCCCCAATCCTCCTGTTGCGCCGACCGTGGCATGCGCTTGGCCGTCGCGAGCGCCAGGTCGAGATCCCCGTGCCAGTAGGCCGCGAGCCTCGCCTTCAGCCCGAGATTATTCCAAAAAGGCAAGGCGGCGATGGCCCGATCGGCCGCCGCATCGGCCTTGCGGCAGTCATTGTTGCGGTGCCAATAGAACCAACCCAGCTCCGTCCACGCGAGTGCGGCGTAGTTGGGGTTTTCCGCCAATCGTTCCAGTTTGGCCGCCCCCTCGGATGCTGTTTCGGCCCATCGCGTCAGGTAAAAGCTGAAGGTCAGCAGGCAGCGCGGTTCATCGGGCTGTTCCTGCAGGAGCTTCCGGAACAGCGCCTCCACTTCCGCCGATTTTGGGCCGTCAAGCACCACCACCCAATAGACACCCTGCGCGAGCCGCACCTCAAACGACGCGGGATCGAACCCCAGGGCGCGGCTGGCACAATCACGCGCGGCCTCCTTGCGGGTGTCGGAAAAGTCGAACCCGGATCTCCACAGCCCGCCATGCACGTGTGTCCACGTCGCCCACACCTCGGCATCGACCGGGTCGAGTTCGGCGGCGCGCCTGCACAGGGCGTCGGCGGCGTCGAGTTCGGCGCGGGCGAGATCTTGCTTGTTCAACTGCACCCAGGCCCTCGCGATGAGTTGGCGCGCCTCGGAAAGCGGAGCCGCGGGCTTGGGAGTCGTCGTGGCGTCCGGCGCCGGTGCTGGCGACGGCGCGACCACGAGGGCGGCCGGTGTTTTCCAAGGCCGCCAGATCGCCAGCGCGATCAGCGCGCCCGCCCCGAGCAGCGCTGGCACGAACCACTGACGACGGATTTTGGCAGGCTTGGCTGGGGACGCAGTGCCCTCGCCGCGTTCTCCGGGGCGGGGGCGCTCCGGCTCCAGTTCCGAACCGCCGAGCAGCTTCTTCACCCGCGCGCAAAATTTCTCCGCCTGCTCGCCACCGGGCAGACGCGTCCACTGCACGGCCTTGAACTCCGCCGGCACCTTCGCCTCGGCGTCGCACGTCCCGTCGATCACGACGGGCAGGAGGAACGCCTTCTCGTCGGCCATCGCATGCGTGCGCTGCGCGGCAAGTTTCCACTCGATGCGGAAATAACCCTCGAGCCGCGCCTGCGTGTTCGCCGAGATCACCGGCACGAAGAGCGCGCACTCGGCGATTTGCTTTCTAATCTTTGCGTCCCACGCATCGCCGCCGCCGAGTTCGTTCTGGTCAAACCACACCTCGACGCCCACCGCGCGGAGCGCCGCGCACATGCGCTGCGCTGCCGCCGCGTCCTGCGAAGCGTAGCTGAGAAACACCGCGGTGGGCTGAACGTTGGCCATGTCGAAGTAGATCTCATTTCGCCGAACTCACCCGGCCGGGGCAACTTCTTATCGCGCGCATTGACCGCGCGGCGACCGAACTGACCAAAAGGGTCATGTCGCGGATCGCGTATTCCGCGCCACCGACCAGAGGTTTCTATCTGTGCATTCACCGAAGTAATCATGGCCGCGCCAATCTTTGGCCTAGGGCATTATTAGGACCCGATCCGTGATCCGCGACATGACCCCGTCGATCGCACCCGCACGCGCACAACGACGGCACCGGAGCGGCGAGTCGCACGACAGCCGGTGATTGGCGCCGCTTTCGTTCGGGTTGATCTCCCCTCTCCTCCCGTCTTACTCGTTCACCGCATGCCTTTCCGCCTTGCCAAGACCTTCACCGTCGAGAGCGGTCACCTGCTCACCAAGCATCCCGGCGCGTGCCGCTTCCCCCACGGTCACAGCCGGACCATCGAAATCGTCGTCACCGCCGAGACCCTCGATGCCCGCGACATGGTCTGCGATTTTGCCGACTTAAAGGCCGCCGCTGCCGACACCGTCGCGCGCCTCGACCACACCTTCGCGCTCAACACCGCCGATCCGCAGTTTGATCACCTGCGCGCGGCTTACGGTGACCGCGTGCTCGCGTATGAAAATACCGACCCTACCACGGAAATCCTCGCCCGCGAAATTTTCCACGCCGTTCGCGCCAAACTCACCACCCCGCCCGGCGACTCCGCCCGCCCCATCGCGCCGGGGGTCCGCCTCGAGCGCGTGCGCGTGACCGAGACCGCCACGAGCTGGGCCGAATACGAGGAATAGCCGCGGGGTCTTCCCCGGCCGCGGCGCACCGAAATCCCCGCGCTCGCGAGTTGCCAATTGGCCTGCGGCCATCGACCTTCGCCACTCCTCCCCATGTCCGGCGATCTCTCAGAACTCTACCAACAGGTCATCCTCGACCACAACAAGCGCCCCCGCAACCGCGGCCGGCTGCCGACCGCCAACCGCGTGGCCCACGGGGACAACCCGTCGTGCGGCGATCAATGCAGTGTGTATCTGCGGGTGGTCGCCGACGCGCCGGGGCAGCCCGACCGCATCGCCGAAATTTCTTTCGACGGCTCCGGCTGCGCCATTTCGCAGGCCAGCGCATCGCTCATGACCACCCAGGTGAAGGGCAAGACCGGCGCGGAGGTCGAGGCGATGTTCAAGGACTTCCACCGAATCGTGACGACCGGGGAAGCACCCGAGGAGATCAGCGATCTGGCCGCGTTCGCCGGCGTGCACACGTTTCCCGCGCGGATCAAATGCGCTACGCTCGGCTGGCACGCCGCCCTCAACGCGCTCAAGGGCGATCCCACACCCACCACGACCGAGACTCACGCCGATTAGGTTTTGGCGCCGGAAAAACCTCGCGCCATGATCTCCGCCGGCGCGCGGCCCGCCCGCAGGAGCGCCGCCATCTGCTCCATCTTCGGGCGGATGTGCGTGAAGAACCGGAGATAGCTCGGGCAAAGATAGCTCAGTCCGGGCTCGCCCTCGCCCGCCTCGACCAAGCGGTGTTTTGGGCAGTCGCCGTTGCAGACAAATTTCACCGGACACTCACGGCACACCCGCGGCAGGTCCGCCTTCGCCGCCCCGAAGCGCGCCGCCTCCGCCCCGTGGCCGATGTCCGCCAGCGGAGTCGCGTTTAGGTTGCCCAGCCGATGCTCCGGATAGACGAAGTGATCGCACGCGTAGACGTCGCCGTTGTGCTCCAGCGCCAGCGCGCGGCCGCAAGCTTCCTGAAAAACGCACAGCGGTGCGCCCTGCCCCATCCACGCGCTGAGCGCCACATCGAACGTCTGCACAAAAATCCGGCCGACATCGCGCCGCACCCAATGGTCGAAGATTTTGATCAAAAAATCGCCGACACCCTCGGGCGGCGGGCACTCGGCTGCCATCACCTCTTCCAGTCGCTCGCGCGGCACCAGCCCGCCCCCGGCCGACCGGGGCGCCCCGTGCGCCAGCCCGCGCGCCACCTCCGCCGGCTCCGGCCGGCGCTCCACCAGCGGAATGAACTGCATGAAGCCCGAGCCGTGCTCGCGCAGAAACTCGTACACTTCGATCGCGTGCCGCACGTTGCGCCGGTGCAGAACCGTCAGGGTGTTGAATTGCACCCGGTGCCGCTTCAAACGGCGCAGACCCTCCATGACCCGATCCCACGTCGGCCGGCCGCCGCGGTCCACCCGGTACGCATCGTGCAGCAGGCGCGGTCCATCGATGCTCAGGCCAACCAGAAACTTCTCCCGCGCGAGAAAGGCGCACCACGCCTCGTCGAGCAGCGTGCCGTTGGTCTGCAGCGCATTGGTGACCTGCCGGCCGGCCGCGTACCGGCGCTGCCACGCCACCACCCGCTCAAAGAATTCCACTCCCATCAGCGTCGGCTCGCCCCCCTGCCACGCAAACGCCACCTCCGCACCCGGCTGCGCGGAAAGATAATCCCGCACGAACCGCTCGAGGGTCGCATCGCTCATGCGCAGGACGCCCGTGTCCGGGTACAGCGCCGGCTCCTTTTCCAAATAAAAGCAATAGCTGCACTCGAGGTTGCACCGCGCGCCGATCGGTTTGGCGAGCACGTGAAACGGACGCGACCAGGGCGTCCGGAGCGGCGAGATGGGCGAAGACGGGAGCACGGTGGGAACCCGCCCAGATTAACGTGACCGCCCGGGCGTTTCTGCGCGCCCGTTGTCGAAGTCGCCGCGCCGTTTGCCAAGCCTGGACAAACTCGGATGGTGACACCCCGCCACCAACCTCCTTTCTCTTTCTTCTTTCTCCGCATCTTTCTCCCGCGCGCCATGCCCAACTGGTCAAACCTCCGTTCCGATTTCCCGATCCTCCACCAAGAGGTGAACGGCAAGCCGCTCGTCTACCTCGACAACGCCGCCACGTCGCAGAAACCGCGCCGCGTGATCGACGCCCTGGTGCGCTACTACGAGCGCGACAACAGCAACGTGCACCGCGGGCTCCACACGCTCTCGATGCGCGCGACCAACGCCTACGAGGGCGCGCGCACCCGCGTCGCCACGTTCATCAACGCCGCCGACCCCGCCGAGGTGATCTTCACCCGCGGCACCACCGAGAGCCTCAACCTCGTCGCGCACAGTTTCGCCAAAAAACTCCAGCCGGGTGACGTCGTCCTCACCACCGAGATGGAGCACCACTCCAATCTGGTGCCGTGGCAGCAGGTCGCCAAAGCGACCGGGGCCACGCTCCGCCATGTGCCCGTGCTCGGGACCGACGCCGAGGGCGGTCTCGATCTGGCGGCGCTCGATTCGCTGCTGACTCCGCAGGTGAAGATTTTTGCGTTCACGCACATCTCCAACACTCTCGGCACAATCAATCCCGTCGCCCTGCTCTGCGCACGGGCCCGGGCGGTCGGCGCCGTCACGGTCATCGACGCCGCGCAATCGATCGGCCACGGACCCTTCGACGTCCGCGCGATCGGGGCGGACTTCGTCGCGTTCTCCGGTCACAAAATGTGCGGCCCCACCGGCATCGGTGTGCTCTACGGCCGCCGTGCCCTCCTCGACGCGCTCGCCCCGGATGAGACGGGCGGAGGCATGGTGGTCAGCGTCAACTACGAGAGCGCGAGCTGGAAACCCGCGCCCGAGCGCTTCGAAGCCGGCACGCCCAACGTCGCCGACGCCATCGCCCTCGGCGCCGCCTGCGACTATCTCGAAGCGCTGGGGCGCGACGCGATCGCGCAGCACGACGGCGCCCTGGCCCGGCTCGCCTACGACCAACTCGCCACGCTCCCCGGGATCCGGATCATCGGGCCCCGGGGCGAGCGCAGCGGCCTCGTGAGCTTCGCCTTCGAGGGCGTGCACGCGCACGACATCGTGACCTTCGCCGACGAAGACGGACTCGCGCTGCGCGGCGGCCACCACTGCAACCAGCCGCTCATGCGCAAGCTCGGCCTCACCAGCACGACGCGCGCGAGTTTCTACGTTTACAACACCGAGCAGGAAATCGATGTCCTCGTCGCGAGCCTGCGGCGGATCCTGAAATTCTTCGGTGGAGGTTGAGGCGCGGCTTGAAACTGTAGGAGCGGTTTTATCCCGCGATCAATTCCCGGATCAGGATCAGTCGCCGCCGGAAAGCGCTCTGAGCGGGCGTAGAAAAAGGACTGGGCGACGCATATTTTTCGGAGGGCTGCGCTTTGCCGCAGCCGTTTTTCAATCGCGGCGCCGACGAAGCGGCGCGCTCCGAATGACCTTTTCGGCACATTCTTACTTCCGCGCACCCAGAATCAGCTTCACCAACTGCCCGCATTGCTGGTCCGTCACGCGCGGTCCCGGCACATCGGTGTTCACCCGGTGCACAATGACGAGGCCGTAGGGCGGTATGATCAGCACAAGGTGCCCGCCGGCGCCGCGGGCGGAATAGGTCCCCTCCGGCAGTTCGACGCCCGGCAGATGAGGGTGCTTGTTGAACTGACGCGCGACCCACCACATGTAACCGTAGCCATCGATCGAGTAGAGCGTGGCGTCGGAGTGGTAACGGGTGCTCTCGTCGACCCAAGCGGCGTCGATCAGCCGGCGACCGTTCCACTCGCCACGGTTGAGCATGAGGAGACCGAAACGCGCGAGATCCCGGGCGGTGACCCGAAACGGATAGGCCGCGTGCATCGACGCCGCGCCGCGCTCATATTTCCCATCGGCCGGCGAGTAGTCCTCCATGCCGACGGGCCCGGCGATGTCTTCCTGGATGGCTTCGAAAATCTTCCGCCCGGTCGCGTGTTCGTAGATTGTGCCCACCACATTTAAGTCCCAATCCCCTTCTTGCGGGCGCCGCCAGCCACGTTCCTATTTCCCCATGCGTCCCACCTCGACCCTTGCCGCGCTCCTTTTGATTTTCGCCCTCCCGGCCACCGCCGCTGACCCGGCTTACGATCTGATCGTCGCCGGCGGCATGGTTTACGACGGCACCGGCGCCGCCCCGCAGCGCGCCGACGTCGGTGTGCGCGGCGACAAGATTGTCCGCGTCGGCGACCTTGCCAACGCCATCGCCTCGCGCCGCATCGCCGCCGCCGGGCTCGCCGTGGCACCCGGCTTCATCGACCTCCATGCGCACCTCGACCCGCTCGAACGCCTGCCCGCGGCGGAGAGCGCCGTGCGCCAGGGCGTGACCACCGCGCTCGGCGGACCCGATGGCGACTGTCCGTTGCCACTCGGCGAATATTTAACCCGGCTGGAAAAACTTCCGCTGGGCATCAATGTCGCCTTCCTCGCCGGGCACGGCGCCGTCCGCCGTTCGGTGCTGAAGCTCGTCGATCGTGCGCCCACGACGGCGGAACTCGCCACCATGGAAAACCTCGTGGCGCAGGCCATGCGCGACGGCGCGTTTGGCCTCTCGACCGGTCTGAAATACCTGCCGGGCACCTTTGCGCAGACCGACGAGATCATCGCGCTCGCCCGCGTCGCCGCGCGCGCCGGCGGCATCTACACGTCGCATTTGCGCGAGGAGGGCCTGCAGCTCCTGCCCGCCGTGCGGGAGGCGATCGCCATCGGACGCGAGGCGCGGATTCCCATCGTGCTCACGCACCACAAGGTCGTCGGCCAGCCCTCCTGGGGTGCGAGCACCCGCACGTTGAAACTCGTCGACGAGGCGCGCGCCGCCGGCCTCGACGTGATGATCGACCAGTATCCCTACACCGCGAGCTACACGTCGATCTCCGTGCTGATCCCCTCGTGGGCCCTCGCGGGCGGAGCCAGTGGGTTCAAGGAACGCGCCGCCGATCCGGCACAGCGCGCGAAAATGAAGACGGAGATCATCGAGGCGATTCTCACCGATCGCGGGGCAGGCGACATTGCCCGCGTGCAGTTTTCGCGGGTCGACTGGAATCGGGCGCTTGAAGGCCGCACCCTGCGCGATTGGGCGGTCGAGCGCGGCCTCGCGCCCACTCCCGAAAACGGCGCCGATCTCGTGATCGCGGCGCAGCTCGCCGGCGGCGCCGGATGTGTGTTCCACGCCATGAACGACGAAGACGTGGAGCGCATCATGCGCCACCCACAGACGATGATCGCCTCCGACGGACGCCTTTCCCAACCCGGCGAGGGCGTGCCGCACCCGCGGGGCTACGGCACGTTTCCGCGCGTCCTTGGTCGCTACGTGCGCGAGAAACATGTCCTCACGTTCGAGGCGGCGATTCACAAGATGACGCTGCTCCCCGCCCGCCGGCTAGGTCTCGCCGACCGCGGCCGGATTGCGGTGGGCGCGCAAGCGGACCTCGTCGTGTTTGACCCGGCGACAGTGCGTGATACCGCGACCTTCGAGCAACCGCACCAGTATCCGGAAGGCATTCCGATTGTGATCGTGAACGGCATGGTGACGGTCGACGCCGGCAAACTCACCGCCGCCCGCAGCGGCCGGGTGCTGCGGCGTACGCCGTAGCCTACGGGCTGATCGCGTTCTTCTTTGCCGGCTGTTTTGCCGCAATCGCCCGCAGTTCCAACACGAACTCCAGCGCCGAGTCGTGCCTCAGCATCCGCTCTTCGACGGTCAACCGCAGGTTTGAATCGACCAGACTCAGGTCGAACCCCGCCTTCTCAGCCTCCGCAATCGCGTTTTCGCTTTCGTTCATCGCTGAGATGGTGACTGCAGGGCCGTCCGCGGGCAAAGCCACCTCACCTTCCCCCCTCAAACAACCCCACAAACGCCTTCGGCACCACCGCGGCGCTGCGGCAGTTTTTCGCCACCAGCACCTTCGCCGCCCACTTCGTCACTTCCTCAATCGTGATCGTGTCCATCAGTCCGCCGTGCAGCCCCACGATTTCCTCCGTCTCCTCCGGGCGTTCCTGCGCCCGCATCAGCGTGTTCACCAGAAACGAATTTTCGCGAAAAGCCTGCTTCAACTGGCTCTTTAAAATCCCCCGCGCGCCGATGAACTCCCCTTCGTCCACCCCCTTCGCCGCCACCTCCGCGCCAATCGCCGTGATCAACGGCGCCACCCGCGTCGTGTCGTTCGGCGCGCAGTCGATCTGCGCCCGGAGCAGCGCGAAATTCGCAAATCCGTCATACGCCTGAAACTCCGCCGACGGCGAATACGCCAGCCCGAGCTTCTCCCGCACTTCCGTCCGCACCCGGATCTCCAGAATTTTCGCCAGCAGCTCGAGTGCCGCCTGGTCCCGCACCTGCAGCGGTTCGGTCACCGGCCACGTCCCCACCACGAGCCCGACATTTTGTTCGCCCACAAATTCCACCCGCGTGAACCCGGCGTCCGCCGTGACCCGCACCGGCTTCGGCGGCACGGCGGTCGTTTTCTTCTCCGCCCGCACCCGCAACGCGCCCAGCGTCCGCGTCATCGTGCTGACCGCAAGTTCCTCGGTCACATCGCCGGCAATCGTCGCCTCGACATAACCCCGCGCGAGCGACGGCTCCATCCACTTGCGCACGTCGACCACGCTCATCGACATGTAGTCGAGCGGCGAACCCCAGGTGAAACGCGGATCCCCCTTGAACAAGTGGTCGGTCAGCCCGCGCATCCCCTCCCCCATCCCGGTGCTGCCCGAGGCGCGGCCCATCGCGGCCTGCAGGCGCTGATCCTGGTGCACGAAGCTGTTGAACTGCGGCGCGTGCAGGATGTCGGCCACGATGCCCAGAAACACCTCGAGCTGCTCCGCCGCCATCACGGCGCGAAACGTGAACGCGTCGCGATCGGCGATGTCGAAACCAAAGTTGAGCAGCCGCTCCTCGATCAGCGCGTTGAATTGCTCCGGCCGGAAATGCACCGCGCCGTTCGCGAGCAGCGTGTTGAGGCCGAATTCCTTCAACGCCGGCTTGTTGCCCGGCATCTCCAGCAGCCCCGAACCCACCCGCACCACCGCGTGCACGATCCCCGGCTCCTGCCGGCCGGGCACGAAATTCAGCCGCACGTTGTTCCCGAAACGCATGAGCTTCGCGCCCAACTGCGGCAGCTCCCGGTTCCCGACCACCGCGGTCGGCGGCGCGAACTTCGGCAGGGTGAACGGCGTGTCGCGCCGGGCCCGCGGCATCACGTTGCCGACCCCGCTCCGCCGCGCCTTCTGCACCGCCGCCAGCACCTTGTCCGGCGTCAGTTCCAGATCGACACCGCCCGAGACGTGAAACGCCATCGCCTCCGGAGTCCACAGGCTGCGAAAAACCTTCTGCGCCTCGACCGCGTTGAACGGCCCGAGCCACTCACGCATCCACGCGTACTTCTGCGCGAAGCCCGGAAACACCGTGTGCGTCGCGATCGATTCGGTGAGCGCCTCGCACAACATGCCCGGGTCAACCGTGGGCAGTTGATCGACCATGTGCACCGCCATTTTCAACTGCCGCTGGCGCTGCCGGTCGACATCGCCCGGGTCGAGGCCCCGCTCCAGCGTCAACCGCACGAGCTGATCCAGCGACAACACGCCCTCCGACCACGCCGGGGCCGGCACCGTCAGCGCGGCCATCGCCACGCCGTTGCCCAGCAACTCCTCATAGCCGGCCTCGCCCCCCTGCCCTTGGCCGTCGCGCCGCATCCGCTCCGCGAATACCTCCATCACAAACTGCCGCCGCTGCCGCTCGATCTGCGCCTCGCGCGAATCGGGCCGCACCGGCAGCGCCACCACCGACGCCGCCTCGGTCGACGCCGACCCCACGCCGCTGATCCGGAAGACGCCGGCCCGCAGCGCGCGGGCGTCGAGCTTGCCCTCCAGCCGCGGCGGGATCGGCGGCGTCGGCCGCACGAGGGTGCCGAAGAGTTCACGTACCTGAACCGTGAGCGCCGCGAGATCGAAATCCCCGGCGCCGACGAGCACCATCAGGTCGGGCCGGTACTGGCGCCGGTAGAACTGCAGGAATTGTTCGCGCGTGAATTTTCCGATCAGCGCCTCGCTGCCGCCCGGTGAACGCTGGGGGAACTGCAGGCCGCGAAACACGACGGGCATCGACGCCTGCTGCTGCTGGCCGGACAGCGTGTTCCGGTTGCGCAGCTCGGCGTGGACGATGCGCCGCTCGCGTTCGATCATCGCGGGATCAAACAACAGCCCGTCGCCGAAGTCGCGGAAAAGCCGGAGGCCGTCGCGCAGCAGCCCGGGATTGTTTTCCCGAAAATCGAGCCGATAGGCCGTGTAGTCGAACGTCGTGATTGCGTTGACGTCGCTGCCGTACTCAACGCCGAGCCGTTGAAACAGCAGCACCATCTGACCCGGCAGAAAATTCGTCGTGCCGCCGAACGCCAGGTGCTCGATGTAGTGCGCGATTCCGAGTTCATCCGCCTGCTCGTCCAGCGACCCGGAGAGCACGATGAGCTGCAGCGCCACCCGGCCGGGCACGCCGGCGTGCGGCAGCAGCGCATAGCGGAAACCATTGTCGAGCCGGCCCCACACGACACCGGGATCGGGGGCCACGCTTTTCGGCGTCTCATGCGCCCATTTGCCCGAGCGCGGACCGGTGAGTTCAGGTACCCGCGCCGCGTGAGAAACTGGAACGGCGGCAAGGAGCACCGCAAGAGTAAGGAGCGCACGCATGAGGGATTCGGCAACGGTGCGCGATGTGCGAAGAAGTTCAACCCCTTTGGCCATTCACCGGCCGGCGCGAACCGGACGGGCCGGCCGCGGACGCATACGCGAACGGCGGATATTTCATGGGGACGCGACGCCCCCGTCGCGTTTCACTTGGAAACCGCGACGAGAACGTCGCGGCCCCAGTCTCAGACATCCTGACCTGCCCTGGAATCAGGGTGAACCCACTTGGCGATAAATCAGGCGGAGGTTGGTGGTGGGGAAACAGGTTTCCGTGGCGGTGAGGGTTTTGCAGAGTGCGGCGACGGCGGCGTCCTGTAACG
>SXSC01000113.1 GCA_005792355.1 Opitutaceae bacterium
GCCTGGGCCAGCGCTGGCTAAAAATCCTCTGGAAAATGTGGCAGTCACGCACGCCTTACGACGAGGCGCTGCACACCCGCAATCAAACTCAACATGGCTCCTGGGTCCTCGCGCTCAACTCGCCCCAATCTTCATGAAAAACCACTTTACAGCAGAGAGAACATCTTAAACCCCTCCCGGATCCGATCCCCCTGAAAATCCAGTTTCCTATCGGTAGCAGAGAGAACATCTTAAACCCCTCCCGGATCCGATCCCCCTGAAAATCCAGTTTCCTATCGGTTGTCAGATACAAGCCCGTTAAACTTGGGTCATTACTGCGCTATTGACTCTTGGTAGCCCTCCCGAAATCAACAACTCTTCGTGCTCCAACGCTTCAAAGTCGTCGTAATTCTGACCGCCTCATTCCTGGCTACCGGTAGCCAATGGAATGTCCTGCAGGTATTCGCGTGGGCAAGCATGTTTAGCGAAAACGTCCGCCAACTCCCCCTCGGCGAGGCGGTCGCCCGCACCTTTAGGCCCGAAGCGCGCTGCAATCTTTGCGCCGCCGTCTCCGAGGGCAAAAAGCAGCAGCAGAGCGAGACCGCCCTCAACCCGAAGTTCGAGGACCGCTCCCTTTTTATTTGCGAACCTGCACCGCAATACCTTTTCGAAGCCGACGATGTCGCCGGCTGGCTCGATAACCGAACCCGGCTCGCCGGAGTCTCGCGCGAACGCCCTCCGGTGCCACCGCCGCGCGTTTAGGAAAACACGTCCGTCGTCCCGCTGTTCCGGAACTTCCCACGCGGAAGGCCGTTTTCGTTGTCCCCTGTCCGAGATCTTCGGACCTTAAATCGTGCGTTCGCACGCCCACTCCGTCCGTTCAGTCCCACAATGCATCCCTTTTTCCTGTCCCACTCTCTACGTTCACTGCGCCTGCCCTTGCTCGCCGCAACCTGCACCCTTGCGGCCTTGCCGCACCTCGCGCTCGCCCAATCCGCCGCCGCGCCCGTAACGTCACTCGACCCACTGACGGTCACCGGCACCCGCGAAAAAGCCCTCCTATCCGAGACGCCAGTCTCGATCGGCGCCATCACGCCTGAGACCATTCGCGAAACCGCCCCGCTCCATCCCGGCCAATTGCTAGGCCAGATTCCCGGTGTCTCGGTCGCCGTCACCAACGGCGAAGGCCACACTACCGCCATCCGCCATCCCTTCACCACCAGCCCGCTTTACCTCTTCCTCGAAGACGGCATTCCGATTCGCGCCACCGGCTTCTTCAACCACAACGCCCTCTACGAGGTAAACATTCCCATGGCCGGCGGCATCGAAGTCGTCCGTGGTCCCGGCACCGCGCTCCACGGCTCCGATGCCATTGGCGGCATCGTTAACATCCTCTCCCACGCTCCCTCCGGCCCCGCGGGCGCCAGTCTTAACAGCGAGTTCGGCGCCTTTGGCACGTGGCGCTTCCTCGGCAGCGCCGGCACTCCCCTCGGCGAGCGCGGTGGCGTCCAGTTGGACCTCAACGCCACCCACACCGACGGTTGGCGTTACCGCACCGGCTACGATCGCAAGAGCGCCAACCTCCGCTACGACCAACGCCTCGACCGCGACACCGTCCTCAAAACCATTGTCGGCGTGTCCGACATTGATCAGCAGACCGGCGCCAACTCCGCCCTGACCTACGCCGACTACGTCAACGATCCCACGCGCAATAATTTTTCCGTCGCCTACCGCAAGGTCACCGCCGCGCGCATCTCCGTCGAATACGAACGCCAGGTCGGCACCGGCCTCGTCTCCGTCATCCCTTACTTCCGCGACAACTCCATGGAGCTTCTCGCCTCCTTCAACCTCAGTTCCGACCCCCGCATCGATCAGTCGCACAACGTCTCCTATGGCGTTCTCTCCAAGTGGCGGAAAAATTTCTCCGCCCTTCGCACCCGTGTCATCGCCGGCCTCGACTTCGACTACAGCCCTGGCTCCCGCACCGAGACCAACCTTCTCGTCACCCGCACCGGCACGGGCGCCAGCACCGTTTACAGCGCCTACACGCTCGGGACGCGCATCTACGATTATCACGTGACGTTTCGCAGCCTCTCGCCCTACCTCCACACCGAGTTCTCGCCGACGTCCCAACTCCGCGTCACCGCCGGCCTCCGCTACGACACGATGGGCTTCGACCAGGAAAACCACCTCTCCGCCGGCACCGTCGCCGCCAACGTCAACGGCGCGACGCGCTTCTACGGCCAGCTGGCCAATAACGAGAGCACCTTTTCCCGCCTCAGCCCCAAGCTCGGCGCCACCTACGCGCTCACACCGCACACTCATCTCTACACATCCTACAACTTCGGCTTCCGTGCTCCGTCCGAGGGCCAGCTCTACCGTGCCGGCAACGACACCAATACCGCCAACGCCCTCAACCGCGCCCGCCTCGCCCTCGCCCTCAAACCCATCCGCGCCCAGCAAATCGAGCTCGGCCTCCGCGGCGACGTCGGCCCGCTCAACTACAACTTCGTTGCCTACGATCTCACCAAGAAAGACGATCTCGTGAGCCAGCGCGACCTCGCGACCAACATCAGCACCAACGTCAACGCCGGTCGCACCGAGCACCGCGGTCTCGAAGCCGGCCTCGGCGTCCGGCTCGGCGCTCAACTCCGTCTCGACTCCGCGCTCTCCTACGCGCGCCACCGCTACGCCGATTGGGTCACCGCCACCGGCAGCCTTAGCGGCAAGGAAATGGAAACCGCCCCGCGCGTCATGACCAACACCCGCCTCACTTGGCGCCCCCTCCCGATCGCGCTCCTGCAACTTGAATGGGTCCGCATCGGCGACTACTGGCTCGAGGCGAGCAACTCCCCGACCTTTGGCAAGTATCCGGGCCACGATCTCCTCAATGTCCGCGCCAGCTACTCCGTCACGAAACACCTCGGACTCTTCGCCCGCGTGATGAACGCCGCCGACAAACGGTTTGCCGACACCGCCTCCGTCTCGTCCAATACGCCCGTGTTCACTCCCGGCCTCCCCCGAGCCTTCTACGGCGGCGTCGAACTCCGCTGGTAAAACCCTTCGCCATGCGCCGCTCACTCTTCCTCTCGCTCGCCCTCGCGCTCCTCGCGCCCGCCTCTCGCGGCGCGGCGGAGCCGCCCGCCCCGGCTCACGCCCACGGCGGCAAATCCGAAAAGGGCGGCGACCGCGCCGCGCAAAGCGAACTCGTCGCCCAGGCCGCCTTCGACACCAAGGGCGTGCTCTGGGCCGTCCACAAAGTGAGCGGACACATCGCCGTCAGCCGCTCCGAGGACCGCGGCCGCACCTGGCTCAACCCCGTGCTCGTCACCCCCGCGCCCGAGCCCACCGACACCGGCGGCGACGCCCGCCCAAAAATCGCGCTCGGCCCCGCCGGCGAAATCTACGTCACCTGGACCAAGCCGCTCGCGAAACCATACACCGGCGAGATCAAGTTCGCCCGCTCCCTCGACGGCGGACGCACATTCTCCGCGCCGTTCGTCGTCCACCGCGACCGCCAGGAGATCACCCACCGCTTCGACGCCCTCGCTGTCACCGCCCGCGGCCAGGTCGTCGTCGCGTGGATCGACAAACGCGACCTCGTCGCCGCCGTCACCGCGAAGGCTCCGCCTTACCGCGGCGCCGCGATTTACTACGCGCTCTCCGACGACCGCGGCGCCACGTTCCGCGACGACACCAAACTTGCCGACCACAGTTGCGAGTGCTGCCGCATCGCCCTCGTCCCCCACGCCGACGGCTGCGTCACCGCCCTCTGGCGCCACATCTTCGCGCCCAACATCCGCGACCACGCCCTCGCCCGCATCGCCCCCTCCGGCCAAGCCGGCCCCGTGCGCCGCGTGTCGTTCGAAGACTGGAAAATCGACGCCTGCCCGCACCACGGCCCCGCCATCGCCGAAGATGCGCGCCAACGCCTGCACGCCGTCTGGTTCAGCGCCGCCCCGCAAAACCAAGGCGTTTTCTACAGCCGCGTCCTCGCCGACGGCATCGAAGCCCGCCGCCGCATAGGCGGCGACACCGCCGCGCACGCCGACCTCGCCGTCATCGGCGAACGCGTCGCCATCGCGTGGAAAGAATTCGACGGCGAGAAAACCCGCCTCCGCGCCCAACTCTCCTCCGATGGCGGCGACCACTGGCGCGAGGTCGAACTCGCCTCGACGCCCGCCGCGTCCGACCACCCCCGCGTGCTCACCTCCGGCGATCGGTTCTACGTGTTCTGGAACACGCAAGCCGCTTCCCGCACCGTCACCCTCATCCCCGAATGACCGCGCCCCGCCGCCTCTTCTCGCTCCTCGCGCTCGCCGCATCCGCGTTCCTCGCCACCGCTGCCACCGCCCCCGCGCCCCTCGAAATCCGTCCCTTCGGCGCCGGCAGCCTCGCGGCCATCAAGCAAGCCCACGCCGGCCGCCCCTTCATCCTCGCCCTCTGGTCCGTCACCTGCGAACCGTGCCGCGAAGAGACGATGCTCATCACGGAGGTGCATCGGAAACACCCGCACATCCAAATCATCCTAGTTGCCGCCGACCCTCCGGAAATGCGCCCGCAAGTGCTTCGCTTCCTTGCCAACTACCGCCTCGGTCGCATCGCACTCTGGCAATTCGACGACGATTCGGCTGAGCGTCTTCGCTACTCCGTCGACCGCACCTGGACCGGCGAACTCCCCCGCACCTATTTCTTCGACGCCGCGCACACCCCCGTTGCCCACAGCGGCGTGGTCGAAGAGAGCTGGCTGGCGCAATGGCTGCAGCGCAACTCTCCCGCCGCAGCCCCGCGCAAATAAGTATTTCGCGCACCTCAAAAGCTTTAGCTGGCGTCGACCTCGCCCGCGCCCGGGTGTTTTTTGCCGTCGCCGACCGCGGCCCCGGTCTGCCTCCGACAATTTGCGATCGCCTCTTTCAGAAATTCCAACGTGGTGACGCCGCGCGGGCCGGCGGCCTCTGCCTGCGACTTTGCCAAGTGAAACGTGACGCGCGCAGGCAAGGAGGTTCACCTCACGGTGAAAGAATACGCGTTGCTCCGGTTGTTGCTCCAACACCGGGGCAAGGTTCAAGCCTCGTCCGTAAAATTTACGGTGTGCTATCGATGTCGGCCTCAATCCAGCCGCCGAATTTTCGATCAATTGTTCCAATAGGCCTGCTGTTGCGCAGGCGGCGTCCGTCCGAGCGCGGCGTAGAGCGCCGCAGTGGCTGCCTCGTGATTGTAGCCGGGCGCGTGATGACCGAACCAGTCCTGCACTTGGCGGTGCTTCACGAATGCCCGCTGCTCCACGACGGGAAAATGAATGTCTTTCAACAATCCAAACCGTGCGGCGTTCGCCGCCCGCCACTGCTGGACGAGAGCGGTGAGAACAAATTTCTGTCCGGGCCTCGCTGCGTCAGCTCGGAGTGGCGGCAGGGCCTGAAGCAATCGGGCATACGATGGATTGGTCTCACGGAGGACGCCCCGCAGTGAATGGAGAAACAAGGCCCACCAGATATCGAACCGTCCGCGCATCGCGGTGATAGCACCGGCCTCTGGCGCATGCGCAAAAAATCCTTCGGGGAGGCGGCAGGATGAGACCTGGCGCCAATATGCCATTGCCGCTTGATGCGCGGCATTGCGGGCGATGGTCGCGAGCGGGCGCCGGCAAGCGTCGAGGTTCTGCGCTCGTAAATGCATCCGCTCATGGAGTCGCTTGGATTCTCCGACGATCTGGAGCACCCCGATGCTATTGCGAGTGCTGCGGCCGAGTGCCGACAAAAACTCTGACTGGGCGGCCTCCATGTTCTGTTTGGCGGCGAAATAGGAACTGCCACCCGCTTCGGCATAGACCGACTCGATTGTGGTGAGGACGAGGTTTTCCGCCTCCAACTCGCGCAGGTGGAGGGCGCGAAACCGCAAATACCAGCTCACCTCGGAGACGAAGGCGGCCTGCAGTTCACCGTGGCCGCCGAGCCGCTGTGGCCATCCGGCTTTGCCCAAAGCCTGAGTCACACACCAATCGGTGATGACTTTTGGCCAATAGGGCTCGGCTGGGCGGGGTTTCATTTTGTGCGTCGTCGGTAGGTTTCTTCGGCGGCAATTATAGCAGCGCTGGCAAGCTCAGTGTCTCTGGCCCATCGGGGGCGCCGTTTTTCAAGTCGATTTTATCACGTCAAGGGAAACTGGAGAACACCGGTCAGCTGGCGTGTTCACCGCTACGGCTTCACCCGATCGCATCTGTTGTCGCATACTAGTGTTCAGAAAATCATGCCCAGTATTCATCGATTCCCTGAGTCCGTTGGCGCCGACTGGTGCGCCGGCCGCCGCGTTCCACCCGGCGGGGCGCCGTGCGATACCGTCGCAGATGTGATCCGGGACTGCACGAAAAACGGGCTGATTGAAGAGTTGCGCGCCGCGCTGGCCCTTGAAATGAACGATGAGTCGGGCGCCGCACTGAGTGCCGTCCGCGATCTCGTCTATGAACTCGCCGGAGCGCAGAACCGCGATCTCGCCGTCGACGTCCTGATTTACGCGACGGGCGTCGCCGAATTCGATCTTACCAGCCTCCGTGACTACGCCCGAAAGCATGGGCTCACGCCGGAGGGCTTTCGGCAGCACGTCGTGAAACTCCAGAGACGGCTTGGATTACCAACGCGGGCCATGCAGCATTCGGATGCAAACTGAGGTCGAGCAATTGCTGGCGGCACTTCCGACCGCCGGAATCACCCATGCAACTCGCTTGGGTTTGGCCCTGGCACCACGAATGGAAAACGAGGATTGGCGGCAACTCGTCGCCCATGTCGCCAGCTTGGCCCGCACCACCACCGGTGCCCGGCAGACGTTGACCGCGTGGTTGGGTGACGCGCTCGCCTACGGTGGCGGGCGGGGCCGTGGGCTCATCACCGAATGCGCGGAAGCGGCTGGTCTCGACGCCGGCACGCTCCGCAATGCCAAGATGGTTTGCACCCGCATCCCGGTGTCATGTCGCCATGACGCCCTGAGTTGGACCCACCATTGCGAGGTCGGGCTCGCGTTTTCCGACCATGCAGAAATCGAACGATGGCTGGTCGTGGCAGAAACGGAGCACCTATCGACTTCGGCACTTCGGAGCCGGGTGCGGTTGCACGTCGCGGCACGCCGTGGCCTGGCTCCGACTCGATCCGCCGCTTCGTCGGTCGCCGCTTTCAGGCTGATGCGTGAGCTCAGGGCCGTTGGGCGGTCGCTCGCGCGCGAGCGACATTCGTGGCAGCGATGGTCGCCCGGTGCGGCGCAGCTCGCGTTGACGGAGCTGCGTTCGATCACGATCTTCATCGATAAGGTCCGCTCACGTGCGTTGGCCGCCTCGACGCCGATTCCTCGCGACTTGTCCGTGAATTAAGCGGCGCCAGGCGCGAATGAATAGTCCGCGGCCGATTAACCGCGCGCGGGAACCTTGAGCTTCGTGCGGATGTGAATCGCGACCTCGGTGGCGTCGAAATAGACGAAATGACCGACTTTGTGGTGGGGGATGCGGCGCAGCTTCGTCCATTGGCGCAGGGTCCGAATCGAGGGTTCTTTGCCGGCGGGAAAAATACCGCTGGTCCGAAGACCGACGATGTCGATGAGTTGGCTGGTGGTGAGTGAACTATCGGTGGTCAGGTGCATACGCCTGCGTCCACGTCAACGGGCGCCCGAGGCACCACGTATCGGGGGCTACGTGTCGCTGGGAGCGCCCTGGACCCGCGACGCCAATCGAATGCCCCTAAACCGCACCATTGGAGGCTTTGGGCACATCTACGCGGCGACCGCGATCGTCACGCCGGAGGATGCGGATCGAGGATCGCACCGGTGTTTTGGCAAAATACTGAAGAATTCCTCCGCCTCGGCCGGCGTTTTGAGGTCGAGGTAGTGCTTTCGAATGATGGCCTCGGAGTTTCCGGCCTGGAGAGCAGCCTCGCCCATAGAGCGGTATTTTCCGACGTGCATCGAAATAAAGGTGTGCCGGAGCACGTCGTGAGTGAGGCCGAACTTGGCGAAAACACGGCGGCGGGTATTCGGGATGTTGACCGGCACGATGGGAAACTCTTTCAGCGGGTAGGCCCGGAGCCAGGCCGCCAGATTGGGATGAATCGTAACGAGGCGTTTCATGCGAACCTTCGAAACCTCCGGCTCAATGTGGATCGTGCCCGTATCGAGGCGCACCGACTCAGCTTTTAACCGGGAAATCTCGCCGTAACGGATGCAAGGACGGATGCCCGCGAATAGGCAAAGGGCGAAGTGCGGCACCAGCGCCCCTTTTTCGCTTGGTCAGCAGAATTCATGGGCGCATTCCGGTTCGGGCAAATGGCCAAGGTTATGATATAGGGCCACCTCCATTGCCCTATAGGTTCGGAAACCATATGAGCGTCTGGTCACCACTCGGACTTTATTGTTCA
>SXSC01000114.1 GCA_005792355.1 Opitutaceae bacterium
GGCAAATACGAGGTGCTCGTGGCGACTGAAATCGCGGCCCGCGGTCTCGACATCGCCGGGGAGTCCCATGTGATCAACTACGACGAGCCGGAGAATGCCGAAGACTACGTGCACAGCATCGGCCGCACCGGCCGCGCGCACAACACCGGCGACGCCTTTACCCTCGTGACCGAGGAGGATGTGCGTGACGCGCGTTCGATCGAGCGTTACATGGGAGTGGCGGTGGAGCGTAAGAAAATCGAGGGCTTCCCCTACATCTACTCCGCGCTCTTCGACGAAAAGGCGCTGGCCGACACCGCGGCGGCGGCCGTGAAACCGACCAGCCGCCTGCACCGCGGGGTCCGGCGATCGGGTTGATGACGGCAGCCGGGGCTGATCGCCCCGGCGGACGCGCCGGTCACTCGCTGCCGTTGACGAATTTGTAGGTCAGCGCGGCGGCGGCGCCGCCGGCGAGATCAGCTGCGACGTACACGCCGAGCTGTTTGGCCGACTCGAGGCCCATCGTGAACACGCCGAGGCCGACGGCCGGATTGAACGCACCGCCGGACACACCGCCGACGGCGACGGCGCCAGTCATCACGGTCATGCCGATGGCGAGTCCGTAGAAGGAATTGCCGGCGGTGCCCTTGGCGGTGGCGGTATTCAAGACGACCCAGGCGAGGGCGAAAGTGAAGAGATACTCGGCGATCACGGAGGGAAGCGTGCCATGCATCGCGGGGCTCGCGGGACGGCCGCCGAGCAGAAAATTGACGATGAGCGCAGCGACGACCCCCGCGGCAAATTGCGCCACCCAATAGGGGATGACGTCGGCCTTGTCGCACTTGCCGCGGAGGAAGACGGCGAGCGTGACTGCGGGATTGAAGTGACCGCCGGAGACGTGGCCGCCGGCGAAGATCATCACCATGAGCGACGCGCCAATTGCCAGAGGTGCCAAAACGGAGCCGCTGCGAACAGCCATGCCGACGGTGAAGACGAGGAAGAACGTACCGATAAACTCGACGAGGTATTTTTTCATGACGGAGAACAGGGTTGAAGAGGCTGGAACCGGGTTGCGCCCGATGAAAGAACCGTCGCCACCGGCGAACACAACGCGTTTCTTCCACGAAATCATGCGTCCGGCGCGGGAGGACGAAATTCGTGCGCTGCTGGCGGGGTTGGCTCCTTCCGTGTGGCGGTGGCGTCATCCGGTGGCGACGCGGGAAAGTTCGCGCGCCCTCATCGGCAGTGCACCGAAGATCCGGTCGCGGGTGAATTTGTCGTGAGTGCGTTCAGCAAGTCGGATAAGCCATCAACCATTCCATGAACGCCAGCGAACCATCCTTCGGCCCGTCCGGAAAAAATGGAGATAATGAATACAGCGGCTGATTGGGTCATCGCTGGGGCGGTGCCGGGTGATGTCCCGGCCATTGCGGAGCTGCTGCGCGCCGCGAAGTTGCCGCACGGGGATCTCGCGCCGCACGTGGGTCATTTTCTCGTGGCGCGGACTGGCCGGGGGAAGGTGGTGGGCGCGGTGGGCGCGGAGTTGGCGGGGCCGGATGCGTTGCTGCGTTCGCTCGTCGTCGCGCCGGATCTGCGCGGTACGGGGCTCGGCGGGCGGCTGGTCGACGAAATCGAGCGGGCCGCCGGGGCGTGGGGCGTGCGCCGCTGGTGGCTGCTGACCACGACGGCGGAGAAGTTCTTCGCGGCGCGCGGCTTTCGGGTGGCGGCACGGAAGGAGGCGCCGGAGGCGATGCATCGCACGGGGCAGTTTTCTGGTGGGTGCGGTGTGGCGGCCGTTTGCCTGACCCGGGAACGCAGGGGTGCACCGTGAGTGTCGATGATGGCGGTTGGAGGTTGAAACCCGCGAACGGCGTGTGAATTTGGCCGACCGCATGAAATTGGATATTCCGCCCGGGGAGTTTGCCGGCTATATTTTCGACCTGGATGGGACGCTCGTGGACACGATGCCGCTACATTTTCGTGCCTGGGATGCGGCGATGCGGCACGCGGGACTGCAGTGTCCGCTCGACGAGGAGCTGTTTTATTCGCTCGGTGGCGTACCCACGCGCCGGGTGGCGGAGTTGATTGCCGCGCGCTACGAGCTGACGATCGATGTGGAGGCAGTCTTTGACCACAAAGAGTCGCTCTTTCGCGAACTGCAAGGCGATGCCCGGTTGATCGCACCCGTGGCGGAATTCGCCCGGCGCGTGGCGCAGACTCATCCCGTGGCCATCGCCTCCGGCGGACCGCGGTTGATTGTGAGGCGCTCGCTGGAGTTGGCGGGGTTGGCGCCGCTGTTCAAGTACGTCGTCACGGCGGACGACGTCGTGCACGGAAAACCGGCGCCCGACATGTTTTTGCTCGCGGCCCAGCAGATGGGGGTGGAGCCGGCCCGTTGCCTGGTGTTCGAGGATGCGGAGCCGGGCGTGCAGGCCGCCCGGGCGGCGGGAATGCGGTGGGTGCGGGTCCCGAGCCGGATCAAGCCGGAGGATCGGAGCAGGGCACCCGCGCCGATTCGCTGAAGAAAAGGAAGCATTCAAAGCTGGGGCCCCGCGCCTTCCGGGCGCGGTGGCGGGTGCCACGGCGGGCCAACGATGGGCTATTTCGGGCTTTCGTGTGCGCCCCGGATCGTGTTCCAGTTAACTGATGAATTATGAGTCTCTGGCCCGGCCCTCGGTGTTGACGCAACCGGTTTACGAACCCGGCAAGCCGATCGAGTACGTCGCCCGTGAGTTGGGCCTCGATCCGGCAGGAATCATCAAGCTCGCCTCGAACGAGAATCCCTTTGGGCCGTCGCCGCGCGCGGTCGCGGCGGCGACGCGGGCGCTGGCGCATGGCGAACTGTATCCGGATGGTGGGTGCTACGAATTGCGGCACAAACTCGCGGCCTTCCACGGCATGGATGCGGGGGAGTTTGTCGTCGGCAACGGATCAAACGAAATTATTGAATTGCTGGGCCACGCTTTCCTCTCCCCGGGGAACGAGGTGGTGATGGGAGGGCCGGCCTTTGTGGTTTACCGGCTGGTCACACTCCTGTTTGGGGCCAAGGCGGTCGAGGTGCCGCTCCGGGAGTGGCGTCACGATTTGACGGCGATGGCGGCGGCGATCACCCCGCAGACGAAGCTGGTGATGGTCTGCTCCCCCAATAATCCCACCGGCACGGCGAACACCGCGGAGGAGTTGACGACGTTTGTGCGGAGTCTGCCTGACCACGTGATTGGCGTGATCGACGAAGCCTACGCGGAATACCAGGAGATGGCGCCGGACCTCAAACCGCTCATTCGAGAGGGGCGAAAAATCGTGTGCCTGCGAACGTTCTCGAAAATCTACGGGCTCGCGTCATTGCGGATTGGTTACGGCTACGCCGGTGTGGCTCTTTGTTCACTGTTGAACCGGGTGCGGCAGCCGTTCAACGTCAACGCTATCGGGCAGGCGGCGGCGGTGGCGGCCCTGGACGACCGCGAGTTTGCGGCCAGCTGCGCACGTGAAACGCGAGCCGGGCGGGTGCAATTGGAACAGGGCTGCCGCGACTTGGGGCTGGAATACGTTCCGAGCGAAGCCAATTTCCTGCTGGTGAGGGTCGGCGATGGGCAGCGCGTCTTTGATTCGCTGCAACGGCGCGGGGTGATCGTGCGACCGCTCAAGTCTTACGGACTGCCCGAGTGGTTACGGGTGACGGTGGGTTCTCTAGCCCAGAACGAGAGGATGTTGTCAGAATTGCGACAAATCTGAAGGTCCTGCGGTACGGCATGCCCCCGGTAAACGTTTCATAATTGGCAAGAAATGATTAGAAAAAACACTTGCGTCAGATTTTCAGATCAATTTTAAAGCTCTCCTGCCCGGCGCGTTCTCCTCTATCTGCATCAAAGTTATTGCTTGTTGAAGCATGGTTTCAGTACGAGAAAAACGCTCGGTTGCACCACAGTCGACTGTCCCTCATCATTTTCTGGCTAGGAAACCGCACGAACCGTCAATCATCCATCAATGAAGAACATAATTAGAATCAGTTTAATATCGGCTTCGCTCGCGGCCGTCAGTTCCGCAGCGCCGTTCATGGCCATTGGCGATGGCGCCGAGTTATTCCTCACCGGAACCCTCGGAATACGCAGCGACGACAACATCTTCTTGGCCCGCAAAGCGGATAGCGACCTGATCTTCGATATCAATCCCGGTGTTGAAATCACCTTCGGCAAGGATGCCCAGTTGAAAGGCTCGCTGACCTTGGTTGATTCGTTCTCGAACTACTCCGACAACAGCAAGCTGAACACCCAGCTTTTCTCGAGCACCTTCCGGTCGAATTTCGATGACGGAAAGCTCAAGCTGGGTTTCAATCTCTCCTATACCGAGCTGAATCAAAACTCGGTTGACATCCGCGGTCTTACTCGTCGCGACGTTTTCGCTGCCGGTGGCAACACCGAGGTCGAAATCTCCCAGATTTCATCGGTTGCGGCCGGTGTGACCTTCAATCACGAGAACTACAAACGGGCGAGCTACGCCGATGCGGACATGCTGACGGTCCCGATCGACTTCTTCTACAAGTGGACCCCCAAGACTGACCTGAGCGTGGGCTATCGCTATCGTGACACCAAGGTGAGCATTGGGTCCGATTCGACCGACCACTTCTTTAATGTGGGTGCGCGCGGTGAATTCTCGCCGAAACTCAAGGGCAAGTTCGCGGTTGGTTTGAATAGCCGAAAGCTTGATCGTGGCGGTGACGACACCCAGTTCGGCATTGAATCCAATTTCACCTATGAGATTTCCCCGAAAACCAGCTTTGATTTCGGTATGTCAAACGACTTCGCCACAAGCCCTCAGGGCCAGCAGCAGAAGAATTTCTCCCTCAATGGGACCATTAATACTAAGTTGTCGGAAGAGTGGGGGATTAATGTTGGCATGAACTACCGTGCAACCGACTACGGAACCCGCACAGACGATTACATCGACGCCGTCGTTGGAGCCAGCTACACGGTCAACGCGCACGTGAAAATCATCGGTTCTTACAGCTACAAGAATTACGCATCTGACCTCTCGGCCAGCGAGTTCAAGAACAACGTCTTCAGCGTTGCGGCGAACTTCCGTTACTGAGATCGCCCCGTTGTCATAGTTTAAATTTCTGACGGAAGAGGATCGTAACGGTCTTCTTCCGTCTTTTTTTTCCTGATGAAAGCCAGTCTTTATCGCTACATGTTTGCTTTGATTGGGTTGTCGCTGCTCGCGTCAGGTACTCCGTTGTCAGGGGCGGAACGTTCCAAGCGTGCAGAAACGCAGACCCAAGAGTCGACAACTGATCGAGCTGGAAATCAAGACTACGTCCTTCAGCCGCAGGACGTCCTCAAGGTGTTTGTTTTCCAGCACGATGATCTAAACAAACAGACGGAGGCAGTGAGTATATCGCAAGAGTACTCCGTCAGTCTCCCGCTGGTCGGGACCCTGAATCTTCGGGGTAAGACGGTGCGTCAGGCGGAAGCCCTGATTCGGGAGGCCTACGATCGGGACTACTTGGTTAAGCCGCAGGTAAGTGTGATTGTGGTCAAATATGCGGACCGGAGTGTCAATGTCATCGGCAACGTGACCACCGCCGGAAGGGTCCAGTTTCCTCAGGAGCGCGGTCTCTCGATTATCGAGGCGATCGCGCTGGCTGGCGGTCAGACGCGGTTGGCCGATCTGAAGAAGGTCAAATTGACGCGCAAGAAGGAAAACGGCGACACGGAAGTCCAGGAGATTGACGTCGATGCACTCATGAAAAAAGGTGGCCGCGACGCGTTCCCCTTGCAAAAGGACGATGTGGTCTTCGTCCCGGAGCGAATCCTCTAATTTCTTACGACATGCCCAAAGAACCAGCAGCAGGTGCAAAACAGCCGCAGGACGGTGGCGGATATGGCTACAGTTACGGTGGAAATTACGCCGGTTACTCAGCGGTGGGCTACGGCTATGGAGATGGGGGCGAAGGCGGAGGCGGCGGTCACGCGCAACGCACGTTTCAGGATTACCTGCTCATCCTGCGCGAGCGAATTTGGTACATCGTGGTGGTGTTCCTCGTGGTTTTTTCGAGTGCACTCGTTTACACCCTAAGCGAGACCAAGATTTTCCAGTCCTCCGCGACCGTGCAAATCCTGCGACGCGAGGCCACGCCGATGCAGGGGGTGCAGCAAGTGACGGACAACGACATCCGCTCGGCAGAGGATCTCAATACGCAGATCAAGGTCATTGAAAGCGTAAACATCATCCAGCGGGTGGCGGAGCGCATCAAGGGTGACGACCTGCGTGCCTTCCTGGCTCCGTATGAGCGGACCGGCTCGGAAACCGTTTTTGTCGCCGAGACGATTGCGAAGAACCGCAAAGTGATCCCGCAACGACTCACCTTGGTGGTAAATGTTTCCTACCAGCATCCGGATCGCTTTGTCGCGGCCAAGGTGGCGAATCTGTTTGTGGAGGAATACCTCAATAACAACCAGCGCCTGCGCACCGCCGACCTGACCAAGGCGATGGAGGATCTTCAAGTGACCGTCGACGATCAGAGCAAGAAGGTTGATCAGCTCGCCCGGAAACTCCAAAGCTACAAGGAAAAGAACAAGACCGTCTCGCTTGACCAGCGCAAAGACATCGTGAGCGAGTCATTGAAAGTCGCCAATCTGGAAGCGCAAAAAGCCGGGGTGGTGCTGCAACAGGCCGAGGCCCGACTAAATCAGATCAAGGAGTTTCGAACCAAGGGAGTCGAATTGACGGGACTCTCGTTCGTGGCGGGCCAGAAGCCGATCGAAGATTTGTTGCAACAACTGGCGGCGCGCACGATTGAAGTGGCGAAGCTGCGTGAGCGCTATCGCGACAAGCATCCTGAGCTGATCAGCGGCAAGCGGTCGTTCGAACAGACCAAGCTCGAGTTAGAGCGGGCGATCAATTCCGTCGGCGATCAGGTGGAGTCCGAGTACAAGTCGGCCTTGACCAACTTCAAGGCACGGCAGCAGGAATTGGAGAAGAACAAGGCCGATTCGCTCGAACTGGATCGGGCGGGCGTCGAATACACCCAGATTGAGCGTGAGTATCTGACACAAAACCAGATGTTGCAGAGCATCGCCGCCCGGTCGCGCGAGACGACGATGACCAGCGGATTTGCGACGCAGAACGCCCGGGTGGTGGATCGCGCCGCGCCGTCGCCCGAGAACAAACCGATTTCTCCGAATGTGCCGCTCAACCTCGGTCTGGGCGTGGTCGGCGGGCTGGGCCTCGGCCTTGCATTCGCCTTCTTCGTCGCGTTCATCGATGACCGCGTCAAGAGCTCCTATGATATCGAGGGCGTGGTGGGGCTGCCGCTCATCGGGATCATTCCCCAAATCAAGCGCATGGAGGCGGCGGACAAGGCTCAGATTGTGCTGACCAATTCGGATCGGCAGGTCGCGGAATCGTTTCTCACGTTGCACTCGAGTTTGCGCCTGAAAGATGAAAGCAAGAACGCCAAGTGTATCCTGACGACCAGTACAATTCCCGGCGAAGGCAAGTCTTTCATCACGACCAACCTGGCGCTGACTTTTGCGTCCCACGGCGACAAGGTGGTGATTGTCGACTGCGATCTCCGGAAACCAAACATTCACAAGATGCTGCGGCTGGAAAATCTAAAGGGCGTGATCGACATATGCGGCGGCAAGGCGACGATCGACGACGTGGTCATCCGCGCCGTGCATCCCAATCTCGACGTGATCGTGACGGGCGGGCGGGCCAAGAATCCCACGCAGATTCTCAACAGCAAGGCGTTCGAGCTGATGCTCTCCGATTTACGCAAGAAGTACGATCGTGTCTTCGTCGATACCCCGCCACTGGCGGCGGTCAGCGATGCGTTGATCATCCTGCCGCTGGTGGACGGTTCGATCTTCACCATTTTCTTCAACAAGGTCCGGCGCAAGGCGGCGCAGTTCAGCGCCAAGAAGCTGCTCGAGGGCAATGTACCTAATTTTGGAGCGGTGCTCAACGGGTTGAACCTGGCGGTCTCCGGCTATTATTACGCGCAATACTACGACAAGTCCTACAAAGATTATTACGTGGTCATGGCCAAGAGCGACCAGACCGAGGAAGACAAATAGAGACGGGCCGGTCTGCCGGTCTGGAAGGGCCGGGAAGTTGATGACGCAAGCACGCCGGATGGGCTGCTCCAAGTCGCCGGAGTCTCGTCGACGCCGTGAATTGCCGCGTGCGCGACGCGGGATGATCCCGACTGGCTCCGCTGGACCACAAAAAAGGCCGGGCGAAGGCCCGGCCTTTCAGAAATTACCGAGAATCTTTGACCTATTGGGCGAGCAGCATGTTGCGGGACTGCTTGATCGTCTTGGTGACGGCGCGCTGGTGCTTGGCGCAGAGGCCGGTGTACTTGCGGGGCAGAATCTTGCCGGTGTCGGTCACGAAGCGGATCATCGCGATCGGCGTGGTGAAAGGAATTTCCGCCGGCGTCGGTGTCTGCTGCTTTTGTTCGGTGGTGGTGCTCATGGCTTGAATGGGAGGTGAGAAGGTGAAGCGGCGCGACGGTGTGTCAACCCGCATTTTTGTACGGTGAGTTTTGAATGGTAATCACTCCGAAACGCCCGGAAATTCCGGCCCGGTTCGTCCCCGTAGCTCAACTGGATAGAGCAGCGGTTTCCTAAACCGCTTGTCCCGGTTCAAGTCCGGGCGGGGGCACCATCGCAGGCTGTTTTCGCAGGTTATATTCCGGGGTGGGAAAGCAGAACTGATGGGATCCGATCTCTTCAGAAGAGGGTGTTGAACGGCTGCCGGCTGTCGCGGTCGAAGGCGCTGCCACTGCCAGGCGCGGCCGTGAGTTCACACCAGGCATTGACGCGGTAGCCGAAGTTGGACGACTCGACCGTGGCGAGCTGTGAATCCCAATGGAACCGCCCCGCGACCGAGAGGTTGACCTCCTTTGCAATGATAGCGCCGTAAACGTCAGCCGCGATGGCTAGGTTGACGATACCGTTGGGCGCGTAGATCGTGCCGGTGAGAGAGGCGGCGCCGAGCAGATTGACGGTCTGAGTGGAAGTGGACAACGCCGTGCCCCAGATTGTGGCTTTATCAGCCGCGCCGGTGGAATTGACGATTCCCGGAGTGAGGAGGGCAAAAGTGACATTTCCCGGCGTGTAGAGGTTGAACGAGGGACTGGTTGAACCGACGGGACCAACCTCGATTTTTCCGAGAAGTGTCACCGAAGTGTTCCCGGTAACGATCAGGTCCACCGGACCCTTGATGTTGAGCGTGCCCGCCGCAATGCCGAGCGAACTGGCGGTGTAGAGGTAGCGGCCGTTGGAGCCAGCCACGTCGCCAACTCGCGGCAAGTCCTTGGTGGTAAACGAGGCCGTATAGGCACCGAGCGAGTAGGCGGTGCCACTGGGGGCCGCTACATCGGGAAGGTTGGTATTGAAATCTTTTCGAACTCGCGCCGGATCCAAATAGGGAGCAGGGGCGGCGGGGACGGATGGCGAGGTCGCCCCGTAAATGCGCCCCAATGCCGCGGTGGGATCGGAGCCGCCGGTGGCCACGTAGCCGTAGATGCTTGAGGCGCCGGTGAGCTCAATGGCAGCGGCGGCGGCGGAGTTGGTGGCGATTGTCGCGCGGTCAGTACGGTTCGTGGCGGCGTTATAGGGGCCGAGGGCCGAATCGTAACTGTCGACCGTACTGGCGATGGAGAAAGTAATGTCGCCCTTGGTGACCATGCCGTTGGACCAGGGTTTGCGCCGGCCGGAGCCGACGCGCAGCTGTTTGATCAGGCGGGGCTGATTGGGAATGGTGATTACGCCGGCGGCGTAAACGATCGGGGCGCTGCCGGTGATACTGTCCACCCGCACATAGATTGCCCCGGTGCCCTGCGTGAAATCGAGGCCGGACGTGATGGTCTTGACATAGTCGGCCGTGGCGCCGGTGGCGAGTGTCCAGCCGTTGCCGGTGGTAAATCCGTTAGTGTTTAGCGCGTAGAGTCCCTCCTCTATGCCCGCTTCGGCGAGGTTGAAGGCGGCGTTTTGAAAAACCGAGCGCGTCGACAATTTCGCTTCCTGCCCGGCGCGCGAAAGAAAGCTGGCGGCAATCACGGCTGTGGCCGCAGCGAGCACCAGGACAGTGATCACGGCGCTGCCGCGGTCAATGCGAGGTGGATTTTGCCCGCATGGTGTATTGCGCGGAGATAACATATTCAGAGGTGACTGCCGAGGCGACGAGGCGTAGGATGCGCATGCTGAGTTGCACCTGCTTGACTTCGACGAGGCTCGTAGTTTCGACGTTGTTCCCGTTGGCGAAGTAAAAGGCGAAGGTGGAGACGTCCCGCGCGTAGGTCGTGGTCGTCGAGGTGTCTTGGCGGGTGACGATACCGGTCACGGCATTGAATTCCCAGATGACGTCCTGGGTGGCCGTCACGGCCGGGTTGGTCGGCACGGTGAGAGTCAGTGTGGTGGCGCTGAAGTTGGTGACGTCGGTGGCGGAGCGCAGATCGGCGCCGAGGCGTTCGAGCAGCAGACGGGCTTGGGCGTTCATTTCGCCGTAGTTGGCGAGGGAACGGTCGCCGCGGGCGATGAAGACAAACGACGTCAGCAGCGCGAGCGTGAGCATCATGATCAGGCTGAGCGAGATCAGCAGTTCCACCAGCGAGAAGCCGGACCGACGGCCGCGGTGGCGATTATGGAGCCCAACCGACATAGAAATAATCGCTCAAGCCCTGTTCGCCGAAATACGTGATCAGCTTGCGCGTAAACGTGGAGCCCTGCTCAGTCCAGCTGACCGTGAGCGTGACGGAGATTTTCCCTGGCGTGCCGGTGCCCGATGCGACGAGCGTCGTAAAGGTGCCGTCGAGCGCGAATCCTTGGGTGAACGCCGACGAGAAGCGCTCACTCACGAGCGTGGCCGTGAAGCTCACCGGCTGGGACTGCGCGGCGTAGGCTTTCAGGGCGGAGTAGTTCCGCAGGCGCAAGTCCTCCATCACGGATTGCACAATTTGACCGGCCAGCGTGACCATGCGGGAATGGCGCGTCAGGGCATAGGCCTGCGAAAGGGCGGTGAGGCTGCTCATGATCACAAACGCGAGCAGGGTCGCGGCGATCAGGACCTCGGCCATCGTCATGCCGCGGCAATTCCGCCGCGGACGCGGCGGGCGGAAGGAGGCGGGTGCTGGAACATGAGAGCCGGCCACTGGTAGTGGATTGGAAGGGTGATTATCGTGGAGGAAAGCGGGTGCTGTCGAAGGCGAATAATGCCCGCGTTGCTGCGTAGTTCCCCTCTACCAGGGCGATCGGCAGACACTCGCAGGTGTCGCGCGGGTTTCTGGATCCGGAGCGAAAAGGAAAAACGGGCTACGCGGGGGCGGCGGCGCGGTCTTCGGCGCGGCGGACCTGGGCGTCCACGACCAGAGTGGTGACCATGTCGGAGCCGACGTTGGTCATCGTGCGGACCATGTCGAGCACACGGTCCGCTCCGAGGACGATGCCGATGCCTTCGGGTGGAATGCCAAAGGTGACGAGCAGGCCGGCGATGAGCGGGAGCGAGCCGCCGGGAATCCCGGCCACGGCGACCGCGCTCAGGACGGAGAGCAGCAGCAGGGTGATCTGTTGCGCCGCGGTGAGATCGACGCCGAAGACCTGGGCGACGAAGAGCACGACGCAGCCCTCGTAGAGGGCGGTGCCGCTCATGTTCATCGTGGTGCCGAGCGGGAGGACGAAACCGGCGACGCTCGGCTGAAGCTTGAGGGTCTCCTTCGCGCAGTCGAGGGCGGTGGGCAGCGTGGCGTTACTGGAGCTGGTGGAAAACGCCGTGATCAGCACGGCGCGGATATCCTTGAAGAACTGCAGGGGCGACCGGCCCGCCCAGAATTTGATCCAGAGCGACATCGTGCCGAACAAGTGCAGGAGGAGCATGGCCACGCAGCCGAGCACGAAGGTGCCAAGCGCGACGAGGATATCGACACCGATTTTGACGATGACGCTGTAGATCATCGCGGGCACGGCATACGGGGCAAGCCGCAGCGCGAAATGAACGATGCCGGTCATCAGGTCGCTCACCAGCTCGAGCGATTCCTGGAGTTTGCGCCGACGTTCCTCGGCGAGCTGCGTGCCGACGGCGCCGACCAAAATGGCGAACAGGATGAGGGGGAGCACGTCGCCGATGACGGTGTTGGTGTGGCCGACCACGGCGCCGAAGAGATTTTTCGGCATGAACATCTCGACGATGGTCGCGAAATTCATCGCGGGCGCCGCCGCGCCGGAGGCGATGTGTTTCTGCGCGGCGCCGCCGAATTCCTGCAGCAGGCGGGTCTTGGCGGCCGAGTCGAGATGGTTGCCGGGCTGGACGACGTTCATCATCACGAGCCCGAGGCCGACCCCGATGGCCATGTTGAGGAAAAACAGCAGGAAGGTGCGCCCGGCGAGCGGGCCGAGTTTGTCAAGCCGGCCGAGTTGCACGACGCCGGTGGCGAGCGAGGCAAACACGAGCGGGATCACCACGAAGAACAGCATGCGCAGAAAAATCTGGCCGAAGGGATCGAGCACATTGGTCGAGACCTTGCGCATGGTCACCAGCACCTCCGGCGCGAATTTTCCGACGACGAGGGTGGCGATGCCGGCGACGATGCCGATCACGAGGCCAAGCAAAATGCGATTGGCGAGGGGGCGGTTGGTCTCTGCCATGGTGGTTCGCGACGGTGGTGGGCGCGGCGGGGGTTGTCCAACGGGAAGTTGGCGCCGCCGATCGGTTCCGCGGTCGCCGCGGGACCAGTCCGCCAACCGTCGAGCCGACCGGACCGGGCAGACCAAAATGAAGTGCGTCCCCCAGATTCAGAAAGACCACAGAGGCCCAGCCGGAACAACGCGGTCCGAGGTGGAGCCCGTTGTCCCCGACGGGCTGATCCGAGAGTCTGGCTGAATCGGTGGGAGTCATGAACTACGATCAAACACACGTAAACTTGCCCGCGCTATGGCGCGCGTCCATGTTAGCGGCCCTCGCCGATGTCATCCCTCGCCTTTAGCGCCGTGCTCCTCGCCGCCGGTCGTTCGGCCCGCATGGGCCGCGACAAGGCGTTGCTCGAAGTCGACGGCGAGCCGCTGTGGCGGCGTCAGCGCGACGTGCTGGCGCGGGCGGGCGCGGCGGAAATTTTGCTTTCGGCGCGTCCCGAGCAGGCGTGGGTCCACGGTGCGGCGGGATTTACCGGGTTGCTGCACGATGCGTTTCCCAGCTGTGGTCCGCTCGCGGGATTGACGGCGGGGCTCGAACGCGCGGCACAGCCGCATCTCGCGGTACTCGCGATCGATCTGCCGGCGATGACACCGGGGTGGTTTGGCGGCTTGTTCGCCGGGTGTTTGCCCGGGGTCGGCATGGTCGGGCGGCGTGGAGATTTCTTCGAACCGCTCGCTGCGGTTTATCCGCAAGCGATGAAGTGGCTCGCGTGGGAGGCGCTGGCGCGGGGTGAGTTGTCGCTGCAAGAGTTGCTCGCCGCCGCGGTCGCGCACGGCCTCATGCGCGTGCGCGAGATCACGCCCGCCGAGGAGCCATGGTTCGAGAACTGGAACGAGCCAGGTTTTTGCTCCGCAAAAACCTGATTAGCTCTTCGCGGTGCGAAAAACTCCTCGTCAGTCCCTCGGGCGGTAGTCACTTATTGTCGGCGCCTGCCGGCCGCTGGCGCCGGGAAAAACGCTCAACGCTCAACTTTCAACGCCCAATGATCAGAAACCGAATCGGAAAACGGAGGTTGGCACTTGGGCGTTGAGCGTTCAGAGCCGGGGGCCGTGAGCCCGTCGAATCGGTTGAGCGTTGAACATTCCGCGCGGTCCGGCGCGGTGTTCCTCAGTTATGCCCGGGAGGACACGGATGCCGCCCGCCGCATTGCGGAGGCGTTGCGTGCGTTCGGTGTCGAGGCGTGGTTCGACCAAAGCGAGCTGCGCGGCGGCGATACGTGGGATGCCAAAATTCGCGGCCAGATCCGCGCCTGCACGCTATTTCTGCCGATTGTCTCCGCGCAGACGCAGGCGCGCGCCGAGGGATATTTCCGCCGGGAATGGAAACTGGCGGTCGAGCGTACAAACGACATGGCTGCCGGTGTCGCGTTCATCGTGCCCGTCGTAATCGATGATACGCCGGAGGGCGAAGCGGCCGTGCCCGATGAGTTCATGCGCGTGCAGTGGACACGCCTCGCGCACGGCGTGCCCACGCCGCAATTTGTCGAGCAACTGAAGCGCCTCCTCGAAGCGCCACGCAAGGCAGCGCCGGCCACGCGGCCGGCGCATGGGATCGGGGCCAACCTGGATTCGGAGCTCTCTCGTCCCACCGTGCGCGACGAGGGCGTCACGTCCCCAGGGTCCGGAGTGGGCCGTGTGTTTCGCGCGCGGCCGATCTGGATTGTCGGCGCGGTTGGGCTGGTTCTCCTGGGCATCGTCGGTTGGAAGCTGGTGCACCGCAGTTCAGATTCCGTGCCACCTCCCGAACCGGCGGCGCGGCACCCAGCCTCAGCCCGAGGCGACGCTGGGCGAGGGAGCGCGCCGCCCGCCGTGGCAACTCCAGCGCTCGGTGAGAAATCCATCGCCGTACTGCCGTTTGCCAATCTGAGCACCGAAAAGGAAAACGAGTCGTTTGCCGATGGCGTGCATGACGACATCATCACCAACCTGGTAAAGATTCGCGACCTGAAGGTCATTTCGCGCACGTCGGTCATGGCCTATCGGACCGGCGAACGAAATCTGAAGAAAATCGCCGCCGACCTCGGCGTCGCGACGGTGCTCGAAGGCAGCGTACGGCGGGCGGGCAGCAAGGTGAAGGTCACCGCTCAGCTCATCGACGCCCGAACGGACGCCCATCTCTGGGCCGAAAGCTACGACGGCGAGCTCACCGACATCTTTGCGCTGCAAGCCAAGCTCGCGCAACAGATCGCCGGCGCACTCAAGGCCACGCTCACGCCGGGCGAGCGCACGGCTATGGAGCGGCGGCCGACACAAAATTCGGAGGCCCACGACCTCTATCTGCGCGCCCGCGCGATGCATCTGGATCGGGGTGAGCGGGGAGCACCGGCGGATTTCGAACGCGTGATCGCGTTCTACCAACAGGCCATTTCCCGGGATCCTTCATTCGCGCTGGCGCACGCTCAGGTGGCGCAGGTGCATTCCGTCATGTACTGGTTTGGGTTCCTCGATCCCACTGTCGCGCGAGCGGACCGGATGAAGGCGGCGGTGGACGCCGCGGTTCGCCTGGCGCCCGACCAGCCGGAGACGCGGATTGCCCAGGGGGCGTACTACTACCGGGTGAAACTCGACTGGAACCGCGCTCTGACCGAATTTCGGGCGGCCGAGGCCGGACTGCCCAACGACGCGCAATTGTCGTTTTGGCTGGCGATCACGCTCCGGCGCCTCGGCCGGTTGAGCGAGGCGCTCGCCAGCTTCGAGAGGTCCGTCGCCCTCAACCCGCGCGATTTGGCCAGCGTGACCAACCATGTCAATTTTCTGCCCTATTTTCGCCGTTGGACGGCGACGATCGACGCCGCCACGAAGCACCTGGCTTTCTTCCCGGCGGAACGCGAATTGCTCTTGGATCGGGCGGGGGCACAGTTCGGGCTCGACGGAGAACGAGAAGCGCTGGCGCGGGCGACCGAGGCGCTGCCGAGTCTGCCGTCGGATCCCTCCGGTCTGGGCGACCGGTATCTTGCCGCCTTGGTCCGGGCCGATCTTGCGGCGGCCGATCGGGCGCTGGCAGATTCGAAACTGGCTCTGATTCCCGGGCTAGGCAGCGTGGTCGACGAACCGGTGGCGCTGCATCGGGCGGCGGTCGCATTCTTGCGGGGAGATGCCGCGGCTGCCCGGCGATTTGCCGACGACGCGATCGCTTTTTTCAGAAACAGGCACTGGAACCCCCGACAAAAAGCGTGGGTGCGAATGGCGGTGGCCACGGCTGACGCCTGGGCCGGCCGGTCCGCGGAGGCGATCCGTGAGGCCGAGGCAGCGATCGCCGATATGACGGCCCAAGACACGTTTGGTGCGGTGGTGGTGCGACCGTCACTGGGCTCCGTCTATCTGGCCGCCGGCCGGCGCGACGATGCGCTGGCGGTGCTCCGCGAGATGCTGACGGGACCGTGCAGCCTCTCGCCAAACTACATCCGCCTCCACCCGCTCTGGTCTCGGCTGAAGGACGACCCGCGGTTCGAGGAGATTTTGAAAGCGGCGAAGCCGCTCTAAGGTTTTTTGCCGCGCCGTCTTTCGCGCCGCGAAAGAGGGCGCGGCAAAAAACCTACGCGTAGCGATCTTCCGTCCACGGATCCGCCGTGTTCGAGTAGCCGCGGACTTCCCAGAAGCCGAGTTTGTCCTCGGCGAGAAACGTGATGCCGTTGACGAACTTCGCGCCCTTCCAGGCGTAGAGCTTCGGGATGATCACGCGCGCCGGACCGCCGTGTTCGCGCGACACCGGAGCGCCCTCGAATGACGTCGCGATGAGCACGTCATCATCGAGGCATTGGGCCAGCGCGACGTTGGTCGAGTAGCCGTCGTAGCTCGTGAAGTAGACGAACTTTGCCTCCGGCGCGGGCTGCACGAGTTCGTAGAGCGCGGTGAAGGCCACGCCGCCCCAGCGGCAGTCGTATTTGCTCCACGTCGTCACGCAGTGAAAATCGCTCACGTCCTCGACCGGCGGCAAAGCGTGAAACTGCGTCCAGGAGAGCTCGGTGGGTTTCTCGACCAGGCCGTCCAACTTCAGTTTCCAGTCAGCGTGGGCGATGTCGGGCTGGACGCCGAGGTCGAGCACGGGAAACCCGGTCGTGAGTTTTTGACCGGGTGGCAACCGATCCGGCGAAGCGGTGGCCCGCGCCGTGACGCCCCGGGCGGTCTGCTTCTCCGCCCATTTTGTTTTCGCCTCAATGTAGCGTGCGTTCGACATGGTGGCGACGATATCCCGCATTTTTCACACCTTGCACGGATTTTCGCGGGCGTTCGACCTCCGGATTGGCGGATGGCCTCCGGTTGCGTGCGGGCTACAACTCGCTGGCCAGCGCTTGGGCCACGGGCCGCCGGCGGCGCCAATAGTAGAGTGTCATGCCGCCCTGATAGCCCAACGACACGACCGCCAGCACGGCGACTGTGATGGTGTTGAGCATGCGAAAATAGCCCTCGACGGTCAGGTCCCATTGTTGCGCGCTGAGGGCGGCGAGTTCGCGCATCCCCTCGGGCAGCGGCGGCATTTCGAAGTGGGTGAATCGCAGTCCGCAGTAGACCCAGATTACCAGCAGGAGGAATGGCTGGCTGGCGATGAGCCACCTCATGCCGCGGGCTTCGCCTGCACGCAGCAGGCTCGCGCCATGCGATTCGATGGCCCCCGCGCCTGCCGCCAGCAATCCGATGACCGCAAACGGCCCGTCGCCGGCGCCGGCGGCCGACAGGGCAAACAGGGTGCCGAGCACCACGGCGCCCAGCCCGTCGAACTTCGCGAGCCGCAGGACGCGCACCAAGGTCTCTTCGGGTAGGAGTGGCGGTTGGCGCATGGAAAGGAGGTGAAAGTGAGGGAGAGGGAGCGAGTGGAATCAAGAAATGTCGCATTCGCTATGGTTTTCGCCGGACATTCACTTTTAGTCTCATTTTTGCGCTCACTTTCACTCTCACCTTGAAACCCTTTCCGTTCCGCCTCGAGTTTCCCGCCGACCTGCCCATCAGCGTGCGCGCGGAGGAAATCACGGCGGCGATCCAAGCGAACCAGGTCGTGATTCTCGCCGGGGAAACTGGGTCGGGCAAGACCACGCAGATCCCCAAGATGTGTCTGGCGGCGGGCTGCGGCGCCCGCGGGCGCATCGCGTGCACCCAACCGCGTCGGGTGGCCGCGCTGTCCATCTCCCGCCGGGTCGCGGAGGAAATGGGGGTCGCCTGGGGCCGCGAGGTCGGGTGCAAAATTCGTTTCAGCGACGAGACCACTTCCCAGACCGTGATCAAGTTTCTGACCGACGGCATGCTGCTGGCCGAGGTGCAGGGCGACCCGATGCTGCGCGCCTACGACACC
>SXSC01000012.1 GCA_005792355.1 Opitutaceae bacterium
CCTGGACCCTGCGGGTCCGCTTTCGGCGATGGGCGCTGGGGCAGGATGGCAAAGGAATCGGTGGCAGAGGAATAAATCCGCCGACCTTTCATTCCCTTGCCACCCATTCCTCTGCCAAAAGTCCCCGACGACCGCGAAATTAGCCATGGTAACATCTATCGCCGCCCGGAAAATACTTAAGCGCCATTCAGGGCTGACCCCGTCCGACCGACCCTCAGAACGGCTGCTTGACCGACAGCCGGTAGTCGCGGAGACGGGGGTTGCCGCGCGAGCTGTAATTATACAACGAATACCAGTCGTACGGCGGAGTCCGGTTCAGGACGTTGTCGATGCCGAGCTGAATTTCGACGCCGGGCAGCGTGCGATCGAGCCACGAAGTCGAACTGGAGCGTCCGCGCGCCGGGACCCGGTAGCCGACGGTAAGATCCGAATAAACCTGGCTGTTCACAAACTCACCGCCCTGGGGCAGGATGTTGACCGACACCGCGGCGATGGGCGGGCCGGCCACCCGGTACTTGCAAAAATACCGCACCCCCCAGCGCACGGTGTAGCGCTGGTGGTCCCACGTCAGGCTGCCGTTGCCGGTGAACTTCAACGGACCGAGGCCGCTGACGTTGCTGTATTCGATCATCGGCTGGGTGAGCGACGTCTTGCGCCGGTAGTGATTGCCGAACGTGCCGCGGGCCGACGCGGTGAACGTGCCGAGGCGCTGGGTCCCTTTCCGATAGGAGACATTGACGTCGAAGGTCTCGACAAAAGCCTTCAGCAAATTCAGCGGGCTGATGTTCACCGTTTCGATCACTCCGACGCCGAACGGATCGCCGGCCTCAGGGGCGGCGCGATCCACCCGCTCGGGGTAGAGGGTTTCGAAGTCGACGATTTGCTGGGTGGAAAGGGTGCCGATGTTGTCCTGCGTGCGCGTGAAGTTGTAGTCCGCCGAAATCCGCAGGCCCTTGAGCAGCCCCGCTTCCGGCTGGATCACGATGCCGGAGTTCAGGCTTTGGGAGGTCTCGGGCTCCAACTCGGGATTACCGCCGGCGATGGTGTAGACGGCAGACCGCGCACCGCCGCGGCGGGGATCGACGATGCTGGTGGTCGCGGTCGAGGGGGTCGGATCCAACACGAGCTGGGCGTAGCGGGGCGGAGTGAAACCGCGACTGACACTGCCGCGGAATTGCAGCCAGCCAAACGGCTTGTAGGAGAGCCCCGCGGTGGGCTTGGTCGTCAGGTAGTTTGCCCTGTTCGTGCGCAGCACCGGGCGCACCGCCGGCACGGGCAGGATCGCGAGGGAGCCGGTGCCGGTGCGCACCTCGTAGTCCTCGGTGCGGGCCGCCACCTGCAAACTGAGCTGGCGGACCAGCGGAAATTTTTGCGCGTCGGAAATGATCGGCACCTGGGCCTCGACGAAGAGGCTGTGCGTGGTCTGGCGTTTGCCGATGCCGTAGGTGTGGGTGTTGCGCAACGGGTAGTTGTCATACGTCTGATATAGATTCGTGGACTTCTGCCCCTGCAGCAGGCGCTCGAGGCCGATGCCGATGCGCGGGGCGCCCGCCGGCAGCCGCCACGCGGGCCCGGCGAGACGCAACGCGAGACCGTTGGATCCGCCTTTGCCGGTCACGCTGTAGGTGCCCCGGTACGGGGTGAGGTCGAACAAGTGCTGCGTCGTATCCACAAAGGGATTCAGGCGGCCCGCGTTGAGCGCGGCGGTGATATCGAGGGCCGACATCGTGCCGGACCGCCGGGCATAGGAGCTGTTGCTCGTGGCGTTCCACGTGAAGTCGCCCTGGGCCCGCCAGCCCCGCGGAAGTTTTTGCACAAAGCCGAGCGTAACCATGCGGGTGACGTTGGCGCTCCAGTGCGGCCACTCCCCCGGCAGGGGCACGTACACATTGACCGCGGTGGTGAAGGGATTGATCACCGAGGCGGCGGCGACACTTTGCGCGGCGAAGAGGTTCGCGTTCCGGGTGTGCGCGGTGCCGGTGATCGTGAAATCGGCATTCAGCTCCAAATTGGGATTCATCTCCCGGCGGACGGTGACGCCAAAACTCCGCGTGCGCCGGTTTGAAGGCTTCGCTTCCAGCTGCGCGCGCCGCGCGACATTTTTTCCGAGCGCAGTCTCAGAAAAAAGATCGCGCTGCGATTCATACGAATCGTGCATCTTTGCGACGATTTCGGAATGCACCAATCGTTCTCGTTCCTCGTCCTCTTTCTCGTTCTCCCAATCCGGCGAGAACGAGGAACGATGACGAGAACGAGGGAAAGGCGGTTATCCGTTCGGTGGCGGTAGCCGCCATGCGAAATATCCGGGTCAGAACGGCTTCTTGACCGAGAGCCGGTAGTCGCGGAGGCGGGCGTTGCCGCGCGGGCTGTACGGGTAGTTCGAATACACGTCGTACAGCGGGATCTTGTTGAGGGGATTGTCGATGCCGAGCTGGATTTCCACGCCGGGCAAGGCGCGATCGGCCCACGACTGCGCGGCGGCCCGGCCGCGTTCCGGGAAGCGATACCCGATGAGCAGATCCGCAAAGGCCTGCCAGGGCATGAACTCGCTGCCTTGCGGGATGACAAAGGAGGACAGCGGGTTGAACGGCGGGCCCGGGATGCGATGCCGGGAGTAGAACCGCGTGTTCCAGCGCGCAAAGACGCGCTGGTATTCCCACGTGAGACTCGCGTTGCCCTGTAACTTCAGGCCTCCCCAATCGCTGACGTTGGCGTATTCGAGGATCGGCTGGGTGAGGGACCACTTGCGTTTGTCGTGATTGGTGAACGTGCCGCGCGCCAGGGCGGAAAACGAGCCAAGCCCATTCGTTTTCTTCCGATAGCCGACACTGACTTCGAAGGACTCGGCGTAGGACCAATACAGATTCAGCGTGCTGATGTTAACGGTTTCGATCGCCCCGACCCCAAAGGGACTGCCCGCCTCGGGCGCGGCGCGAATCACGCGGTCCGGATAGTCTTCCTCAAAGTTGACGATCTGCTGGGAGGTGAGGCTGCCAAAGTTGTCCTGCTTGCGGGTGAAGATGTAGTCCACCGAGACGCGCAGGCCCTGGAGCCGCCCTGTTTCCGGCTGGAAGACCAAGCCCGCGTTCCAGCTTTGCGAGGACTCGGGCAGCAGGTTGGGATTGCCCCCGGCGATGGTGTAGATGTCGGTCCGGATCCCGCCGCGCTGTGGGTCGACGACCGGGGAGGTCGTGGTCGAGGGGGTGGGATTAAACGAAAGCTGGCTAAACCGGGGCGTGACGAAACCGCGGCTGAAACTGCCGCGTAGCAACAGTGAACGGACGGGTTTGTAGGAGAAGCCCGCCGTGGGTTTGATTTGGCGGTAATGAGCTCGGTTGTTGAAAATCCGCGGAGGCGTCGCCGGTACCGGGAGGAGCGTGATGGACGCGGTGCCGGTGCGGACATCGTAGTCCTCGGCGCGGGCGGCGAGCTGCAGGCTGAGTTGGCGGATCAGTGGGCGCTGGTTGGCTGCGGCCACAAGAGGGATCTGGGCCTCGGCGTAGGCGCTGTTCGTGGTTTGGCGCTTGCCGATGCCGTGGACCCGGGTGTTGCGCGCGGGATAATTTTCGTACGTCTGGAAAACGTCGCCGTCGCTCTGGCCCTGTTGATAGTGATCCAGGCCGAGGCTGAGGCGCGGCGAGCCCGCCGGCAGACGCCCGACCGGTCCGGCGAAGCGCAGGGCGACGTTGTTGGCGCCGCCGTTGCCCGTTTGACTGTACCGTCCTTGGTAGGATGTGAGGTCGAAGGGATAAAGGGAGGTGTCCACGAAAGGATTCAGGCGACCCGCGTTGAGATCGGCGGTGACATCGGCGGCGGCGGCGGAACCCGCCCGAAAGGCGTAAAAGCTGTTGCCGGTGGAACTCCAAGTGTAGTCCCCCTGGGCGCGCCAATCCCGCGGGAGCGAGTAGACAAAACCGAGAGAAAGCTGGCGGGAAACGTTGCTGCTCCACTGGGGAAATTCCCCGGGGAGGGGGACGTTGACACTCACGGCGGTGGTGAAGGGATTGCTCGGAGCGGCGGCGGAGACAGTTTGCGAAGAGCGGATCGTGCCGTTCCGCGTATGGCCGTCGTTGCTAATCATGAAATCGACGTTCAGTTCGAGGTCGTCGTTCATTTCGCGGCGAACCGTGAGGCCAAAACTCTTCCCGCGCTGCCCGGTGCCCAATTCCTCCAGCGAGCCGCCGAAAAACTGCCGGTTGGCGGTGGCCGGGTCCTGGTTGATCTTTCCGGCGTTGGCGCGCAGGCCGGCCGCCAACTCGGCGGCGGGCGTGGTCGCGCTGATGCCATAGGGCACAAACGTCACCGACGAACCGATCGAACCGCCGCCGTTCTTTAGCACCAGATTGGCTGTCCCGGTGGCCGGGCGAATGTTGGCCGTGGCCCCGATGGGCAAAACGATGTTGATGACGCCGGCGTTCTGATAGTAGCGGCGTTCGTACTCGACCAGGAAAGGCCGATCCTGCCGCTGGAGAAGTTTCATGTCCGAATAACCCGAGGTCAGCGTCACGCGGGTTCGGCCGCCCTCCAGCGTGAAGCCGTAGGCGGAGTCGAAGCGGCGGATCGGAGCGTCGGATCGTTCCGGATTCTGGTAGCTGAACCGCATGTGGCCGCCATTGAAATTCCGTTTGAGGACAATGTTCACCACGCCGCCCACGGCGTTGCCGCCATAAATCGAGCTGGCGCTCGTGGGCAGGACCTCGATGCGATCCACCGCGCCCATTGGAATGCTGTTGAGGTTCACCTGCGATCCTCCGCCATTGAGCGCGAGGTTTCCCGCCGGCGCCCGCCGGCCGTTGATCAGGATGAGGGTCTGGCCGTCCCCGAGACCGCGCAAATTGATGCTGCTGGGATTGCCCCCGAGAAAAAAATTCTGGCTCTGGCTGTAGGACGAGGTCTCCATCGTCATGTTCTGGCGCAGGAAATCCTCGACGTTGGTCGCGCCTGACATGTCGATGTCTTTGGCGTCAAAAAACGTGTAGGCTTGGACGTCATCGATGGTGCGCGGCAGATCGACGTTGGCACCGCTGAACGGCTTCAGTTTGTCGTCGTTGACAAAGAACTTGTTGAGCGTGGTGACACCCTTGTCGGCGCCGACGTTTAGCTCCTCCGGGCGCGGGGTTACTCCGACAGGGGAGCCGGTGCTGCCCGTGGCGGCTTTGTCCGTGGCTTGGGCGCGGACCGGGCTGTGGGTGAGGGCGGTGGCCGCCAGGCCGATGACGAGCAGGAGCGCGTGGCGGTGGTCGCAACGCATGGCGGGGCGGGCGAAAAGTGGTGGGCGCATGGAGGCGGTGGGGTGAAGGGCGGTCGCCGAAGAGCAGATTCCGCGCCGATTCGAAGGTGAAAGGAAGGGAGGATATGAGGTGGGAAGGTGGCGGCAACGTGGTCGTGAGACGCGGCCGCACCCTGTGGGGAGCTGCGCGGTTGGGGCGGAGAGGACGGTCGGCGAAATCAGGCGGCCCGTCACGCACCAATCTGCAGCCGTTCATCGCCGGGGCGTTCGTCGCACCGAAATTCCGGTGTGCGCGGCACATGGGCTTGGAAATTCCCAGATTTCAGAAGACAGATTCTCGGTTTCAAGATTCCCAAGTTCTTCCGGTTGCGGCCCTGAGCCGCAGTGCGCTGAGATCAGTCCAGATCACGTTTGCGACGATTTTAATCGTTCCTTCGGGAGCGGCGGTTTCCGAACCGCCGAAGAACCTTCGGCCGACCGAATTTGGGCGGTTGGGAAACCGCCCCTCCTTTGGTTGCGGTCGCCGCGGTGCGAAATGTTCGGTCGACGGGGCCGAACTCGCGGGCGGTGCCGTCGGGTAGGGTGAGGCGCGCGCGGAGGTCGATCTTGTTTTGCGACACGTTGCGATCGATGCCGGACATGCGGGTGATCCCCTCGGCCTTGTCGGGGGAGAAGATCTTGTAGCGGAGATATTCGGTGATCGTGCGCTCCAGGGGAAAACGCCAGAATGTGACGAGGGCGTCAAAGGGTTCCAGGCGCCCCAACTCGGTCGAAGGGTTCGGCGTGAAGCCAGTTTTTGCGGCTTGGAAAAAAATGCCAACAAGATCGTCCTGCCCTCAATCCGGGAGCAAACCCACGTGGCCGCTGAGCGGCGTTCCCCGTTGCGCACATTGATCGCTGACCCGGGGAGTTGACCACTCGTCGCGCTTGCCCCGCGCGGTGATTCCAAGACCATGGCCTCCATGGACTGCCGCCCCGGTTGCGGCGCGTGTTGCATCGCGCCCTCCATCTCGTCGCCGATTCCCGGCCTGCCCCACGGCAAGCCGGCGGGGATCTGGTGCGTGCAACTCCTGCCGGATTTCCGCTGCGCGCTCTTCGGCCGGCCCGAACGCCCGGCGGTATGCGTGAGCCTGCGGCCGACCGAGCACATGTGCGGCGCCCATCGCGACGAGGCGATGGCCTATCTCAACGGCCTCGAAAACGCCACGAACCCCTCGGCCCCATGAACGCGAGCTCCCTCCGCTCCGCGTTTTCCTTTCGCCGCCACACCCTCGGGTGCCTGGGCACCGCCGGCCTCCTCGTCGCACTTGCCGGTTTTTTCGGGAGTCCGCTCGATGCCGCCGAGCCGCTGCGGGTCTGCCTCGTCGGTGCCGACGGCCAGTCCGGAGCTTTGCTGGATGCGCTCAAGGCCATCTTGGAAAAAAACCCCGGGGTCGAATGCCGCGTGGCGCCGACCGACCGGAGCCCCGCCGGCCTCGCGTCGCTTGAGCCCCTGCGTTCGGCGCAGGCGGCCGTGTTTCATCGCGGCCCCGGCACGCTGGGGGCGGCTGACACCGCCATCCTGCGGGAATTTCTCCGCGCCGGCAATGGCTGCGTCGTCCTCGGGGCCTCGCTCGAGGCTTGGACGGCGGTGCCCAATTTTTTCCCTGAAATTCTCGGCGCCACACCGGGCGATCGCTTCGCCAACGGCGCGCCGATGACGACCATCAATCTTTTTCCCCATCCGATTTTCGCCGGCGTCACGCGGTTTGAAACCAATCAGGCGATGGCGACCTTCACGAAACTGGCAGGCGACACGCAGATGATCATGGAGGGCACCGTCGGCGAGGAAACCACACCGCTCGCGTGGGTGCGCCGCCGCGCCGCGGGCCGCGTCTGCCACCTCGTGCCAGCCGGGGCCGATCTGTTGCGCGATCCCTTCTATCAAACGATGGTGGGGAACGCCGTGCTCTGGACGAGCGGCCGGCCGATTCCCGGCGCGCAAGCCGGCGTGCAACGCACGTTCATGCCCGACGCGCACCCGGGCTCGATCGCGATCACGTTTCCCAACGGACCGGGCGTTTGCCTCGATCCGGTGCGCGGCGGAATCAACTACATTTGGGACGGCGATTTTGTCGATCTTCGCCCGCGCTGGCTCACGAAGCAGGGCGAGCCCGCCCGAATCTTCGGCGAAATCTTCTATCGGGAAAAAATGTGGCAGCCACTGCGGCTGGGCGCACCGAACCGCGAACCGAATTTCCACTTTCGCGGCTACACGCTGCGGGATGGACTGCCCGAGTTTCACTACCAGATCGACGGCCGCGAGGTGTACGAGACCCTCAGCGCGGGAAGCGACGGCACCACGCTCCGGCGTCGCTTCCGCGTCGGACCGGGAACCGGACCGCTCTGGCTAAACCTCGAACCACAGCCCGGTGCCGAGGTGGCGTTGCACGGCTTGGAGCGCGACGGAGACCGCGCCTGCTTTCCTTCCATCGGCGCGGGCGAGTTCACGATTGAAATCCGCCGGAAGACCGGAGGAGCCGCCCGATGAGGACCGCGGACATCTCTCGGTTGTCGCCGGCGATGGCGGCGCCGGAGGATCGGCGGTTGCCCAACCGCCGCCGCGCAGCGAGTGCCATGGGCGCTTGGGAAAGCGCCCCTCCTTCGATTCGCACTTTCCCACGGCGGAAGGGTTTTTTCTCGGGCGTCCTCGCGTTGAGCTTCGTCCTCTCCGCCGTCGGCGCGCCCGCCGCCTCCGCGCGCATTTCCGGCCAGATCCGCAAGGCCGACTCCGACGCCCCCGTACCACGGGCTCAGGTGCGGATCGAGGGTCCGACCTTGGCCGGCCGGGAGAACAGCCAGATCATCCAAAAGCCAAAGTCCGACGGTCGCTACCAATTGGACGTGCCCCCGGGCGCCTACGACCTCTGGGTGACCGCCGCGGATTTCGAGGAGGTCAAGGAGCGTTTGGAAATCGCCGCCGGCGCCGTCCTCCAGCGCGACTTCGAACTGCGCCCGCTCCAGCGGTCGCCCTATCGCGTCGAGACCCTCAAGCTGCCGCAGCAGATGATTGGCGAGGTCTCGGGGGTGGCGTTCACGCCGCGGGGCAGCCTCGTCGTGACCAACCGCCGCGGCGATGTCTGGATTCGTGGATACGCGGACGCCCGCTGGCACCGGTTCGCCTCCGGCCTCTATGAAGGCTTCGGCGTCGTGGCCCGCGACGAGTCGGACATCGTCGTGATCCAGCGCCCCGAGATCACGCGGCTGCGCGACATCAATGGCGACGGGGTCGCGGATGTTTTCGAAACGCTGGCGGACGACTGGGGCATCACCGGCAGCTATCACGAATTCTCCTATGGCCTGGCGCGGGACACGGCCGGAAATTTGTATGCGTCGTCCGGCCTGTGCTCGTTTGGCCGGGGGGTGGAGCTGCCGTGGGTGCGCGGCCGCTTGCAGACGGCGCAGTTCATGCCGTGGGGTGGCACCGGAGCGGTGCCCGACGGACATCGCTCGGTCGCGGAGTATCAAGGCTGGGTTTTTCAGGTCGCGCCCAACGGCCAGTGGATCCCGTTCGCCTCGGGCTTCCGGCAACCGCTGGGCGTGGGCGTCAGTCCGCAGGACGAGTTGTTCATCAGCGACTGTGCGGGCGCGTGGGTGCCGACATCCACCCTCACGCACGTCGAGCGCGGCGGTTTTTACGGGCACCCGGATGGGTTGAAATGGCATCCGGACTATAGAGACAAAAAGATGACGATCGAGCAGCTCACCCAATTGCGACGACCGCCGAGCATCTACCTGCCGCGCGGCCTGATGGGCACGTCGCCCGGTCAGCCCGTCTGGGATTTGACCGGGGGCAGGTTCGGCCCGTTCGCCGGGCAGGTGTTTTTGGGCGACGTCTCGAATCTGTTGATGCGCGTGGATCTCGAAAAAGTGGCCGGCGCCTATCAAGGCGCGGCGTTTCCCTTCCTGCGCGGCCAGGGCCTGCGCCTCGGCGGCATGCACCACGCCTTCGGGCCGGACGGCGCGCTCTATCTCGCGCAAACGGTCCGGGGCTGGATGTCGACCGAGGGCAACGAGGGCATCCAACGCGTGGTGTGGACCGGCGAAACTCCGGTGGAGATTCAAACTCTGCGGCTGACGGAACGGGGATTCACCCTGCGCTTCACGGAGCCGATGGGCGACCCGGCGGGCGAGGCGCGGAATTATCAGGTGCGGCGTTTCCAATATAACTATCACCCGCTGGACGGCTCGCTGCGCATCAACCAGCTGGAGGTTCCCCTCGCGGTCGCGCGGCTCCAGCCCGATGGTCGCGCGCTCGAGTTGGAGTTGGTGGAGCTTCAGCCCGGTTATGTTTACGAATTTGTGGTGGGGAAAAATGTGCTGAGCCGCACGGGCCGGCCGGTGCTGAACGCCACCGGATACTACACGTTGAACCGCCTGAAGTCTGGTGAGACCCGGGCGGGCCCCTCCCGTCTCGTGGCCAAGGCGCCGGAGCCGCTGCGACCCGGCAATCCGGTGCGCGGCGAAGAGGTCTATCGCCTGAACTGTCTGGTCTGCCACCAGGAGGACGGCAAAGGCTCCGAGCTGGCGGGGACTCCGGATTACACCTTGCCCGGCGGGCCGCTGACCAAATCCGACGCGGAACTGATCGCGGTCATCACGAACGGCAAGCTGCCGACGCCGCCGGCGGTAAACCCGATGCCACCGTGGGGCAACGTGCTCCCGCCGCAGGCGATCCACGACGTCGTGGCCTACCTGCGCCAGACCTTCAAGCAGCCGGCGCCCTGACTGACAGTCGATCCAACGGATCAGCCCGGACCAAGGCCGGGTTCATTCGGGATTGATCCGTGAAATGCGTGGTCGATTGCCTGGAGCTACGCCCATCGGAGAATCGTCGCGTCGTGCACGATTCGCATGAAGAGCAACCCACTGTGAGGTGTGAAATCTCCAGTAGTGGAGGCGGGTTGCCCTCACCCCGCGACCTTGATTCGGAAACGCGATTCCGCGGGGTGCTCTGCTGGACCGCAGAGCGGTGTCATGCAATCACCGGAAATGGAGGGCCCGCCTCTGCGCGGGCCGCGGACGACGCGGATGCGCCGGAGGCGCACAGGAGCTCGCTCGCCTTTGGCGAGTCGTCCCTCCAGCGATCCGGAGAATGACACCGCCCTGGATCTCCCACGCGGCCGCTTGCAGTCCGGCGGCGAGATCCGGCTCGAGGCCCGCGTGGTGACCCCGATTGACGAGCGCCGGTCAGGGCGGGCCTATCTGGCGAGAAACAGACCCGCGCCCGGTCCCATCGGCACGCCCAGGGCGATCCACAGCATCAACATCAGCGTCCAGGAGACCAGAAAGGCCAGCGAGTAAGGCAGCATCGTCGCAATCATCGTGCCGATGCCGGTCTCTTTCACGTAGCGGTTGGCGAACGTCAGGATCAGTGGGAAGTAGTTCATCAACGGCGTGACAATATTGGTGCAGGAGTCGCCCACGCGATAAGTGCCTTGGACCAATTCCGGCGAGTAGCCGAGCAGCATGAACATCGGGACGAAGATGGGCGCCATCAGCGTCCACTTCGCGGACGCGCTGCCAATCACGAGATTGATGACGGCGGTGAGCAACACCAAGGCCACCATCAGAAGCACCGGGCTGTTTTGCAGGTTGAGCGCCTTGATGCCTTCGGCGCCCTTGACGGCGAGAATCGTGCCGAGGTTGGTCCAGTTGAAATAGGCGAGGAACTGGGCGGCGAAGAACGACATCACAATGTAAGAGGCCATGGTGGCCACGGAGGCATCCATGCCGCGCACGACGTCGTTGTCGTTGCGCACGGTGCGGGCGCCGAGGCCGTAGGCGAGCCCGGCGGCCAGGCCGTACAAGAAGATGAAGAAAATCATCCCGCGCATCAGGTACGACCCGAGGACGGTCGGGTTCTTCGGATCGAGCAGGAAGCCGCCGGGAGTGAGCGTGCCCCAGAGAATCACCGCGGTCACGCCGAGCACCGCGGCCAGCGCCCACCACAGGCCGCGTTTTTCGTCCGTGCTCAGCGGCTTCAATTCCTCACGGGGGGCGCTGCCGGTGTAGGCGCCGAGGCGCGGTTCGACGATGCGTTCGGTGACCCAGGTGCCGACGCCGATCAGGAGAAACGTCGCCGCGACGAGAAAATAGTAGTTGGCCGTGGCGTGGACCACGATGCCGGGCTTGACGACCACCGCGGCCGCCTGGGTGATGCCGGCAAGGAGCGGATCGATCGTGCCGAGGAGCAGATTGGCGCTGAAGCCGCCCGACACGCCGGCAAAGGTTGCCGCCAGGCCGGCGAGCGGATGCCGGCCCACCGCGTGAAACATGGCTGCACCCAGCGGAATCATCAGCACGTAACCGACATCGCCGCCCGAGTGCGACATGATACCGCCGAAGATCACGATGGGCGCGAGCAAACGGCGCGGAGCGGCGAGCACGATCATCCGGAGTGCGGCGGTGACGAGCCCGGACCGTTCCGCCACGGCGATGCCGACGAGGCAGACGAGCACGGTGCCCAGTGGCGGGAAGGCGACGAAGTTCGGCACGACACTGGTGAGCATGCGGTGCAGGCCCTCGATCGTGAGCAGGTTCACGATCTGCACCGGTTGGCCCGTGGCCGGATGCACCGCCTGAACGCCCAGCGAACTCAGCCACCACGATAGCAGCACCACGACGCCGGCCAGGAGGGCGAACAGCGTGGAGGGATTAGGCAGCACGTTGCCGACTTTTTCGACGATCGTGAGAAACCGCTGAAAAAATGACAATGGGGCGGGCGGATTGGGGGCGCTCATACACCAGAACGGCATGGCGACGGCCCGCGATTCGTCAATCCAACGTCAGCGCACGCACCCGGCGCGTCACGGTGGCACCGGGCTGCCGCGGGCTCGCTCATCAACTGCACCGGGGAAAACCGGCCTTGGTGCGCGTCTCCCGCTCGCGGAAAAATTAACCAACAGAGGACGGCCCCCCTGGATCGGTCGCTGGCGCCTCGTTCGGCTTTTTTCCGCGGCGCATACGGACCACCGGCAATCGCTCACCGTTCGGAAGTTCGAGGGTGAAGCGCTCGAATCCCAGGTAGCCACATGCGGCGTAAAGCGGCTCACCCGGGAGCGTGGCGACAATCTCGATATTCGTGAACCCGGCGTCGCGCGCACCCGATTCGGACCGGCGCATCATCTCGCGACCAATTCCTTTTCGCGCATACTCGGGATGCACAAAGCAAGCCCGGATCATCGCTGGCTCCCTTCTCGGATCCCGCAATCGATCTTCCTCCTTTTTCGCCGCATCACCGCCAAACGCGGTGACGCGCTTGCTCCATCCGCCACACCCGACGATCCGCTGGTCCGTTGCCGCGACGAAATCCGTCCCGTCCTTGTTGGGCTTATTGGGGGCTAAGACTCATAATTTAGATATCTAGGAGCCGCGGCGGCGCTGGCAGATCAGGAGTGGAAGTATCCCCTTCCCACTTTTGTTGTGACCGCACATCTTCCACCCAACGATCATTGCGTCGGCGAAAGAAGACGACGATGCCCCCGGATTAAACAGGTCCTTGCGCCCAAGGCGGACTTCAATAGCGGTGCCGGACGTCCTTACCCAAGCCACCTTCATCTTGTGACGCTCTCGTGCCTCACGCACGATCAACTCCACCTCGTCGGGCGGAATCGACAAGAGACGTGCCACCAAGTTCGATTGCTGCTTAACAGTGGCCACACATCCTGTGACCAGGCCGATCGCGAGGAAGCAGAATAGTACGCGCATTTTTCGATTTCCCCAACGTCGAAGGCTCAGCCACGCGGGGATTGCGTGCGAGCCGTTTTCTCGGCTGGCAAAGCCGGATGGGACGCGGATGCCTCGTGCAAAACCGCAGGCCCAGCCCCCGCGTTGCGCTGTGGCGACTGGTTGAGATGCCACCACGGCGCCGACAAAGCGGCGCCCTGCGGAAGCAGGCAAACCAAGGTGGCAGCGTGTGGGGTTACAATCGGCGGGGCCGCTCAGGCGAGCGCGAGTTTGACGGCGGCAATCACCAGCACGAGGGCCAGCGCCGGGCGCAGGTGCGCGGCGACCGCCACCCGGCTCCCCCAACGCGCACCGATCAGCCCGCCCGTCACAACCGCCAGCGCGAGCCACGGCCAGGCCGCGGGAAGTTGGTGCAGCGAACCGGCGTGACCGGCCAGACCGGCCGCGGAATTCACAAAGATGAACGGCGCCGACACCGCCGCCGCGGTCTTGAGATCGGCCCAACCGCAGACGAGCAGCAGCGGAGTCAGGAAAATCCCTCCCCCGACCCCGATCAAGCCGGACACCAGGCCAATCGTCGCCCCCGCGGTCAACACCGCAATCACGGGAGGTCGGCGCATCTCGGCGGACGCCGCCACCGGCCACAAGAGCCGCACCACCGCAAAACCGAGCGCCACCGCGACCAGTCCGCGAAACACCTGCGGAGACACGTCGAGCCATCCACCGAGCACGGCCCCCGGGACCGACACCGCCGCGAACGGCCAGAACAGGCGCCACGCAAAATGCCCCGCGCGAAAAAACAACACCGTGCCGAGCAGCGACACGATTAGGTTGAGCGCGAGTGCGGTCGGTTTCATCGAGGCCGGCGCCACGCCCGCCAGTGCCATCACCGCGAGATACCCCGAAGCGCCACCATGGCCGACCGCGGCGTAGAGCGCCGCGATCAGCGCGAACGGAATGAGCAGGGCAAGCCAGTCGGTCATGCGGCGACCATTTCAAGCGGCGGCAGCGCCGTCCGGCGAGCCATGATTTCGAGCGGCGCCACCACCACTCCGCACGCGAGCGACGGACCCGCCGACGACGCGCCGGCATCATCGCCGAGGCGGCGCTCCTGCTCTTCGCCCGCAAATTTCACCCGCAGACGTGTGAAATCTTCGCCCGGCCGGGCCGACTTCTTCGGGGCTAACCCGCGAGGCGATCGCTCCCCCGACAAGTTGGGTAACGGAAACTTCTCTGAGAATCCCCTTCATGGCTGTGCGCTACGATGGATCCACTTCAATCCTGGCCGAGACGATTTTTTGTCACCGAGATCACGGAAAGAAAAGAGAGGCCACAGAGCAGAAAAGCGGGCGTTCTTTTCCGCTGGTATTCTCTGTGACCTCCCGCCGGGCCTCAGTGACCGCTGGGACCAGCGGTTCGATTTCTCCGGTGGCGGTTGCGCGTTAGGAAAATTCCGGGCTAGTGTGCCGAGCGCAAAGTAGCGTGACAAGTAGCGGCGAGCGCCAGCGAGTGGAGCGCGCCGGTGGTCCACTCGCTGGCGCTCGCAGCTACACGTCACGAAAGTTATTGGTCGCGCCACTAGCGCAGGGCTTGGGCGATGGACTGCGCGGTCTCCGCCCAGGTCGGCAGCGGCCGGGCGGCGGCCTCGGCGGACAGCCGCCGGTGCAGGGTATCATCCGTGATGATACGGCGAAGGGCCTCGGACCAGGCGGCGGCGTGGTTGGGCGCGACGGTCAGGCACCCGCCGCCGGCGGCGTTTTCCCGGAGCACGGGCAAGTCGCTGCAGACACAAGGCCGGCCCATCCAAAGGGATTCGAGCAGCGGGAGTCCGCAGCCCTCGGCCAGCGTGGGGAAGAGCGTGGCGCGCGCGGCGGCGTAGAGTTGGGTGACCGCGGGGTCGTCCGCCGCCTCGTGAAAATGCAGCGCGGTCGGATGGTTGCGCTGGAGTTCACGGATGCGCGCGAGGATCGGGCCGCCAAAGTGCGGGTTCACCCGGCCCACCAAGTGCAGCTCGAAATCAAGCCCCGCGCGCCACAACTCCGCGCACACCTCGACGAGGAAGCGCTGGTTCTTGCGGGGTTCGACGATGCCAAGGCACAGCAGGCGGGGCGGGGAGGAGGCCGGACCGGGGTCGCGTCGCGGGGAGGCGTTGAAGTCGGCGCCGAGTGCGAGCACTTCGACCGGCGGCGGACGGGTGATCCCCTGCCAGTGCCAGAAACCGAGCAATTCGTCGCGGCTCGCCTGCGAAACGGCCCAGACGCGGTCGAAGCGGGCCAGCAGCTTCATGTACTCCGGGTGGCGGGCGACGCTTTGCGGCCAGGTGATATGCGGATGTTTGAGCGGAATGGCGTCGTGGAAAATCGCCGCGCGTCCGCAGCTCCGCGTGTCCAGGAAGGCGGTGAAACCGGGACGTTCCTCCTCGGAGAACAGTTCCGCGGTCAGGAACCAGTCGCCGGCGCGGGACGGACCGTGCGCGGGTGCGGCGAAGTGGCGGGCGCCCGCATCCCACGCGATCCCGGTCGCGGCGGCAGCGAGGCCGTCCCGCAACCGGCGGCTCACGCGCGTGAGCCCGGAGCGATGCGCAGCGGCGCCGGCCTTCGTGACATCGAAGAAAATCATGGCGCAGGACTCGAGGGCGCGGGTGGGAAGTTGGTCATGGGCCCGGGCGCGGCGATGGCTGCTTCGAACCGGGCAAGCAGGCGCGCGGCATTCTGGTGGGCGTCGAAGTTGTCCTCGACCCAGCGGCGCGCGTTGGCGCGGAGCTTTTCGGCAAAAGCATTGTCGGTCGACAGCCGGCGCAGCGCCGAGACCCAGTCCGCCGGTGCGTCCACGGAGGCGACCAGTCCGGTGACGCCCTGCGTGACGGCCTCGGTGGTGGCGGCGGCGGGGGAGGTGACGACCAGGACGCCGACGGACATCGCCTCGGGAATCACGTTGGGCAGGCCGTCCCGGTCGCCGCTGGGGGCGATGACCCCGGTGTGGAGCAGCACGTCAGCCCAACCGAGTTGATTCCAGACCTCGTGTTGCGGCAGGTGTCCGGTGAAAGTGACGCTGGCCGCGACCCCGAGATGTCCGGCGAGTTTTTCCAGTTCCGGCAGGAGGGGGCCTTCGCCGATAATTCGCGCGGCGAAGGGCACGCCGGCGGCCCGCAAAGCCGCATAAATCCGCATCTGGCGGTCGAGTCCTTTTTTTTCCACCAGTCGTGCGACGCACACGAGATGCAGCGGGGAGCGGGAGGACCGCAAAGGTCGCATGGTCGGCAGCCGTTCCAGGCCGCGACGAATGCAGACAATTTTCGCGGCGGGAAGTGCGCGGGCCTTCAGCGCGCGGCGGCCCATTTCGGTGGACGTGTGGATGAACGCCGCGTGTTCGAGCTTGTCGTTCAGCCACCAATCACCGCCGTGTTCGTAAAGGTCGTAGGCGTGGGCGGCGGCGCTGAAGCGGTGCGCGTCGATGCGCCAGAGGAGCCAGGCGGCGGTGGCGGGCGCACCGCCCCAGGCGGCGTGGATCAGGGCTGGGGGGTGACGGCGAAACTCGCGGGCGAAGAGGCACGCGAAGCCGGCCCCGAGCATATTCTCCCAGAAATTGATCCAGGAAGGCGGGCGACGGGTGAAAAGACCGTGCAAGATCTGGCGGAGGACCTCGGGCCGGCGCCATGACTCGGAGGGAATCAACCAGAGAAGGGTGAAGAGGCGCCACTTGTTGAAAGTTGCCACGGGCAGTCCGCGAAACGTGCCGCCGCCGCCCCAGAGCGAGTAGAGCCGGAGGTTCACGCCGTGCTGCTTCATCGCGACGATTTCGCGCTGGAGAAACGTCTCCGTGTTCTTGGGAAACGAGGTGAAAAGATAGGCGATGATGGGCGACTGGGCGGGCAAGGTCGGACGAAGCTAGCGGGCGGCGCGGGTCGCGGCCAAGCGGATTGCGTGGAGCGGAAAGGAAACCTGCGGCGGCGGCGGGGAAACCCGGCGGTCAGGACTTCGCGGACCGGCCATCGGATTTTAGGGGAGGAAACGTCCGCCGTTTCAAATGCGCCCCGGCGACTTCGTTGGCGAGGCCGACCAGTTCGTCAATCAGCAAGGTGGGATCCTCCTCGTACCTGAGTTGGAGAAACTGGGCGCGGTCGCGGGCGTAGGTCGCCGGATCGGCCAGCCAGCGGTTGATGAGGCGGGCGAAGTCGGCGGCGTTTGCGATTTTTTCCGAGGCGGCGCCGTTCCGGAAGAATTTCCACGTGAGCTGCTCCTGCGGCATGATGCCGCCAAACGCGTTGAAAATAATCGGACATTGAAAGTGCAGGGCCTTGGCGCACGTCGTCGTGCCACCGCGGGTGACGATGGCGTCGCTCGCCTGCATGAGCAGGTGCACGGATTCCGAAAAGCCCTCGATGTGGCAGGCAAACTCGGGATGGGCCGCGCGCCAGTGAATGAGTTCGTTGTAGCTCTCCTTGTTGCGGCCGCAGATGATGATCGCCTGGACGTGCTCCGCCTGCGGCAGAAGGGCGGGCAGCAGCACGGAGTGGTTGTTGGCGCCATTGCCGCCGGTGGCGAGAAACACGGTGAAGCGATCCGGGTCGAGACCGAGCTGCTTTTGGCGGAATTCGCGGCGCTCGACCTGGTGCAACACCTCAAGGTGAGAGCGCGGCCGCATGAGGTTGCCGCGCACGCGGGTCCGCTCGGGCGGGAGGCCGCACTTCACGGCGTAGTCCCGCGCGGTCGGCGTGCGTGAGAGGTACAGGTCGACCGAGGGCTCGATCCAGTTGCGCGAGTAGCCCCAGCCGCCGGAGAATTCGCCGCAATACGTGGCGCAGCGCACCCGCCCGGCCCCGAGCAACCGGCGCGCGAGCTGAAAGTAACCGCGGTTCAGGCAGTCGTGGACACTGAACACCAGGTGCGGCTGGTAGTCGCGAAGCACGCGCGTGTAGTAGCCGGCCCCCAGCATGACCGAACGCCGGTTGAGGTAGCTGAGGAGCTCGACGACGGCGTAGAAAACATTATGCACCCACGGCGCGCGCCGCTGCAGGTAGTTGTACAGCCCCACTCCGCCGCGATTGATGACCGATGACTTTTCGAGCATCTGCTCGATCCGGACATCCACGTCGTGGCGGTAGAGTTGGAAGCACCACTCGGCAAAGGCTTCCGCGCGGGCGTCGTGACCACCGCCCGTGCTGGAGGTGAGGAGGAGAATACGAAGCTTGGGCATACGCTCAGGCGAGGTCGAAGTAGTGCGCCTGAATGCGACGTTTGAGCCGGAGCGAGCCGAAGCGCGCGAGGAACGGTCCGGCCACCGCCTGAAAGAAGCGCCCCATCCGCACGGTGCCGCTCCGGTGCCGCAACAGGGCGCGGCGCAGGACGGCGGCGGCGTGGGCGGGGGGCGGCCCGCTGCGCATCATGGTCGCAAACGCGGCCCAGACGCGCGCCATCCGCGGTGTCTCCGCTGCGGGGGGGCGACGAACGGAGTTCTCGAAATCCGTGCGATAGTCGCCGGGGCGGACGTCGAGGATCACGACGCCGGAGCCGGCCGTTTCGATCATGAGGCTTTCGTTGAGGGCGGTGAGGCCGGCCTTCGCCATGTTATAGGCGCTTTGGTACGGCAGGGGAAATTCGGCGGCGAGCGAGGAGAGGTTGACGAGTGCGCCGTGCCGGCGGGCGAGCAGGCCCGGCAGGGCGGCGTGGGATAATTGGGCGGTGTGCACCAGCATCACTTCGAGTTGCTCGCGCCAGTGGGTGAAGGAGGTGGCGGCGAAGTCACCGAAGACGCCGTAGCCGGCATTGTTGATCACGAGATCGAAGCCGTCCGCCGCCCGGTCCTGCTCCTGAAAAATCCGCACCGCGAGCTGGCCGTCGCGGAGATCCAGCGCGACGGGCGTGAAGGCGCCGGGGTGCGACCGGGCGAGGTCGGCGAGCCGCGCCGGATCGCGCGAGGTGCCCCAGACGCGCACCCCTTCGGCCAGGAGCATTTCGGTGAAGGCGAGGCCGAGGCCGGTGCTCGCGCCCGTGACGAAGGCGGTGCGGTGGAGATCGGAAACGCGGGAGGCGGCCACGGGATCAGGCGACGTGCCGGAAGATCAGCGCGACATTGGCGCCGCCAAATCCACTGCTGTTCTTGACCACAATCCGAGCCTGGCGGTTTTCCGTGGTGCGGGGCAGGTTGAGCCCGCCACACTCGGGATCCACGTTCCGCAGGTGGGCGTTGCCGGGGATGAAGCCTTCGCGGAGGGCCAGCGCGCAGAAGGCGCTCTCCATGGCACCGGCGAGGGAGAGACCGTGGCCGGTGAGCGCCTTGGTGCTGCTGACCGCGAGGCGGGGCGCCGCCTCCTTGAACACCGCCCGCAGTGCCCGCGCTTCGGATACGTCGCCGATCAGGGTGGAGGTGGCGTGGGCGTTGACGTAATCGACGTCGGTCGGCGCGACGCGTGCGGCGCGCAGCGCGTTGGCGATGGAGGCCGCGGAGCCGTGGCCCTCGGGATGGGAAATGGCGACGTTGTAGCCGTCGGAGGCCTGGCCCCAGCCCAGCACCTCGGCGTAGGGGGTGACACCGCGACGGGCGACCTCCTCCCCGGTTTCGAGCACGAGCACCACCGAACCGCCGGTGCCCACGAACCCGTCGCGCGCGGCATCGAATGGGCGCGACGCGAGATTGGGATCGGTTTGAAGCGAGAGCGTGCGCATGCCGGCGAACGGCAGGATCGCGTCGACGTTGCCGTCTTCGGCGCCGACGATGAACATGCGCTGCTGGCGCCCCAGCACGAGGTCGTCGAAAGCAAAGCCGAGGGCATGGGCCGACGAGGCGCACGCCGAAGAGAAACCGCACGAGGAGCCCTGAATCTTGAACGCGGCGGTCAGGTTGAAATTCAACGTGCCGACGATCGCCGCGACAATGCCCAGCGGCGAACAACGCATCACGCCCACTTTCTGGAGCCGGGAGTGGTGGTAGTGGGTTAGCAGGGGCGATCCGCCGGAGGCGGCGTAGAGGCCCGTTTGCGGATTGGAAATGTCGGCCTCGCCGAGCCGGGCATCCTCAATGGCCTGCAGCATTGCGCAGTGGGCGAAGAGGCCGTTGGGCGCCATCGAGCGCAGGAGCTCCCGCTTGATTTTGTAGCGGGCGGGAAACGTCCAGTCTTCGGGGTCGGTGGAATTCGCATCAAATTCCTTGATGGTGCCGATGACCTTGCACGGGATGTCCGGCTGCTGAAATGGCGGATACAACTCAAAGCCATGCCGGAGGTCGCGCAGGTTGCGCGTGACGGTGGCGGCATCGTTGCCGATGCTGGTGACAAATCCGAGGCCGGTAATGAAGACTCGAGGCATGATTTTCCGCCGGCGGCGGAAAATTAATCAGGTTTTTTCCCGCGGGAAAACCTACGCGGTGATAGCGGCGCGGAGCGGGGTCGGGGACGGAACGGTGGTCTCGGTGGCGCTGGCGCCCTCGAGATGCTCCGCCCCATTGATCGTCACCGGCGCACTCACGGCATCCACGAAACCATAGGTGAGGGTGATTTCCTCGGCAATCACCGCCTTTTCCTGACCCACGCGAATCGCCCCCTCAAAGGTCGCGAGCGGCATTTTCATCCGTTTCGGTTTGATCGAAAGAGAAAGGATGTCGCCGGGCTTGCACACCCGGTGCGCCCGCACTCCCTCACAGCCGGTAAAAAATATCATCTGCGCGCTGACCGCCTTGCCGGGCTCGGTGGGGGCGCCTTCCAGCAAATACAGCACCGCCAGCTGCCCGAGGGCTTCGAGCATGATCGAGGCTGGCATGACCGGATTGTCCTTGAAATGACCCTGCAGGAAGAACTCCTGTCCGGTGATCTTATATTTTCCGTTCGCGGCCGACGAACTGACCGAGGCCTCGTTCAGAAACAGGAACGGCGGCTGAACCGGCATCACCGACCCGATATGCTCGATGGGGATGAACTTGGTCGGCCGCGGCAAGGGGAGGCCGCGAATCTTGCAGTCGATGAAGGTCTTGACGTCTCCCACGGTGCGCAGATTGCGCAGCTCATCGTTGTTGATCGTCATCGTCAGGACGTCCTCCACCAGGATGACGATTTCCATCATCGTCAGGGAGTCGATGCCGAGATCCTCGATCAGACGCAGATCGTCATCGGCGTCCTTGAGTTTAATGCGCAGATCCGGCTCAACAAACCGCTCGATCACCCCGATCACGACCGCCGGAACATGCTCGGCATTGCCGGTTTTGCGAAATTGAACCGCGGCCTCAAAGGTCGAGGGAGAGCATCGTTTCAGGGCCTCCCGCAGGGAGACCTCATCCTCGGGCGCGAACGGCTTGGGCGTCGGCGTCAATGGCTTGGAAGTGGTCGAACTGGTTGAAACAGCATCTGACATTGTTCGGATCTTCTATGTTACGGGACGGTGCAAAGTAAACCCATTATTTCAGAGTAGATGGGGATTCGTCCCCGACCGGAGTTGCCGGGCGGACGCCAGCCCGGACCGTGGCCCCACCTGTTTCGTGGCTGGTCGAAAGCGGCATGGTTGAATGGTCCGGCCGACGGGAGTGCAAAATGGGAACGGCGCTTGCCACCTTTGCGATTGCCGGCCTTGCTCCCAGATCCGTTCGTTGCGCTCCTCCGAGCCGGCGATGCGGTCACACCTCCTTCGCGCATGAGCGCCGTTGCTTCCACCACTAATCTTGGTCAGGTTTTTCTGATTACGCACGAGTTTTATCCCCGGCGTGGTGGGATCGCGACGTTTACCGAGGAAATTGCCCGGGCCTCGGCCAGCCTCGGCTACGATGTCGAGGTGTGGGCGCAGTCCGCTCCGCCCTCGGCCGAGAAGCGGGAATGGCCGTTCCGGCTGCGTCGCCTTCCCCTCAGGGGCACGCACGACCTCGCCTGCCAGTTCCAGCTGGCCCGGGAGCTTGTCCGACACCGGCGGAGCCTGCGGTATGGGACCGTCTACCTGCCGGAGCCGGGGCCGATGATGGCGATGATGCTGCTGCAGTTTTTTCGCGCCTTTCGGCCGCATCGGTTGGTGCTGACCTTTCACGGCTCGGAGATCCTTACTTTTGCCGGCAGTCCATTGCGCCGCTGGCTCGCCGGGCAGTTGATTCGGCGGGCCACCCGGGTGAGCACGCTGAGCAATTACACCCAGGAGTTGCTGCTGAGTTATTTCCCGGAGGCGAATGACAAGATTTTCCTGACTCCGGGGGCGTTGCGCTCGGACTTTGCGGTGGTGCCGGTCAAACCGGTGGCGAGCAAGAACAAGATCGTGGTTCTCACGGTGGGTCGGCTGCACCCACGCAAGGGGCAGTTGCTCACGCTGCAGGCCCTGCAGATGTTGCCGCCTGAACTTCGCTCCGGGCTCGAGTACTGGGTCGTCGGTGGCCAGAGCAAGGGTAACTACGACCAACTGATACGGGAGGCGGCGACGAGCCAGCCCGACCTGACGGTGCGGTTCTTTGGCAACCTGCCGGATGACGAGTTGTCCGAAGTCTACGAAGGGGCCGACATCTTTGCGATGACGAGTGTGAATCTCGATCGGAGCGTCGAGGGGTTTGGCCTGGTCTACTTGGAAGCGGCGGCGCACGGACTGCCGGTGGTCGCGCACGATGTGGGCGGCGTTTCCGAGGCCGTGGTCGACGGGGTCACGGGATTGCTGGTACCACCGAACCGGCCGGTGCAGTTGGCGGCCGCGTTTGAAAAGCTGATTCATGATTCCGCCTTGCGCCGGAAATTGGGCGCCGCCGGTCGCGAATGGGCGATGCAGAATTGCTGGAAAGAGTCGGCCGAGGCGCTCTTCAACCCGCAGTGGGGTGACTCATGATCGTCTCGCGCGCGCAAGTCACGGTCCGCTACGCCGAGACCGACATGATGGGGGTGGTGTACCACGGCAGCTACCTGCCGTGGTTCGAGGTGGGGCGCACGACGTTGCTGAAGGAACTGGGGCTCGCGTACCGGCAGCTGGAGACAGACGGTTACCGGTTGCCGGTGCTGGAGGTGGGGTTGAAATATCTCCGACCCGCGCTCTACGACGATGGGATTACGATTATCACCACGCTGCGCGAAAAACCGCTGCTGCGCATCCGGCTGGAATACGAGGTGCGGCGTGGCCAGGAGCTGCTGGCGACCGGCTTCAGTGTCCACGCCTTCATCGATCGCGCGGGCAAGCCCGTCCGGCCGCCGGTGTCGGCCGTGGCGGTGTTCACGGCGGCGTTCAAGTAGCCGTCGCGGTCAACCGGCGGCGTATTCGGCCAGCACGATTGGGTCGGTTTCGCCGGAGCGCGCGGCGACGAGCTGGGCGCCGCCGCCCAGCCGAAATACCGCCCAGACGGCGTGCGCGCGGACCAGGGCCGAGGCGTGTGCGGTCGCGAGGTCGAGCAAGGGTGGGAGGGCGGCGGGATCGCCGCTGTTGCCGGCGACGACGCAGGCGTTGCGCAGGAGCCCGGAGAGTTTGAGGCGCTTGATGGGCGTGTGCCGGAAAACCGCGGCGAAGCGCTCCGGTGTGAGGGTCAACAGTGCGGGGAGGGAGAGATCCGCGAGGTCGTAACGCGCCGAGAGCAGCATCCGCCGGCCCTCCTGGGCGAAGCGATTCCAGGGGCAGACTTCCAGGCACACGTCGCAGCCATAAACGTGATTTCCGATTCCCGCGCGCAGCTCGCGGGGGATCATTCCCTTGTTCTCGATGGTTTGATACGAGATGCAGCGGCGCGCGTCGACGACGCCGGGGGCGGCGAACGCGTTGGTCGGGCAGGCGGCGAGACAGCGCGTGCACTTGCCGCACAACAAACCGATCGGGCCGTCGATTCGTGCCGACTTGATTGGTGCATCCGCGGCGAATTTCACCCGCGTTAAAAGCGCGGCGAGGAACAGCCAGTTGCCGTGACGCCGCGAGATGAGCATGGCGTTCTTCCCGGTGAACCCGAGGCCGGCGCGTGCCGCCCAGCTTCGTTCGAGGACCGGGCCGGTATCCACATAGTAACGATAGTCCGTCCCGGTGACGCCGTAGAGTTCCGCGAGGACGTGGCCGGCGGCGGCGAGCGCGGGTTTGATCGTGTCGTGGTAGTCCGCGTGCAGCGCGTAACGCGCCCAGCGCGGGCCGCCCGACGTGGCCGGGCGGAATCCGGTCGACCAATAACTCACGCCCAGCATCACGACGGACTGGGCGCCGGGCAGCACGAGTTCGGGGTTCAGGCGTTTGTCCGCGGTGCGCTCCAGCCAATGCATGTCGGCGTGCCGGCCAGCCGCCAGCCACTCCGCCAGCGGATCGCGGGAGGGTCCGGTGATCGCGGCGAAGCGCACTTCGTCAAAACCGAGCGCCTCGAGGCGGCGGCGAAACTCCGGCTGGCGGGGATCCATGGGCGGCGATCGCAAGGCTGGGGAGCGCCGCGGGTCGTGCACGACGGGCGCCGCCGGACTCAGGGATTTTCCCGGGCGAAATCGGGCGCATCGCGCCGCCAGACGCGGATGACGTGGGCGACGATTTCCTGCAGGGGCCGCGCGTCCGTGAGGATGACGGTGCCGGCTTTTTTGTAAATCGGCTCACGGGCGGCGTAGAGGGTGCGGATCCGTTCCTCCGGGTTTTCGACGGCCAGGAGCGGCCGGGTCCGCTGGCGCGACGTGCGGGCCAGGATCGTTTCCAAGGTGGCGTGCAGGCACACGACCACGCCTCTGGACTGGAGAAGGTCGAGCATGCCTGGCTGGATGACGAGCCCGCCGCCACAGGCGACAAGGGTGCCCTGGGCCGGGTGGCCGCCCTCGATGAACGCCCGTTCCATGGCGCGGAAGGCGGGTTCGCCGTCTTGCGCGAAAATTTCCGGGATCGATTTTCCCTGCTGTTTCTCAATTTCGTAATCGCTGTCGAGGGCTTTGAAATGCAGCCGGTGGGCGACGGCCCGGCCCACCGTGGTTTTCCCGGTGCCCATGAAGCCGACGAGGTAGAGATTGACGTTTGCGGGATCCATCGCGTGCGATCAGAGGAGAAACATCCGGGCCTCACATTGCCAGACGCGAAAAAACCCATGACCGGCGCCATGCCAAACTATTCCCTCGCCAGCGACAACACCGCCGGCATCTGCCCCGAGGCGCTGGCCGCGCTCAGCGCCGCCAACGAAGGTTCCATGCCCAGCTATGGCGACGATGCGCTCACCGCCGGGGCGAAGCGCCGGTTGGCGGAGGTCTTCGAGCGGGAGTGCGACGTTTTTTTTGTTTTCAACGGCACGGCCGCCAACGCCGTTGTGGTTGCCGCGCTGTGCCAGCGGCATCACGCGGTGCTTTGTCACGAGTACTCGCACCTCGAAACCGACGAATGCGGTGCGCCGGAATTCTTCACCGGTGGCAGCAAGATCCTGCCGATCGCCGGGGCGCACGCGAAACTTCGCCCGGCGGATCTCGAGCCGGTGATGCAGCGCGGACACGGCGTGCATTTCCCGAAGATCCGGGCGATCTCGATCACCCAGACGACCGAGCTGGGCACGTTCTACACGCCGGACGAATTGGGCGCGCTGTCGGAGTTTGCGCGGGCGCGGGGGCTCGTGATCCACATGGATGGCGCGCGCTTCGCCAATGCCGCCGCCACGGCGCGAGATCGCGGACTTTCGCCGGCCGACCTCACGTGGCGGGCGGGCGTCGATGTGCTCTGCTTTGGCGGGACGAAGAACGGCCTTCTCACGACCGAGGCGGTCGTGTTCTTCAATCGCGAGCTCGCGCGGGAGTTTGATTACCGGGTGAAGCAGGCGGGCCAACTGGCGTCGAAGATGCGTTTTGCCGGCGCGCAGTGGGAGGCGGTGTTGCGCGACGGCGCGTGGCTGCGGCATGCGGCCCACGCAAATCGCCAGGCCCAGGCGCTGGCCGGCGGGCTGCGGGCGCTCGGTTTGACGTTGCTCGCACCGACGGAGGCCAACGGCGTTTTTGTCGAACTGACCCCGCGGGTCGTCGCGGCACTCGAGGCCAAGGGGTGGCATTTCTATAAGTTTGTCGGCGAGCACGGCTACCGGTTGATGTGTTCCTGGGCGACGCGGGAGGCCGACGTGGCGGCGTTCCTCGCCGACGTGCGGGCGGAGTTTTGAGCCCGCCCAGAGTGCCTGGCCGGCGGGCACTCCCTGCGACCCGGGCTTTCTTGTCACCCATTGGGTGACAGGACACGCGGGGGCAGGGGCTGTCGGCATCGGTTGGTGCGAGACGGATGACGGCGCGGATATGTGCCGCGGCGGCGCGGTCACTTCCCGAAGAGCGGCCTGAGGATGCCGTTCACGGCTTCGGCGGGCTGTTTTGGGGTGAGGGACGGCTGGTAATAGCGGCCGTCCGCCAATTTCTTCGACGGGTAGAGGGTATGCAGCTCGAGATTGAGTTCGATGAGGTAGGTCTTGAAGTCCCAGTTCCAGCGCGCGTCGTACGTCACGAGCACTTCGGTTTTGGGCGGCATCATCGTCAGGGGACCGGAGGAGGCCTGGCGGCCGAGGCGCTGCAGTTCGGCGACGATGAGTTCGTCGAGGCGGTTGTTTTCGTTCAATCGCTTTTCGACATAAAACCGGTGGAAGCGATCAAGCTCGACCACCTTGCGCGTGGAGACCGACGAGCAGCCGGCGACCGCGAGGGCAGCGGTCGCTGACAGGAGGGAAAACAGCGGCAGGAGACGGTGCTTCACGCGGCTCCACAGGTGGCAGCGGTTAGACGAGCACCTCGGTCTGCTCGATGCGCTTGAGTCCGGTTTCCTCGGTTTCGACTTCGAGCCAGAGACGAATTGCATCCCGGATGTTGGTCAAAGCCTCTTTCCGAGTGGTGCCTTGCGAGTGACAGCCTGGTAGGTCGGGGCAGCTAACGGACCAACCTTCGTCAGATTCAAACAGGGTCACACGGTAGTGCATGACGGAAGGAGAATCTGGGAACCCGGAGGAGTCAAACGGAGAGGCGGAACGGAAAACGCGCGGTGGAGGTGGTTGACGACGACAACGTGAACGAAGCAGAACGCCCGGTCAGTTCCCTGCGGCGGTTGGGCAACCGTGCCACAGGCAGGCAAGCGGCCGATCTGTTGAGTTCTTGGAGTGGGAGACCGCGCCCCAACGCGCTTAGCCGTGCAGGTAACTCATGAGCAGATTTTCGAGATACTCCTGGCGGCCGGATGTGGGCGTCGGTTCGCCGAGTTTGGTGAGGACGAGCTTCTCAAGCTGGCGGAAACTGGCGCGGCCGGTCTCGATTTCACGGCCGAAGCCGGAGTCGTAGCTCGCGTAGCGCTCCTGCACGAATTGCTCGAACTTGCCGTCGGCGAGAATCCGGCGCGCGATCTTGAAGGCGAGGGCGTAGGCATCCATGCCGCCGATGTGGGCATGGAAAAGATCCGCGGGATCGATCGACGGGCGGCGGAGCTTGGCATCGAAGTTGAAACCGCCGCGGCCGATGCCGCCGGCGCGGAGAATCGAGAGCATGGCGAGCGTGAGCTCACGGACATCGGTGTTGAACTGATCGGTATCCCAGCCGAGGAGAAGATCGCCGCTGTTGGCATCGATGGAACCGAGCATGCCTTGGGACGCGGCGACCTCGATTTCGTGCTGGAAGGTATGGCCGGCGAGGGTGGCGTGGTTGGTCTCGATGTTGAACTTGAAATATTTTTCCAGGCCGTAGGTGCGGAGAAAGGCGATGCCGCTGGCGACATCGAAGTCGTACTGGTGCTTGGTGGGCTCCTTGGGTTTTGGCTCGATGAGAAACTGGCCCTTGAAGCCGATCAATTTGGCGTGATCGACCGCGAGATGGAGAAACGCGCCGAGGTGATCCTGTTCACGTTTCAGGTTGGTGTTGAGCAGGGTGAGCGCGGTCGGCGTCGGCGCGGGGCCGGCCGATCTCGACAAGCTGTGGCGCGAGGAATATGCCCGCTGGGGCGCGCTGATCCGCTCGCTCAATCTCAAGGTCGACTGAGGGATCGGCGATCATGGCGCTCGACAACCTGCCCGGCGTCTATCCGGCCGGTCCCTATTCCGCCCCGCCGGGCCCGACCGCGAGCGGGCTGACCACGGCGCAGCAGTTCCGGGCTGACTGCCGGGCCGGCAAGGTCCAGGGCATCACGCGCAACCAGTGCCCGGGTTACGTTCAGACCTTCTTCGTCGCCTTGCCGCGCGCGCACGCGCTCGACTTCATGGTGTTCTGCCAGCGCAACCAGAAGCCCTGCCCGGTGCTGGAGGTGGTCGACGGCGGCGGCTTCGAGCCCCGGCGCATGGCGCCCGGCGCCGACCTGCGCACCGATCTCGCGAAATACTCGGTCTACCGCCACGGCGAGC
>SXSC01000115.1 GCA_005792355.1 Opitutaceae bacterium
GATACCGAGCGATTCGACGCGTCGGTTCTGCGAATCAGCCTACCGTGCGTCACGAGAGTCGCCTGCAAGGCGACGCACTCCTATCCGAACGCCCCATTGAGTTACCCTCGCGGCTCCCGGATGGAGTTTTTGTCACCCACACCCAGCCCAGTCGCCCCGCCGGTCTCGACCTCCGGTGAACCAAGTGACACAAGTTTCCCCAACCCAAATCCGCCGAAGATGCGAATTTCGGGACACAAGCGTTACCTCCCAGCTTGCAAAGGGCGGCGACTCTCCCAGTAGATTTCCCTCGGAAACCGCGAACTTGAGTCAGAAAGTTCGCGGCGCCATCCAGCCCGGGCAGCCATTAATCCCCAACGACTTACAAGTCTGCGGGGGTTTTTACTTTTTGGCATCCCGCCAATTTCCCGCCAATTTTTCAACTCACGGTCTCGAGCCGAGCTGGAGACGCGGGGCAAGCGGCCGGCCTCGGTCTCAAATTTGGGGATACGCGACAAAGGACGCCGCCAAGGTCTACGCCCTCGCCGTTCACCTGCTCCGACCAATCGGCGTGCGGGCAGACAGACAGACGAAGCAGCGGGAGGCCATCGACACATGGGCCACCAGCCTTCTATCCCGCGAACCCGGCGCCACCGTAATCATTGCCGGCGACACCAACAACAGCGCCGGCGGCCGATCCAAGAGGGTCACGCCGCTAGTGACGCGACCAATAACTTTCGTGACGTGTAGCTGCGAGCGCCATGCGAGTGGACCACCGGCGCGCTCCACTCGCTGGCGCTCGCCGCTACTTGTCACGCTACTTTGCGGTCGGCACACTAGTTTCTACTTCGCGTGAGAAACGTCGGTGCGGAGGAACGACGCGGCTGACTGGCTCGCCGGGCGGCGTCTGAGTTCCGGAGTTCAAAAACTAGCGACTAGCGGACTGACCCTGTCGGATCGGGCCGGCTTTCCTTGATGAAGGCGACGCCTCGGTCCGTGCAGCGGCGGGTGATGGTGCGCTGGTCCACCGGAAGTTCGACGATCTTCTCATTCTCCATCAGCGGCGACCGCACAGAGTGTGGCTGCGCCCCAGCGCCAGGTTTGATTTTTCCGGGCTACCCGCTCGCCTTCCTTTGGCCCTTCCCATGATTAACCGTTTCCCCACCCTCGCTCTTCTGCTTCTCTCCCCCAGCCGCCGCGCTCCACCTCTTTGCCGCCACCACTTCTTGCCATGAATATTCCCCTCCTCGCCGCCTGCGCGTTCTTCAGCGCCACCTGCGCCACCGCCGCCACCCCGTCGCGGCCCAACGTCATCCTCATTATGTCGGACGACATGGGCTACTCCGATCTCGGCTGCTACGGCGGCGAAATCGAAACGCCCCACCTCGACGGCCTGGCCCGCGGCGGCGTGCGCTTCACCCAGTTCTACAACACGGCCCGCTGCTGCCCGACCCGCGCCTCGCTCCTCACCGGCCTCTACCCGCACCAGGCCGGCATCGGCCACATGATGGAAGATCGCATGCTCGACGGCTATCGCGGCGACCTCAACCGGCGCAGCCTCACGATCGCCGAGACACTCAAGCCCGCCGGCTACCGCACCTACATGGTCGGCAAGTGGCACGTCACCAAAAAGGTCAATCCCGCCGGCGAATCGGAGAAGCACAACTGGCCGCTCCAGCGCGGCTTCGACCGCTTCTACGGCACGATCCACGGCGCCGGCAGCTTTTTCGACCCCAACTCGCTCACCCGCGACAACACCCGGATTTCGCCGTACGCAGACCCTGAATACAAGCCGCGGGGCTTTTACTACACCGACGCCATCAACGACCACGCCGCCCGCTTCGTCGCCGACCACGCCCGCGACCACGCCCGACAGCCGTTCTTCCTGTACGTCGCCCACACCGCCCCGCACTGGCCGATGCACGCCAAACCCGCCGACCTCGCCAAATATCGCGGCCGCTACGACGCCGGCTACGACGCCATCCGCGCCGCCCGCGTCGCGAAGATGAAACAGCTCGGCCTGATCGACCCCCGCTGGGAAACCGCCCCGCAAAAGGGCGGCGCCTGGGCCGACGTGCGCGACCGCGAGTTCGAAGTGCGCTGCATGGAGGTTTTCGCCGCGATGGTCGACTGCCTCGATCAGGGCGTCGGGCCGCCTCGTCGCCGAACTGAAGCGCACCGGCCAGTTCGACAACACCCTCATCCTCTTCTTCCAGGACAACGGTGGCTGCGCCGAAACCATGGGCCGCCAGGCGAACAATCCCGCCCCGCGGGACCGCGCCGCCCAGCCCTCGCTGCCCCCGCTCGCCGCCGGTTACCTGCAGCCCGACATGATTCCCAAGCAGACCCGCGACGGCTACCCGATGCGCCAGGGCTACGGCGTGCTCCCGGGCGCGGCCGACACCTACCACGGCTACGGGGAGGCCTGGGCCAACGTCAGCAACACCCCGTTCCGCGAATACAAGCACTGGGTACACGAGGGCGGCATCAGCACTCCCCTCGTCGCCCACTGGCCGGCGGGCATCCCGCGCTCCCGGCACCACGCCCTCGAACCCCAGCCCGCCCACCTGATCGATCTCATGGCCACTTGCGTCGACCTGGCCGGCGCCACGTATCCGAAAGAACGCGACGGCGAGCGCCTCCACCCGCTGGAGGGTGTCAGCCTTCGGCCGGCCCTGTCCGGCCAGCCACTCGGGCGCACCGCGCCGATCTTCTTCGAACACGAGGGCAATCGCGCCGTGCGCGACGGTCAGTGGAAACTTGTCGCCAAGGGCCCCGCCGGCGCCTGGGAACTCTACGACCTGGAGGTCGACCGCACCGAGACGCACAACCTCGCCGCCCGCGAACCGGACCGCCTGCGGACCATGATCGGCCAATGGGAGACCTGGGCCCGCCGCGCCAACGTTCTCCCGTGGATCTGGACTCCGGCCTACGGCGAGCCCGCCCCCGCCGGCCCGGCGGCCAAGAAGGGAAAGAAACAAGGCAAGAACTGATTCCCCCGCCCCCGGCACCTGAATCTCCGGCGACGCTTGAACGCCCGCTTTTCTGCTCGGTGGCCTCGCTTTTCGCTCCGGGATCTCTGTGATAAAAAATCGTCCCAACCAGGATCGAAGTGGATCAAGATTGGCCCACTCTTCTCTCCTGCGCAGCCACAGCGTGTTCGAAAATCGTGGCCGCGGTCTCAACCTTCTGGAGCGTCCGGGCGATTGGCAAAACCGCTGCGGTTTTGCCTTTAGCCCGCATGAACTCGCAGCCAACGCCGAAGACTGGAAGCGGCGGAAGTTGGATCGATTGAAAGGCAGTTTGAGTGTGAAAAATGCGGGCTGACCGACCTCTCGCGGGAGAAGCTAAGGCCAGCGGACGCCCCCCCCTTTTCAATCGCAGGCGGGACCATTCCCCGAGGCTTGCCACGCTCTGGCCGGCGATTCCACGAGCCCGATCCGCGTAGCGGTCGCTGGGCCATGATGCCCCGAGGCTTGCCTCGGGGTGGCCAAGCGAAGGGCGAGTGTTCACTCGGTCAGAATTCCAGCCCCCAGGTAAAGATGAACAGGCGCGGTTCCAGCGTGGCGACACTGGCAATGGTCCCGTCGGTGTAGGATCGGAACGGAATCAGCGGCCCCTCGCCGAACACATTCCGGACGTTGAGCTGCGCGTTGTAGCGCAGACCACCGAACGCCGCGATCCGACCCCGATAGCCCACTCCGACGTCGGTCCACAATTCCCGTTTGCCCCGCCAGGGATTGTCCACATCGAGCGCCTTGACGCCGGAGGGAAGTCTCTTCACCGGGTATCCGATTGTTGGCGGCGGCCGCCAGCGCAGCGCGCCCGTCAAGCTGAGGCCCTTGAGTTTGCCTTCCGAGAAGCGGTAACTGCTGATGAGATTGGCCCGTCGACCGCGCGACCCATCCGTCTGCTTGCCCTCCGATGCGTTCATGAACGCGATCGTCTCCCCGACCACGGTGCCCTCGTAATATTGCTGGAGGGTTTGGCTGGAGTTTCCCGGGTCCGCCAGCGCCGTGGCCCAGGTGGCCGGCCGGCCGGAGTTATCGACCTCGCCATTCCGCGCCACGACCCGCTGCCAGACCGGCAGTCGTTCCTGCACCCACGCCTTCCACTCTATTCCGATTTCGGAATCGATGGCCTTCGACTTGGCGGCATTCAACACGATGTTCCAGTTGGGCGTGGGCCGGGCGCTGAGCGAAAGTTCATCGCCCTGTGCCTCACGAAAGCTCATCGGCATGTAAAGGGGCGCACTGCCGGGAAATCCCACCCCGATGCCATTGGAAAGATTGATCTGCGGCAGGCTCGGATCGAGCGCGAGCACGCGGTTCTCGATCAGTCGCGCGTCGCCGATGATGTTCCTGAGCCGCCCGGGTGGGGCCACGGTTGGTCCGTCGGATGACTCGAACCGGTTGTAGCGCAAGCTGACCCGGTCCTTCCATAAATCGAATCGCACGCCGTAGTCGCGACCCTCGCCACCTGATCCCGGATACGCGTTGCCATAGGGATCATAATACGCCCGACCGACGGGCGCAAAAGTGGTTGATTTGTTATAGAAGAAACTGACCCAGCGCCAGGGGCGCACGACGACGCCCCGACTGCTGTTCACGGCCTCGTCGGCCGCGCCATAGGAATCCCAGGTCGTTTCGGACGGCATGGGGTACAACCCGGAGAAATCGCGCGTGCGGGAGGCCGCGTCAGCGGTGGCCGTCCGGATGGAGTCACGCCGGCGACCGTAGTTGAGGATGATGCGGTTGTTGCCCTCGCGGTCAGGGAGAAATGATCCCTGCCACGCGAAAATGACGGAATTGATCTTCCGTGCCGTGGTGTCGGGGGGGTTGTTACTCGTGCTCAGCCGCTTGCCACTCGTGGCCGAAACCATGCCTGCGTCGCCGTAGGTGATGACGCCTGGCTTGCCATTGGCATCGACGTAAGTCCAGCCGACGCCCTGCCCGCCGGGGCCGGCGACATTCGCCCCCCGCGAAGGGAAATAGGCCCGGATCAACGGGGAGCGACTCGCGTTGGTCGCCCAGTTCTGGGTGGTCCGGGGTGTGAGGTTAATGCCCGGGATGAACGGATCGTCGAGGATGAGGCTCCTGATCCCGCCCGACAATCGGATCTCATGGGCCTGCGCCCGCTCGAAGATGCCGGCCAACCGGTGTGCGCCCAGCCACCGGGCCCAGCGGTACTTCAACTCGCGCGGGGCGTTCAGCTCGTACGATGCGGTCGCGCGGAGGTTTTCGTTCACATCGTGGGTCCAAAAACCATTGGGAGCGGTCTCGAAGTATTGCAGGCCGTGATTGGGGTTGGGGCGCGGCGCAGTTTCCCCCGGCAGGGCCACGGGCAGATAGAGGTTTGGATCAACGAAGATCTTCACCTGGGAGATGTTCAGCAGTTTGCTCTGGGTGAAATCCTCCCGGTTGTAAGCCAGTTCCACGAATAAATTGCGGCGCAGTCTTTGCTCCAGGTTTAAGGTCTTGATGTCTCCCCGATGGGTCGTCTTCCGCAGATTTCCCACGATATTGGCGTCAGCGGGAAAATATTTCCCGTCCATAAAGCTCAGCTCCAGCTGGGCGGCGCGGTCGTAATCCGCGTCCGGTACGCCGAATGCCGTCGCGGCCGTGGGATTGAGGACGGTGACGCTGCGACCCCAGTTCATCGGGGCCACGGCCGCCGCGTCGCTGATGAACACCGCGTTGTTGGCGGACTGAGTGCCGAAGATCCGTGAGGTCGTGCTGATGTTGGCCGGAACGGCCGTCCGATTGTCGTAACCCGGCCGGGCGGTGCGATAGGGGCTGAGAGGCACGGACGGCGCGAGTTCCCACAGCGACACTCGATCCATCGCAAGATTGCGGGGTGCGATGTTGCCATCCCGACTGATGTGCTCATAGCTCGCATACACGGTCGTCGTCTTGAACGGTTTGTACGCCAGCCCGATGGTATAGCGCTGCTGGTCGTCGTAATTCGGCTTTCGAGACGTATGGTATTCACTCCACAGTCCGTCCACCCGCAGCGCCAGCAGGCTGGGAATAATGACGCGATTGAGGTTGAGCGTCGCCCGCTTCGAATCTTCCGAACTGTATTGCAGCCGGACGTTCATGCGATTGCGCATGGCCGCCCGCCCGGCACTCGAATCGATGATGCCCGCGGAGCTGCCCAGGCCGAACAGGACCGGGTTCGAGCCGCTCGCCACCGTGGTCGAGTCGGTGTTGTAGCTGTCGGACTGGAAGCTGCTGCCGAAGAAGCCGCGGCTGAACGAGGCCTGGTTGAGCCCGCGGACGCGCGTCTTCTTCGTCAGATTCGTCGCGCCGTTTTCGGCATTGTTGTCCTGCATGTATTCGTCAAGCGAATCGACGTTGCCCGCATAGATCACGATGTCGTCGACGTTGTTCAACGCCAGGTCGTCCATGAATTCCTTCGTGAACACCTCGAGTTGGTTGGGCACGTCCTTCAGGCTGGTCTTCATCCGCGTGCCCGCGAGCGTCTCCGTCGCGTTCCAGCCGGTCTCGCCCTTCACGACAAAGGGCGAGAGCTCGACCGTCTCGTCGTTCCCGCCGGCCGGGGTCGCGACGACCACGGGTGGCTTTGGCGCTCGCTGGTCCGCGGCCGCCGCCGGAGGCGGGACGACGGCCTGGGCGTGGCCCACGCTGGCGACCACGAGGGCGACGAGACACGGGACGAATGCCGGAACGTTCGGCGCGCACGGTCTGGTGTTCGGATTCATGGATTGGTGCATGGTGATTTGCTTTTTTTTGGAAACCTCGCTGATGCAGAACTGCATCAGCGAACCGCGGCTGGCAGAATTGAAACGAATCCCAAAGGCTGGAACGATCCCTGCAAAGCTGGCACGCGCCAGCTGCAAGAAATGGGATAGATCGTGCGACCTCGGACGCAACTCAATCCGCACCCCCGCCACGCCCCCGGGCGCATCTCCCGGTTGCCTCGGCAATCACGTTGCGCAGCACAGCGCGCGGATCGTGCTTCGAAGCCGTGGATTTGACACTTAAGGTTTTGGCGCCGCCAAAACCTCCGCCGCCGCGATCTCCGCCCACGACGGCGCGCGCCACAAATGCAGGGTGGGACTCTCGCGGTTGCCACTGAGTGCTCCCAGCACGTTTCCACCCGGCGAAAACGCAGCCTGCCGGAAAATCGATCCCGCTGCCCGCAGGGTCAGCAGTCTTTCGTAGCTGCCTACCTCCCACAGCGTCATCGCTTCGTCACCATTGCTGCCCGTTGCCAATCGACTCCCATCAGGCGAAAACGCCGCCGAGTGGATCCCCAGGAAGGAACCGGAAAGAGTCGTCACGCTCTCCAACGGATCGACGTTCACAATTTGAACGAACCCGTTCATGGTCGGCGCGGCGAAGAGCGAACCGTCCGGGGAGAAACTCCCCATCTCGCCGACGTTGGTCAGGTCCAGTTTCAGCCGGATTTCCCGGCCGCTGTCGAGATCGGTGCGAACGAGGGCCGCGGGGCCGGCGAGCGCCATCAACCGCTTCCGATCGGGCGAGAGCGCTGCGAACAGCTCATGATTGATATCCAGTCGGCTTTTCGGGTTCCACGTTCGCGTTTGGCGGCCAGTTGCAACCTCCCATTCTTCCCGTATGACTCGCCGGTCCGTGCCCCGGACCAGCCGGCTGATCATCAGCTTCTCGCCTGCGCTCGCGAAGCTCAGGGGTGTCAGGCGCACGGTCTCTTGAGTCGACGCGATGACTCTGACCCGCCGGCCGGTTTCCCAATCCCAGACCTCGATATTTCCGTTGGCGTGGACGTGGGCGAATCGCGGGCTGGCCGCGGCCAAAATCGTTGTTCCGGTCGAGGGGCGTTCACCCTGGGCCCTTGTCTCCCTCGCGATCTTGTCCGCGGCCCAAACTTTGGCGCCCACTTGGAACAGCGTCCTTTCGTCCCGATAATTCTCTCCGCGCCGTTCCGCAATTCGGCCATCGGTTTCAACGGTGATGATCGAGTCGCCGGTTCCCGAAAAACGCCAGACCATGACCTCCCCGGGGATCGTGGTGTGGGCGCGCGTCGCGGGATTCGGCGAGGTGGTGTCCCAAAGCAACAGTTCGCCGTTCTTCGACCCGCTCACCAGCGTCTGGTTGTCTGGCAGCAGCGCCAGGCTATGCACCTCGCCGGTGTGGCCGCGGAACGTGCGGATTAGACGCCGGCTCGCCACATCCCAGACGCGCACGGTTTGGTCGAGGCCGGCCGACGCCAGGGTCTGGCCGTCGGGCCAGAACACGATCTTGGTGACACCAAGGCGGTTGCCCTCGAGCCGGCCCAACTCGTTCCCCGTCTCGGCGTCCCAAAGCCGGATGGGTGACTCTTGGTAGCCTGATCCGGAGGCCAGGATTTTTCCGTCGGGAGAAAAGCTGAGTGCCAGGACATTCTCGGCCGCCGCCGGCTTGCTCCAGAGCTCTCGACCAGTGACCAAATCATGCACGTGCACCTGGACGCGGTTGTCGGAAACATACGCTGCCAGCTTCAAGTCGCGGCTGACCGCAAAGTATGACTCCAAAGGTCTTCCGGTCGTGGGTCTGGTGGGAAAACTGGCCACCGGTTCTCCCGTCGCGACCCGCCACAGACGGATCTCGTTTTGCGGACTTTTCGTGGACGTCACCAGCGTCTGGCCATCTTCCGAAAAGAAAATTCCCGTGCAGGGGTCCCCCGAAGGGCTGAAGATCCATTCCCTCACTTTCTGACGCGTCTCGACGTTCCAGAGCATGATGTGACCCGCAAGCTTCGGAGCGTAGCGATTGCCCACCATCGCCAGGATCGGTTCGCGCGGCGAAAATGACACGTGGCCCACCCAGCTTCCCACAGGTATCTCCATCTTGGTGCCGCTCTGCGTATCCCAGATGACCGGGTTCGGTTCGGACACGCCGCCCCATTGCGTCGCGATCCATTTTCCGTCAGATGAGGCGGCGACTGAGGAGAACCCAGCCCGGGCCGCTTTCGCGAGAACGGATTTCGCCTCGTTCTGGCAGAATTGCCAAAGGTAACGCCACTCCCAGCCGCGCAGGTCGGTTTCACCGGGCTGCGGTTGCTGGCGGTTCAGCAACTGCCGCGCGCGCCCGTGATTCTCGTCGGCCAGGGCTTGTTGGAGCACATTCATGTCGCCCGCGTAGGCTCTTCGGCGCGCGGTGCGTTCCTGCGCTTCGGCCGACTGGCGCAGAGCGACTTCGGCGGCTTGGGCGCGTTGCGCTTCGGCGCGCAGCAGCGCTTCCGTTTCGCGCAAACGGCTCTGCTCGCGCTCGCCGTGCAGGGCGACGGCTTCCGCGCGCTTGGCCCGGTACGCCAGCCAGGTGCTCACCGTCGTGCCGAGCACAAGCACGGCGGCGATGGCGGCGGCGGCACCGGCGGCGACGCGATTGCGGCGGATGAATTTTTGCAACCGATACGTCTGGCTCGGCGGCCGCGCGGCGACGGGCTCGTGGTGCAGGTGCCGCTGGAGATCGAGCGCAAAGCCGTTGGCGGTTTCATAGCGCCGCGAGCGGTTTTTCTCGAGCGCCTTCATCACGATCCAGTCGAGGTCGCCGCTCAACTGCGTCGAGAGCTGCGCCGACGCCGTGCCGTGGTGCTTGGCGAGCGTCGTGCGATCCGCCTCGGTCAGCGTGTTGAGGCGCGTCGAGGGCCGCGGTGGTTCAACCTCGCGGATGATGCGGCGGATTTCGTCCAGCCCGGCCTGTTGCAGGCTCTTCGGATCGAAGGGCGGCCGGCCGGTGAGCAGTTCGTAGAGCAGCACCCCGAGCGAGTAGATGTCGCTGCGCGTATCGACATCGAGCGCGTTGAACTCGGCCTGCTCGGGGCTCATGTAAGCCGGCGTGCCGATGAACTGCGCGAAC
>SXSC01000116.1 GCA_005792355.1 Opitutaceae bacterium
AAAATGTGGCTCGTAAGAGAGCTGCAACTTCTTCTGCTTTTTGCAAAACGGTTTCGCGATGCTCTTCTTTCGGAATGAAAGGAATGATTACCAAATCCGACCGCCCCGACCATTTTCACACGAAGCTGCAGAACGGATTGTAGCGCACCTCGTGACCTGCCGTCGTCAGGGGACCGTGTCCCGGTGCCATGACGGTGTCTCTGGGGACCGAGCCCAAGACTCGTCGCAAATTTTCGTGAAGTTGGGCGTGGGAATAAAATGCCCCACCAACCGATCCGGCGAACACGAGATCACCCGAGATCAGCAGAGTTCCGGAGGAACTTTCCCGGGGCACATCCACCAGATAGCAGTTGTGCGAAGCGACGTGCCCCGGAGTCGCCAGTGCCCTGACTCGCAACGAGCCGAACGTTTGGGTCTGCCCCTCTCCCATTCCCACCGTACAAGGCACGCGAATTCCCAGCGGGACAAACGCCGCCGGAACCTGAAATCGCGCGACCACACCACAGAGTCCACCGGCGTGTTCCTGCTCCACGTGGGTCAGGAAAACGGCGTCGACGTGCTGGACCGCCCCGGGCCAGACCGCCGCCAGCGCATCGCCCCCCGCACCCGTATCGAAAAGGATCGCGCGGGAGGATGCGGCTTCGCCCACCAAATAGGCGTTGGCGACACCAATCCCATGCGGCATGCGCAATGGCCAGACGCGGAAGGGCAGCGGGCCGATCTCCGGCCGCGGATATTCCCCGACCCCCAGGGCGCAGACCCCAATCTCATTCAAGCCAAGTACGGCCGCGAGTCGGCGGAGTTCCGCGCAGGTGAGATCCCCGCGGTAATCAATCGCGTCGCGCAAGCGCTCCAGCGGTACGTCCGCACGGACCGCCACCGCCTCCGCGTTGAGTCCGGCGCGGTCCATGGCCTTCTCCAGGACATCACCAATCTCGTCCTCCAGCGGCAGTGGCGGTGCGGTATTCATGACAACCACCAATCAGGCACAGCCGGTTGAAACACGCAAAATTGATTTTGTTTTTTCCGCGGTCTGGCGCATCGTCGGGAGATGGACGCCGCCCAAAAGGAAATCTTGGATATTTTCACGCGCACCCGGGCCTTGCTCGAAGGGCACTTTGTCCTGCGCTCCGGGCTCCACAGCGGACACTATTTTCAATGCGCGCAGGTATGCCAGCGGATGGATGCGGTGGAGCGCCTGGCCGAATTGCTGCTCGCCAAGGTGGGTGCCGCGGGCCTGCGTTTCGCAACCGTGCTGGCTCCCGCGATGGGCGGCCTGGTAATCGGCCAGGAAATCGCCCGGCAGGCTGGCGCACGTTATGTTTTCGCGGAAAAAGAAAACAACGCCCTGGTGCTGCGGCGCGGCTTCACCTTCGCTCCCGGGGAATCCGTCCTGGTCGTGGAAGACGTTGTCACGCGCGGTGGACGAGTGCTTGAGTCGTTGGAAATTCTGCGCCAGGGGGGGGCCCACGCCGCCGGCATCGCGATGTTGGTCGACCGCAGTGCGGGGGCGGCGCGCTTTGCGGTTCCAGCGGTGTCGCTGCTCGAACTGAGTTTCCCAACCTACCCTGCCGATGCCGTGCCCGATTGGCTGGCCAGGATTCCGGTGCAAAAACCAGGCAGTTAGCCCTACCGCACCGTGATCACGACGTAGCGAATCGCCCGGCCGTCGAAAATCGCGACCAGATTGCGCCCGGGCTTGGCTCGCTCACGTGCGACGCGCAGGTCCGGCACCGGTTGGCGGTTCAATTCGAGAATGACCATGTTCGGCGCGAGGCGGTCGCGATGCGGGGAATCCTCCGCCACCTTGGTAATCAACAGGCCGGTAATCCGCGGGTCGTTCAACCCGATGCGCCGGCGGATCTCGGGGGTCAGCGGCGTGACATCCACTCCGGCAAAGAGCTCATCGGGATTTTCGACCACCCGGCCCATGGTCACTTCAACCGTCTGCGGCTTGCCATCCCGCATGATTTTCAGCTTCGCCTTCGCCTCAGGGACGATTTGCGAGACCAGCAAACGCAGCTCTTCCCAGGTGGCAATCGGATGCTGGTTGATCGCCAGAATGACATCGGTGCGCTTCAAGCCCGCGGTTTCCGCCGGGCTGTCCGGGTCAATATCGGTGACCACCACGCCCCGCGTTTCTTTGGCGAGCCCGAGTTGCTCGGCGACATCGGCGGTCACCGTGTCGCTGGTGACCCCGAGATAACCCCGGGCCACGGTCCCCGTTTCCGCGAGGCTGTCCATGATGAAGCGCGCGAGATTCACCGGAATCGCAAAACCGATTCCGATATTGCCGCGCGACGGCGACAAGATCGCGCTGTTGATGCCAATCAAACGACCGCGCGCATCAATGAGGGCGCCGCCGGAATTACCCATGTTGATCGCGGCGTCGGTCTGGATGAAATCCTCATAGCCCGAGACGTTGTCGAGGAGGCCGAGCTTGCTCCGGCCCTTGGCCGAAACGATTCCCATCGTGACGGTCTGCCCGACGCCCAGCGGGTTGCCGACCGCAAACACCACGTCGCCCACCCGCAGCTTATCGCTGTCGGCCAGGGTCACCGTGGGCAGGTCGCGGGCCTCGATCTTCAGCACCGCGATGTCGGTCTTGGGATCGCTGCCCACCACCTTGGCGATGAAGTCCCGGTCGTCGGCGAGCGTGATTTTCAATTCGTCCGCGCCCTCCACCACATGATTGTTGGTCAGGATGTAACCGTCGGCCGTGACGATCACGCCGGAGCCCAATCCCTCCTGCCTGCTCTCCCGCTCCTGGTCGGGAAGGTTGCCAAAAAACTGGCGGAAGAACGGGTGCAGCGCGACGCGCTCCTTGATAATCTTGGTTGAATACACCGACACCACCGCCCCCTGCGCTGCTTCCAGCACATCGGCGTAGCTCGTGAGCCGGCCGGCCCCGGAGCCCTCCCCCACCGGTGAGGCATCCGTCGTCACCGCCGGCTTGCCCGGACGAGGAATGGGTTGCTTGGCATCCCTGGCGTTGGCGGCCAGGACTGCACCGGCCAGTGCCAGCCCGAGCGCCGCGCGGCAAAATGACTGAGGGAACTTCAGGTTGTTCATGGAATCGTCTGTTCCACCCGGCGACTTCGTCCGGGCGTTTCTGCGGCGCAAGCCTGGCGTTTCGTTGTCATCCGGCGCGGCCGGGGAATGCGCGGTCAGAATCCCTTTACGCGAAACAAGCCGGTGACGCTTTCGTTGCTATTGATGCGCTGGATGGCCTTGCCCAGGAGCGACGCGATGCTCAGGACCGTGACCGGAATCCCGTGCGTGTTGATGGGCGTGGAGTTGGTCGTGATCAACTCATCGATGACACCAGTTTTCAGACGGTCCACCGCGATTTCGTTGAGAATGCAATGACTGACCGCGGCCCGGATGTTGCGCGCCCCGTGCGCCCGCAGAATCTTCGCCGCCGAGCAAATCGTACCGGCCGTCTCCGTGATATCGTCGACGATCAGCACGTCGCAACCGTCGACGTCGCCCACCAGCGTAATCGCTTCGACATTGGTGGCGCTCTTGCGCTTTTTTGCGACCACCGCGAGGCCGGCCCCCAGCACATCGGCATACGCGGCGGCCATTTTCATGCCACCGACATCGGGCGAACAGACGACGAATTTTCCCGGTTTGGCCTTGGCGAGATATTCAAAGAAGACCGGCGACGCGTAGAGGTGATCGACCGGGATGTCGAAGAAGCCCTGGATCTGCTGGCTGTGCAGATCCATCGTGAGGATGCGGGTCGCCCCTGCGGCGACGAGCAGGTTGGCGACGAGTTTCGCGGTGATCGGCACGCGGGGCTGGTCCTTGCGGTCCTGTCGGGCGTAGCCATAAAACGGCAGCACCGCCGTAATCCGCTGCGCGGAAGCCCGGCGGGCCGCGTCGATCATGATGAGCAACTCGACCAAGTTGTGATTGGTCGGCGGGCAGGTTGACTGGATGATGAAAACATCGTGACCGCGAATGTTCTCATTGATCTTCACGAACGTCTCGCCATCGGGAAAACTTGTCACGGTTGCCTCGCCGAGGGGCTCACCGATCGAACGGCACATTTCCTCGGCGAGAGGACGATTGGAGTTTCCCGTAAAAATCTTGAGGCGCGAATCACTCATGGAGCCGGCATCTTGGGCCCGGGCTGGCCGGGCGAAAGCCTTTTTTCGTCACGAAGCTGAACTTCCAGTGAATCCACCCGGCGGAAAAGATCGGGGAGTCGCTGCCGCAGCACCGCAATCCGGCGTTCGAGCAGGTACGGGATTGCCGGACTCCCATTCACGAAGCCACCGGCCGGGACGTCGGCGGTGACGGCGGCCCCCCCGCCCACTTTCGAGCCTTTTCCCAATTTGATGTGTCCGGCGAGGCCCGCCTTCCCGCCAAGCACAACGTAGTCGCCCAGCACGGTGCTGCCGGAAATTCCGACTTGGGCGCAGAGGATGCAGTGCCGGCCGACGCGCACATTGTGTCCGATCTGCACCAGGTTATCGATCTTGGTCCCCTCGCCGACGACCGTGCAGCCAAACCGGGCCCGATCGAGCGTGGTGTTCGCGCCAATTTCCACATCGTCGCCCAAAAGCACCAGACCAATCTGTGGCACCTTTTCATGGCGACCCTGCACCAGTTCATAACCAAAACCATCGGAGCCGATTACCACGCCCGGATGCAAACGCACCCGTCGCCCAAGTTTACACTCCGCCATGACAATCGCGCCGGGCATCAACCAGGAATCTTCGCCAATCACGGCATGGCGACCGACAAAAACGTGCGTTTGCAGATGGACTCGCTCCCCAATCTCAGCGCCGGCTTCGACGACGCAGAGCGGTCCCACGGTTGCGGTCCGCGCGATCCGCACTCCGTCCCCAATCACCGCACTCGCATGAATTCCGGGCGCGGGCGTGGGCCAGAGTCGCTGCTCCAGCCGGGCGCACACCCGGGCCAGTGCAACCGAGGGATTGTCGACCAGCAGGTAGAGTTGCCCGGGATCCGGCTCGCCCGCAAAGTCCGCGGGCAGGAGAACAATCGAGGCCCGCGAAAGCGCGACTTCCGCCTTGTATTTGGCGTTACCCAGGAACGAAAGGTCTCCGGGCGCCGCGTCGGTGAGGGCCGCGATTCCGCGAATCGTTTCGGAAGTGCCGCCGCGTTGGGCCCGGGCGGCGGTGATGGCGGTGATCTCCGCCGCGCTGAACGATACCTGCATAAATGGGGAGCGTGGTGGTTTCGTGGCCGGCTGCAATTCAGCAAACTCGCCAGGTCTCGGCGCCGGCCGGGCCCGGCCAAAAAAAACCCCGCTCAGCTGAGCGGGGTTTCGAACCAAGGGAAAGGATCGCGATTATTTCTTCGGCGCCAGACCGGGCACGGTCACCGAGGCCGCTCCAGCGGGGGCAGCCGCGGGTGCGGCGACCGAGCCAGCCGGGCGGTCCTTGTTGATTTCCTTGAGGACCTCCTCGGTGATGTCGTAACCGGGATCCGCATAAATCAGGTTGGAGATACCGATCCCGGTGGGGCCGGCCTTGTCGAACACGATCGTGGCGCCCTTCCGTTTCGAGACGTCGGTCGCAATCTTGCTGATTTCCTCGAGCATCAGGCTCCGGAAGGTGTTCAACCGCTGGCTGAGCGAATTGCGGGTATTCTGGATAAAGGTCTGGACCTCACGCTGCTTGTTTTGAATGGATTCCAGCTTCTTTTGCGCCTCATTCTGCGCCTTTGACTTGGCCTCGGTCGAAAGCGCCGGGCTGTTGGACTGCTCGTTGAGGGTCTTGTACTCCTCGACCATGACGTTGCCCTCCTTGTTCATCTTCTCGACCTCCTCCTGGGCCTTTTGGTCGTCGGCCTGAATCTTGGCGTTTTGCTCTACGGTCTTGTAGTGTGTGTCGTAGAGCTTCGCCATATCGACGACAGCGATCTTGATGGCCGGCTGAGCCTGGCTGGCGAGCGTGGCGGCGCCAAAGGCCGCGAGCACGACAAGGGATTGGATGGATTTTTTCATGAGTGGTGGTTTGAAAACGAAGGGTGGAACAGAACAGAATTAGAAGCGGGTGCCAAAGGAAAAATTGAATTGGTTGCCCTTCTTGCTCAAGGGATCGCCGGTGATCGGAATGCCGAAATCCAGGCTCAACGGCGCCCCGGCGACAAACAGCCGCAGGCCGAAGCCAAAGTTGTCGCTGTAGGTCGCCGGATTGAAATCATACGCCCGGCGGTTCACAAATCCGGCGTCGTAAAAGATGGCGAATCGAATCGGGCTCACAATATCGAGCGAATATTCCGCACTGAAAAATCCGTAGGTCTTGCCGCCGATCGGTTCGTTGAATTGATCCCGCGGACTGACTTCGCGGAACTCAAAACCGCGGAGGGTCGTGGGACCGCCCAGGTACCATTTGTTGTAATACGGCACATCATTCGCGTCGCCAAAGTTTTGGATCACACCACCGCGGGCGATCAGGCTCAGCACCTGCGTTTGGAACTCAAACACCGGGAAGAACTGCGAGCCGCGGAATTCGAGACTGTAGTTGTTGTTGATCTTGCTGCCACCCAGCGGACCGCCGGCGAACCGGGTGTTGATTTCGACGCGATTGCCGGAGGTCGTGTTGATGATCTTGTCGCGCGTGTCACGCTCGAGCTGGAAACCGATGCTGGACGACGCATTGGCGCCCGCCAGCGCCTGAATGACGGAGGAGGCGCTCGGCGAGATGTCCTTGATATCGAAGATTTCGTAGGTGTACGAGAGCCGGCCGTTCCAGAGCTCGAACAGGTGCTTGCGGAGGTAGACCTCGAAGCCGGTCTGAATCTGGCTGTAAAACGTGCTGTTGTACTCGGAACTGGTGCGAAACACGCTGAAACCCAGGCCGAGCTGCCGCTGGAACAGCCACGGCTCCTCGAAGGAAAGCACCACTTCGCTTGAAAGTGAACCGAGTTGCATCCGCAGGCGGAACTTCTGGCCGTCGCCCTGGAAGAACGACCGCCGGTTGAACATGTCGAAATTCGATTGCGAGACCTCCGCAAAGAGCGTGGCCCGCTCCAGCGACGAGAAGCCGGCGCCGAAGGTCAGGTTGCCCGTCCGCCCCTCGTGCAGCGCGATGCGCATGTTGCGTCGCCCGGGAATGTTCGTCTCCTGGTGATTCACGTTCACGCTCTCGAAAAACCGGGTGTTTTCGAGGCGCAGCTGGCTGATTTTCATGAGCACCGTGCTGAAGACATCGCCGGGGCCCAGCACCAGCTCCCGCAGAATCACCGTACTCTTGGTCTTCGTGTTGCCTTCGATCACGATCGACTCGACATTGAACTTCTCGCCCTCGCCGATCACGTATTCGACGTCGATCGCCCCGCTGCCAACGTTGGGCTTGCGGTTAAGGCGAACCCGCGTGTCCAGATAGCCGTCCTTGCCGTAAAAGTCGTTCAGCCGCTCCACATCCTTGTCGAGCTTCGAGGGGATGAACACGACCCCGGTTTTTTGCCGGACCACGCGTCGCAGCAGCTTCGCATCGAACAGCTTGTTCCCCGAAAAGGCAATTTCTCCGACGCGGTACTGGCGGCCTTCCGTGATGTTGATGACCAGGACCAGGCGATCCGGCGTGGGATAATTGAACAATACCTTGTCCTGTGGAATTTCCACATCGAGGTAGCCCAGTTCGCGATAGGCATCCCGGAGCTTGTCGAGGTCGTCTTCAAACTGATCGTCTTTGAAGCGGCCGGAGCCCGTCAACCAGGAGAACATCCACCACTTCTTGGTCTCGATCACCCCGCGAAGTTTGCGCGCCGTGGCGTTCTTGTTTCCCACAAATTTGATGTCCGAGATCTTCACCTTCGCGCCCTCGCGAATCTTGAAAATGACCGTCCCAAACCCGCCCACGCGGTCGCGGTCGATGCTGTAATTGACCGACACCTGGTTGTAGCCCGCCTTCTGGTAAAACTCGCGGAGCTTCTCCGCGTCTTCCTTGATCTGACGCTCGTCGAGCGCCTGATTGGGTTTCACCTTCGCCTCTTTCTCCAGCCGGTTGCTCTTCATCTTCACGTTGCCTTCGAACCGCACGGCCAGCACCCGGAACTTGGGCGTCACCTCGACCACGAGATTGAAGGTGGTGGCGTCCACCGCCTCGTGCTTGACCTCGATAAACTCAAACAACCCCGTGCGGTAAAGCGAACGGATGTCGCGATCGAGAATGACCTCGTCGAACTCGCCGCCTTCGCGAATCTGCATGTTGGCCCGCACCACCTGGTCATTTACGTTGGCGGTGCCGACAAACTTGATCGTGACCGTGCCCACCTTATACGTCTGGGCCGGTGCCCGCGCCTGGGCTTGCTGGGCAGCCTGCTGGGCCGGCGACTGGGCGGCCGCAGTGGAGACCCCACCCGGAGAGCATCCGATCAACGCGATAAAAAGAGAGGCGACCCCTCGCATGGGGTTACTGGTGAAAGTTTTCAAAGCGTGTGATGTCTCGAAGGAAGGTAAGTTTCAGTTCTCCTACCGGTCCGTTTCGCTGCTTGGCAACGATTAACTCGGAGGAGTCGGCGGCAACTTGGAATTTTTCGTCGGCATCCCGGGGGCGGGCCAGCATCAGGACGACGTCGGCGTCTTGCTCAATTGAGCCTGATTCGCGCAAATCGGATAGTTTGGGAGAGCGGTTGTCCTTTTCGGAGGAACGGTTGAGCTGTGATAATACAAGCACCGGCACGTCTAGTTCCTTCGCCAGCGACTTTAAGCCGCGCGAGGCCTCGGCGACCTGCTGCTCACGCGGCACCCTTGGGTCGGTCGGGCTGAGCAACTGGAGGTAATCGACCACAATCAGCCCCAGCGCCGCCCGCGAATGAAGGCGCCGCGCCTTGGCCCGCAGCTGCATGATCGAGAGCGCACTGGAGTCGTCGATGAAGATGGGGGCCTTGGAAAATTCGTCCGCCGCCCCGAGCAGCCGGTTTTGCTCCTCGCCGTTCTTCGAGAGCAGCCCGTCGCGCAGCAGTTTCATGTTCACCCGCGCCCGGGAGCACAACATGCGCAACGCCAGCTGGGCCGCCGCCATCTCCAACGAGAAGATCAACACGCGGACGGGAGGAGTCTCCGCTTTTCGCGGCAGCGCCGCCGCTTCGGCAAAATTGAGCGCCAGCGAGGTCTTTCCCATCGAGGGCCGGGCCGCCAGGATGATCATCTCGGTCCGCTGAAAACCCCATAACAGGGCGTCAAGATCCTTGAAGCCGGAAGAGACCCCCGTGAGCTCTCCTTTCTTCATCATCATCTTGGTGATGACATTCATCGCCTCGTGCGTGGGCTCGCGCATCGGCTTGGCGCTTTCACTCACGCGATTCTGGGTCACCCCGAAGATCTTCTGCTCAATCTGGTCGACAAACTCGTCGATTCCGCCCGAAAAACCATAACAGTCTTCGACCGCACCCGTCGCCGATCGGATAATCTCCCGGAGCAGGGACTGTTCGCGGACCTTTTCGATGAAGTAACTCGCCTGCGCCGTCGTGGGAATCCGGCTGCTCACCTGGCTCAAGAATGCGTAGCCACCCACTTGGTCGAGCTGCCGGGCCGTCTTCAGCTCCTCGGCCACCACCGAGATTTCAATCGGCACCTGGCGGTTGTACAGATCCAGCAGGCAGCCGAAGAGAATCCCGTGCTTGGGATCATAAAATGATTCGGGCCCCAGCCGGGCCTCGAGGCAGCGGGCAACGACATCCGCTCCGTCCAGCAGGCAGCACGACAGCAGGTACTCCTCCGCCTCAAGGCTATGGGGGAGTGTCCGGGCCATCGAGCCGCTTGCCAGAGTGGCAAGGGTGCGGGAGGCGGTGCTGGGGACGTCTTGAACCATGCGTGAAGTGGATCAGTGAAAGACCCTCGTCGGTAGGCCGCAATAGCGGCTTTTAAACATTCTATTCCCAAAAACAAAGGCCGCGTCCGTGATTGGGACGCGGCCTCTGAAACGAATGGGAGAATTATTCCCGGGCATCCCGACGCGGGCGCCGCTCGGAGCGCTTCTCGGTATACTGCACCTCTGGGGTTGGCTCGACGGCCACAGGTTCGATGGGATTTTCCGACACGACGTCGAAGGCGAGCTCGACCGAAACATCGGCGTGCAATTTTACCTTCACGGTATGGCGCCCGAGCGTCTTGACCGGCGTGAACAGATGAATCCTCTTCTTTTCGAGCTCGAAGCCGGCCGCCTTCAACTTGTCGTGCACATCCTGCGCGGTGATGGCCCCGAACATCCGGCCGCCCTCGCCGGTCTTCACGGCAAACGCCAGGCTGGTCTTCTCCAGCTTGCGCGCAAGCTCCTGCGCGCCGTTGAGCTCGGTCTGTTCGCGTTCGGCCCGGCGCTTTTTGAGCGCCTCGACCTGTTTGCGATTCGAGGTGGTCAACGGCATCGCAATCCCGCGGGGCAGGAGAAAATTGCGGGCGTAGCCAGCGCGGACTTTTACTTGATCGCCTTCGCCGCCGAGATCTTCGACGGGTTTGACGAGGAGGACTTCTCTGTAGGCCATGGTCGTATTGAGTTAAGGTTGGTGATTTGCGGGTGTCGCGACGGCCCTCGCCGCCGACGGCGCCGAAAACGGCGCCGCTTCAACAAGCTGAAAGACGAGGGCTAAAACGGTACGTCCTCGTCGAGATTTTCTTTGGCGGCGGGCTTGGCGCCACCAGCCGCGCGGGGCGGCGGGGCGTGCCGTTCAGGTGAGTTTCCGGCGGTCTGATCGACCTCGGGCGCGACGGTGGCTCCGCCGGCGCCGGCTCCGCGGCTGTCGCCCAGGAACTGAAACTGCTCGAGCACCACTTTCATGCGGCTGCGCCTTTCCTTGGTGTTCTTGTCTTCCCACTGGTCCAGGCGAAGTCGCCCTTCCACGTAAAGCGGACGGCCCTTGGTCAGGTACTTCGCAATGGTCTCGCCCTGTTTGCCCCACGCCTCGATGTCGACGAAGATGACCTCCTCGCGACTTTCGCCCGACTCCATTTTGAATTGCCGGTTGATTGCCAGGGAAAACTGACAAATCGGCGTGCCCTTGGGCGTCACGCGCAATTCGGGATCGCGCGTGAGGTTGCCCATGAGAAGGACTTTGTTCAGGGAAGGCATGGGAAAGGGCGGGATCGCCGGTTGCGGTTACGCGGACTGGATGAACGTACGGTAAACGCTGCCGTTGAGCCGCAGCTTTTCGCGCAGCTGGGCGGGGGCCTCCGGCGGGCCGGAAAAATTAATGTGCACGTAGTGCGCCCCGGTGAACTTCTTGTCGATCACGCGCACGAAATCCTTCCGGCCGATGTTCTCGACGCCGGTGACTTCGCCTTTGACGTCGACGATGATTTTTTTCACGCCTTCCACAATTTGGTCGGCGGTTTCTTCTTTGCCCCGGTTATCCAGGATGAACGAGGCGCGGTAATTGCGGTTGTTGGACTTCATTTTGGGTCTCTGCGGTTAAGCTGGTTCATGGCCGAATCGACGCCGCGGGAGAGCAGCAATTCGAGGCCTTGCACGAAATAATCGAGTTTTTGAGTGACGAGAGTCTGTTGTTCAGGAGTGAATTTTCCGAGGACGTAATCTGAGAGTTCCATCTGCGCGGGCTGTTTCGGCCCGATCCCGATCCGGTAACGCGCGAACGAGACACCGAGGTGCTCGATCAGGCTCGCCACGCCGTTGTGGCCGCCCGCACTGCCATTGGCGGACACCTTGACCAACCCGTGGTCAATCGTGAGATCGTCATGGACCGCGACAACGTCGGCGGGCTCCAGTTTGTAGTACCGAACCAGCGCCGCAATCGCGCGCCCACTTTCGTTCATGAAAGTGCGCGGCTTGACGAGCCAGCGGGGCTGATCCCCACCAGCATCCCAACGCGCAATCTCGGCCTCGAACTGCGGGACGTGTTTCCACACCAAGCGTTTCTTCGCGGCCAGTGCATCCAGCACCAACCAACCGAGATTGTGACGGGTTTGATCATAGTCGCGACCCGGATTGCCCAGGCCGGCCACGATCGGGAGGAACATAACTCAAAGAACGGACGAGTCACGCGGCCGCTTTGCAGCGGCCGCGTAATACGGAAATGGAGCGATTACTTCTTCGCGGGTGCGGCGGCCGGCTTGGCGCCAGCGGCAGGAGCGCCCGGCTTCGCACCCGCAGCGGGAGCAGCCCCGGGCTTGCCACCTGCGGCGGGAGCGGCGGCGGCCTTCGGATCGCCGGCCGCGGGAGCGGCCGCGGCGGCACCATCGGCGGGAGCGGCCCCAGGCGCCGCGGCGGCACCTTCCGCGGCGGACGCGGTGACCACAACTTCCTGCACGATTTCGGCCACGGGCTCGACGCATGAGACCACGGGCTGCCCCTTGGGATCCATGAATTCAACCCCGGCAATCGCCTTCAAGCTGCCGACCTTGATGGTTTCACCCACCTTGAGTTCCGTCACGTCGACGGTGATCGACTCGGGCAGATCCTTCGGCAAAACGCGAATGCGCAACGTGTACGAAGCCATTTCCAACACGCCACTCTGGTTCTTCACACCAAAGGACTCGCCCTCGGCATGCACCGGAACACGAATCTCGAATTTCTCGTTTTCCTTCACCTCGTGAAAGTCAACGTGCAGAAACTTGTCGGTCATCGGATCGCGTTGCACTTCCTGCAGAAAGGAAAGCGCCTTATCCACCTTGTCCCCGCGCTGGAGCTCGATGAGCACCGCCCGGCTTCCGACCGCTTTCAGCAGGCGGACAAATTCAGGCCCTTCGATGGAGAGCGACTCCGGCTTGGTGTGTTTCCCATAGAGAATCGCGGGAACACGATTGGCTTTGCGGAGGCGACGCGAGGCACTGCGGCCGGTCTGGGCGCGCGGGTCGACGTTTAGTTTGAACTGTTTGCTCATGGATTTCGTTCCCCCTGTCACCCCGGAATTGGAGGCAGGCGTAGTGGAAAAGGGTCTGAGGTCATAGGACCGCGATAACCGAAAGCAACCAAAACTTTGCTCCGCGTCCGGAATTGGGTGTCTCTCCCAGTTGTCGCCACATTCGATGGACTGAGGGAGCGGCGGTTGCCAACCGCCGGAGGGCGACCAAACGCAGTGGGCGCTGGGCAAGCGCCCGTCCTTCGACCGGCACCCCGACTCGCGGCGTCAACCCGGAGATACACCTTCCGGAATTCCACGGCTCGTTTTTCCGGGCACATAAATCTCCGCCGCCGGCCAACTGGGCAGTATGAACTCGCCACCGAGGGGTGCGGGTTTCCAATGTTACCCCGTTTCCGGTCCGCCCACGTCCCACGCTCCATGTCCGAATCCGCCGGCAAAGCCGTCTTTCTCAGCTACGCGTCGCAAGACGCGGAGACGGCATTGCGCATCAGCACGGCGTTGCGGGCCGCGGGCGTCGAGGTTTGGCTCGACCAGGAAGGCGGGCTGGTGGGCGGCGACACGTGGGACCGGAAAATCCGCGAGCAGATCACCGCCTGCACACTGTTCGTTCCCCTTGTCTCGGCCAACACGCAGGCGCGCAAGGAAGGCTACTTCCGGCTGGAGTGGCATCTCGCCGAGGAGCGCGTGCGGCTGATTGCCAAAGGCGTCCCTTTCATCGTGCCGGTGAGCATCGATGGCACGACGGAACGCGGCGCCCTCGTGCCTGATGCTTTTTTAGCCGTGCAGTGGACGAAGTTGCCCCTTCGACAGGCTCAGAACCTACGGCCGGCGGACGATGGATTGGCGGCATTCGTCGCGCGCGTGGGCAAATTGCTCGGAGGGTCAGCGCTGGAATCGACCGTAACCGCGCGCCCGTTCGGCGATGCACGGGGCGGGCTCGTGCCCGAACCAACGTCCGGGCCGCCCCTGCGTCCCGAGGTGCCGGCCGAAAATTTGGAGCTTCCCGGCCTGGTGCGACTCCCGCCCGAGGGCGCGCTCGAAACCGCCGGACCCGCCGGGCCTGACTCCGCGATCCTGCCGTCGCGACCAGCGTGGCGGCGGGCGCTGCCGTTCGCAGTGACCGCGGTGGCGGCGTTTCTTGTCGCCGGACTTGTCGCCTTGATCCTGTGGCCCAAGGCCACGCCGCCGCCTGTGAGCCGGTATACTCACGTCCTGCCGGAGGAGCAGACGATCAGAATCAGCGACCGGCAACTCATCGCAGTCTCGACCGACGGCCGGGCCGTTGTCTACGTCACGACCCAAGGCCTCGCCCTGCGCAAGTTGGGCGAATTGCAGGCCCACGTGATTCCCGGGTCCGAGATGAATTCGTCCTCGCCCTGCTTTTCGCCCGACGGGCAATCCATCGCCTATTCAAGCAGAGGAACCAGCCTCAAGCCGCCCCAGCTCAAACGGATCGCCACCAGCGGCGGCACCCCAGTTGTCATCGACCCCGGTGAGTCGGCTGTGGGCGACGTCAGTTGGGGACGCGACGACACGATCCTGTTCACCACCGGCAAGGGTATCCTGCGCGTACCGGCTACGGGCGGCACGCCCGTGCTGGTGGTCGCGGCGCAGCGTGGCGAGCGGTTCCGGGCCCCGCAGCACCTGCCCGACCGAGACACCGTGATCTTCGCTGTGATGGCCGATCGCACATTGCGGGACGCGGGCCGCGTCGTAGCGCAGCGGATCTCGACGGGCCAGCGGACAGTGTTGGTTGAAGGCGCCAGCGACGCCCGCCTTCTCTCGACCGGGCACCTCGTTTACGCCGTCGGGAACGCGCTGATGGGCGTCGCCTTCGATTCACGCCGGCTGGTCGTCAGCGGGCGTGCGACGCAGCTGTTGCACGGAGTGATGAGGACAATAAGGTCCGGCGCGGCGGCCTACGACGTCGCCGAAGGTGGCACGCTGGTCTTTATTTATAGCGCTCTCTCTGCGACTACCGACGAATGGCCACTGGGCCTGAGCGATCGCGCCGGCAAGGTCACTACCCTGGCGCTCCCGCCCGGTGCGTACGATACACCCCGGGTGTCGCCGGACGGCGCCCGCGTGGCAGTGGGCGTTGCGGATCCGAAAGAGGACTACATCGCGATCTACGATCTGGACGGACGGACGGCGCTGCGCCGTCTGACCTTTGGCGGGAACAACCGGTATCCGGTCTGGTCGCGCGACAGCCAGCGCGTCACGTACCAGTCGGACCGGGAGGGGGACCGGGCCATCTTCTGGCAGCGCGCGGATGGCACCGATCAGGCCGAGCGGCTGACGAAGCCGGAGAAGGACACCGCGCACGTGCCCGCGTCGTGGTCGCCCATGGACGAGACGTTGCTGTTCAGCGTCGACTCTGTCGACAGCGAGACGATCGGAGCGATCCGGACGTACACCCGCGCGAGCGGGACGGTGTCTCCATTCGGCGGAGTGGAGACGGCGACGCTGGGCCCGGTGTTTTCGCCCGACGGCCGCTGGGTCGCCTACGCAAGCGGTGGCGAAGCTCGCGGGTTGGACGGAGGGCGCAAAATATACCTCCAGCCGTACCCGGCGACCGGGATCAAGTACGAGGTGCCCGCACCCCCCGGTGCGAATCTAATGAGTCATCCCTTCTGGGCGCCCGATGGCACCGTGCTCTACTATTCCCCGACCATTCTGCGGTTCGCCGCGGTTCCCCTGACGACCCAGCCCACGGTCGCGTTTGGGAATCCGACTGAGCTGCCGCGACGGTTTCAATCAACCGCCCCGTCCCTGCCGAGAGGTTTCGACATCACGCCGGACGGGCACTTCGTCGGCAGGATAACAGAGGAGACTGGCGCCGAGAACAAGAAGCCGGAAATCCATATTGTGCTCAACTGGGTCGAGGAGCTGAAGCGGCTGGTGCCGGTGAAGTGACGGCGCTGTTTCACTGGTGACGCCGCGGGCCAGCCGCAGCCCGAGTCGAAACGCCGTCACAGACTGCCCGGCGCGAGCCGCCGATCGTTCACGCCGCGCACGCTATGGACGTAAGAAGTGGGATCGGCGGTCTGGCGCTTTTACGAGAACTTGCAGCCGCTCGCAGAGTCGCAAGAAGCGCCCGCGCTGACTGCGAGCCAAGCGACGCAACTGCCACCCGGAATTCCAGAACTATTGCAGCGGCGCGATCCGATCGCCACCGAACGCGACCCAGGAAATCGCCGGCTGTGGATTGGCATCCGCGAATACCACGTCGTAGACCACCTGCGGCGGACTCGTGTGTTTGAATTCCCGCACCCGACTGGACGGGAGGCGATTGTCCAGCCGGGCGGCGCTACCGTAGACCACCATCACGTTGCCGGTCTTCGGCAACCAGGCCGCGTCGCCCATGGCAAACGTGTTCACCGCATCGGGTCCATTCGCGTCGGACGACCAGACCAGCTGGGCCGTGCGCGTCTTCGCGTCAAAGGAGTATTCCGCCGCGCCGCTGACATTGTCCGAATCGGGCGCCGCCGCCGCGAAGGGACGCGTCTTGTACAGGCCATTGTTAAAAACCATGAGCGTGCCGCGCGGCGTCAGACTGGGTGCATGATGGTGCCACGGCCATTCGCTCACGCCCTCCTGCTGGAAAAGCAACGGCTGAAATTTTTCCGGCCAGCCACCTGGTTCGCCAAAGATCCACACGACGCGTCCGCTGGGCCGCTCGATCTTGACGACCGCGCTCTGCTGGCGGGAATTGAACAGAATCGAATCGTCGCGCGCGTCGTGGAAGATCCCGTTGCCGTGCGTCCAATCGAGCGTGTCGGGGAAACCGCGGACCACCCAGTATTGGTTGATGGTGAGAAATCCGATTCGGAAGGGATCGAGGTGATCAAACGCACTCCACCGCCAGATCACCCGGCCGCTCCGATCAAACTCGATGACTTGATCGCCCATCACCTTCTGCCGCTTGCGGGGCGCGCCGCGGTCGGTTTCGCTCGTATAGTAATTGTCGATCTCGCGCAGCTCACCACTCACGATGAGGAAATTGCCGTTGGGCAGTTCCTCGAAGCTGTGGTGCAGCGTGAGCGCGTCGACGGCGGTGCCCGTGCCGGAACCCTGCGGGCGGCGGGCGGCGTACCAGTCGCCCTTCACATTGCCGAGCAAATCGATTTCGACGAGACGATGATCCGCGGTAACAAACGCAATGTTGCCGTTCCGGAGACGGTGAACATCGGCGGTGCGGTTGGCGCTCCGGTAATACCAGCGCACCTCGCCATGCTCATCGAGCGCAAGGATGAGACCATAGCCCGTGGTGAAGACGGGTTCGCCGGGAGGGCCGCCCCCGCCTCCCCTCGCCCCGCCGCCTCCACCGCGGCGTTGACGGCGAATGCTGAGGAGCGTCCAGCCCGGCTCCATCTGACTTGGTTCGGCAGTCTTCACCATGATGGGGGGAAACTCCACCACGTCCGCCGGCAGCGGCGGCGCGTCGAACTCCAGCGGAGTCGGCGCGACTGCCTCTTTGCCGGCAGCATCGCGAATCGTCACGCGAATTTCATGTCGCTTGCCCGGGTAGAAACCGATCAGGGGAAGCCCCTTCGCCGGGTCTCTTTCCGCACCGAAAACAACGTTCCAACTGCGGCTGCCCTCCGAGACGGTCACCCGGGTGCTGACCGGCGCGCTGGCGGTGAACCGCACGAGCGCGGCGAGCGGCACTTCGGGATTCGGGTTCGGGCCGACGGTTGGGGCGACCGTAAAGTCCGCCGCGGCGAGGTTCACCCTCAGGATGCAAAGCGTAATCCAAGGAGTATTTCGCCTCATCCGCTGGAGGGGTATTTCCATTCGTGTCAATTCGTGGCCGTTAGTGTCCGCTCGTGGTCGGACTGATTTCGTACGGCTGAACTGGAACGATTCAGTCCGGGGTGGAGCCCGTTGTCCCCAACGGGCTGATTGGCAAGCGTTCGGCCCATAACCCGATGAAGACATCGGGTTCCACCATTTGGTAGTTTCGTTTTCAGGGGAAGAACGCGCATCGACCGAAGGGAGACGGCTAAGCCAGATAGTGCCCGTCGCAGATGGCAGGTGCCGGGGTGAGCTTCCGCCACGACTCCGCAAACGAGTCCCCGTCGTAACCAAAAAGCGGCGACACTTCAAACGTCATCGCCGGCAGGCCGGTCGCGTCGGTCGCCACGGCCACACCGTTGGCGCGCAGCCAGCGCGCAAACTGCCGGAGCTGATCATCGCGACAGGTCGCGGGCGAATCGAGGCCCGTGGCGTTCTTTACCGGCGAAAAATCGTCGGCCCGGAGCGTTTCGATAATCACCGGATTGCGGGCAAACGGGATCGCATCGAACACGAACAACTCGAATTTCACGCCATTGGGTTTCTCCGGTTTCACGGTTCGGCCCTGCGCATCGATCGTCGGAATCTTCTTGTCGGCGCGATGAAACGGCAGAGTCGCACCCTCCGCGCCGGAGGCGCCAACAGCCATGCGCCGCACAAATTCGCGATCGAGCAGGTGAATCGCGATGCTGCCGGCGAGGTAGCGTAGTCCGCCGGTCGCGTCAGTTTCGCGCTGCCGCTCCAGTGGCAAATCGGAGTACTCGATCACGACGGTCCGCCCGCCCTGGGTGCAGAAATGCCCGACCTTCTCCTCGGCGTACGCTTTGGTCACCATCTTGCTCGACATCTCGGATCGGTGCTCCAGGTGCCAGCCGATGAACGCCGGGTCGATGCACCGGACCAGCGGGTTGTCCACCTGGAAATAGCTGAGCGTCTCGATGCCCTCGCGCGCCATCAGATCGAGCGACCCGCTGCGCGCCAGCGCCCGCAGCGATCCGCCATGGCCGTCGGGAGAAAGCGCGACTGATCCCTTCGTTTCGAGCAGAATTTTCCCCGCGAAATCGACCGCCGGCATCCGGCCCTGGCGGAAAAAATGCACGCGCCCGCGATCGAATCCGAAATGGTTGTTCTCCTCGAAAAACGCCTCCGTGGCCGCGTGGTTGGCGTGGCTTGTCATGATGAACCAGTGCAGGGGCCGGCCATAGCGCGTGCCGGCGGCCCGGAGCTTTTCCGCAAAGACCTGGAACAGTGGTTTTGCTTTCACGGGTGTCACGCGAAAGGTGCCTTTGGGTCCGTCAAATCCCAGTCGCGTCCCCTGCCCGCCCGCGACGGTGAAAGCCGCGACCCGACCCGCGCGCAGGGCCGCCTCGCCCACCGCTTTCGCCCTCGCCCACCCGGACGCGTCTCCGCCGTGTTCGGGTCGCTTGATGTACGGCGCGGGCGCGAGCCCGGTGAGCTCGACCCCGGCCGCCGCGCTGGCGCCGAGCAAAGTCCGCGTCAGGCGCGCCACTTCCTCGAGATCGATTTCGGCCGCTTCGGTCAGGAGGCGGCGCTGTTCCTCTGGCGCGAGTTCCTCGAAAAACGCGAAAACCTGGCCCTGCCCGGCCTGTTGAAACTTTTCGATGAGGGAATTCACAACTCAGAATCGAAGCGGAAGATCACCTCTCCGGGTCGCCCGTAGCCCAGCCGCTGCCGAATGACTTTTTCGACCAGGATCGGATCGCTTCGCAGCCGCTCCAAAAATCGCTCCTGGTCGGCCAGCCGCTGCTTCGCCGCGGCGAGTTCCCGCGCACCCGCCGCTTGTTTTTCCTTCAGGGCGTTGTATTCGGCCCGGGCTTCCAGGAACAACGCCCCGGTGCCGACTCCGCAGACGGTCAACAACACGACGTACAGCAAGGCGATGGCGCGGCGCGAATTCACGGGTTGCACGAACTGTACGCTGCCGGGGGCGGGCGAGTAAAGGAGATTTCCACGGCAACGCCGGCAGGGAAAATTGCCTTCCATCGCGGGCTTGCCCCCGGCCTCCGCTTATTTTGTCGTGCGTTTTGCCCCCGGCGCCGCCACTTTCCGCGACCAATCCATGTATCTGAGCTTTTACGGGTTTCGGGAGATGCCTTTCAATATCACTCCCGACCCGCGTTTTCTCTACCTCAGCCCAACGCACCAGGAAGCGTTGCAGCATCTCAAGTTCGGCGTGCGAGAAAAGAAGGGCTTCATCGTCCTCGTCGGCGAGGTCGGCTGCGGCAAGACCACGCTCTGCCGGCGCTTCCTCAACGAACTGGATCCAACCCACTACGACACCGCCCTGATCCTCAACCCGCGCATCACCGAGACGCAGATGTTGAAGGCCATCCTCACCGAACTCGGCGAAACCAAGCTCGCCCGCAGCCAGAACGACCTGGTCGCCCAGATGAACCGGGTGTTGCTGGAGCGGATCGAACGGGGCCGCGACATTGTGCTGATCGTCGATGAAGCGCAAAACCTGAAGTTCGACGTGCTCGAACAAATCCGGCTGCTGTCCAACTTGGAGACCGACAAGCAAAAGCTTCTCCAGATCGTGCTCATGGGGCAGCCGGAATTGAAGGATGTGCTCGCCCGGGACGAATTGCGGCAGCTGCGGCAGCGGATTCTCGTGCATTACGAATTGCATCCGCTGTCGAGCAACGACGTCGCCCACTACATCCAGCACCGGCTGTCACTTGCCGGGGGCAACGGCCGGCCCAGTTTCACCAATTGGGCGCTGCGGGCCATTCACCGCGGCAGCGGCGGAATTCCACGGGTCATCAACAACCTTTGCGACAAGGCCATGCTTTCCGCCTTCATTCGCGAATCGGACGAGGTGAATTACTGGGACGTGCGCCGTGCCGTCCGAGATATGGCCAACCTGACCAGTTGATGGCCTGCCCACGCCACCGCCTCGCCCGCTCTATCCTCCGCCCACCGCGATGAGTCTGATCAACGAAGCCCTGAAAAAAGCGCAGCGTTCGCGCATGGGCGGAGCAGCCGGAGACTTGCCGCCGATGCCGGGCGGCGGAGGCCCGATCATCATGCGCGGCCAGCCGCGCAGCGCCAACACGATGGTGATCATCGCCAGTGGCGCCATCGTCCTGGTGGTCTTGTCGGTCGTGGCGACAATTTATCTCGTGAACCGGTCCTCTTCGCCGGCTCCAGTGATTACAGCGGCACCGAAGACGGCCGTGACCGCCCCAAGTTCAGCGGCGGCGATCGTCACACCTCTTATTCCCGCGACGCCGCCGGCTTCGCCCGTCGCCGAAGTCACCGCTCCTCCTCCCACCCCCACGCCTGCGGCCAGTGCGCCGGCCCCGGACGTAACGCCAACCCCTTCTCCCGCGGTGGCGTCCATGCCCGTGGCCGAATTGCCCAAGCCAGTCACCGCGACCCCGAAGCCAGCGCCGGCAGAGCCAATTCCTCGCACCACCGCCCCGGCCGCGACGTCGGCCCCGGTTGCGTCGACGCCATCCCCGCCGGCTCCGCGCGTCGCCCCGCCAACGGCTGCCCCAGCCGCCACGCCTGCATCGTCCGGGCCGCCAGCGGGCGACGTCGGCGTCCGCCTCAACGAGCGCATCGCGACCTACATCGAGTCGGTTCGAATCACCGGAGTGCGGGCGATGGGCGCCGACAGCCGGGTATTGATCAACGAGCGGGTCTATCGCGTAAACGATATCGTTGAACGCACCCTCGGCGTCCGCCTGATCAAAGTTGAACCGGGAGTGATCACCTTCTCCGACGTCAACGGCGTGACCTACGCCAAGCAACTTTGAACGTCCCGCGGCGCGCCGGCGGCCTCACCTCGGGCTCTTGATCGCCTTGTCGGCGGGCAGATTTTCACCCGACCAGACTTTCTCCCACGTCGTTCGCTCCGGTCGCGCGCTCCAAAATGGATCTTTGGGCGGCAGGCCCAACGGCAGCAAAGCGACACTGCAAAGATAGAGGCTGCCGGTGGAGATGTAGGCTTCGCCCAAGCCGGGCTGATGCCCCGCCAGTCCGATGCGCAACCAGCCTTGCGCCGCAAAGGTCCCCGGCGCCTCCAGCGTCAGACGGATCACCCGCGTCAACGCCCCACGGGCCTGCGCCGGCGAAACTTCCTTTGGGAGACTCTTTCGCCAGGCCGCCTGCGCCAGCCCCTGAAACGCCCCGCAGCGGTACGCGATCGAGCGTCCGATAACTGGATACGAACCATCCGCGGCAATCAGGCGCTCCTGAATTCCCGCCCAACGGGTGAGGCGTTCGCGCGCTTTGGCCTGCAGCGTTTTCCATTCGGGCGCCTCGTCGCCCACGACGTCGAGCGCCTCGACCAGCATCGGCTGGATCACAAAGGAATTGTAGTAGTCCCAATGAAACTCCGGGCCATCGCCATACACGCCGTCACCCAGATACCACTCGCGATGCTTGCGCAGGCCCTCGAAGAGGCGCACCTCGTTGCGCGGCACGCCGGCGCGCTGCAGGAAGACCTCGATCATCGTGGCAAAGAGTTTCCAATTATTTTCCCCCGCGGGTATGGGACGCGACGACACCAAGGCGGCAATCACGTTTTGCTGCACGCGAGGCTCGAGTTTCTTCCACAACTCCACGGGGGCCCGCAGCAGCGCCTGCGCGAGAAACGCGGCGTCGACGACTGGCTGCCGGCCTTGTGAAAAATTCAGGTAGTCCGGCGAGGCCGGGTCGGTGGCGGCGTCGATCCCCGCTCGCGCGAGCGCGGCGATGCGGGCGCGTTCCTTTCCTTCCGACGACGCGTCCGCTCCGAGTTCGAGCCACGGCGCCAGCCCGGCCAGCAGGCGGCCGAGCCCCTCCAGATGCGTGTAGGTCGGACGATCTTTCGAAGAGGGATGCGCCTCGACGGGCATCGTCGCTTTCAATTTTCGCTCCGCGAGCGCCGGCAACAGCGGCGACGCCAGCCGGCCGGCAATCTGGCACCAATACGCCCGGTCTTCCGCTCCGGTCGCGTTGGCCTCCGGCGCAGTGGAGCCGGCGGCCTGAGCCGGCGCCCGGGTCGCACCGAACAAGCCGGCGGCGGCGGAGAGTTTTACGAAGTCGCGACGGGTTTTCATGGTGGATGGCAATTGCCCGCCAACGGTGCGAGACGAAAACGACTGCGGCGACCGAAAAGTAACGCGACCGGTTGCGGCGCGCGCCAGCGGGTGGATCGCACTCGTCGTCCACTCGCTGGCGCTCGCCGCAGCACGTCACGGAGGTTCTCGCCCGCGTCACTACGTCAGCCGCTGTGCCGCCGCCTGCGCCTTGACGCAGAGTTCGCCGGCCCTGAACGCGTGGGCCTGCGTCATCGCCTTTTCGGTGCGGTTTAGACAATCGAGGATGAACTCGCCAAAAAAGCGATAGCCCACCCGGCCGCTGACGTTGATGTGATGCTCCCCTTTGTCGTCCACGATGTACACCTGGTCGCCCCGTTTCTCGCGGGCCACGTCGACGTATTTGCGCAGCTCAAGGTAGCCCTTGGTGCCGAGAATGAAGGTGCGCCCGTCGCCCCAGGTGCTCAGCCCGTTCGGCGTGAACCAGTCGACCCGAATCTGATTCGTCGCGCCGTTGTTGCCGACGAACGACGCCTCGCCGAAATCCTCGAACTCCGGCGCGTCGGGGTTGGCGAAGTTCCCCACCGCCGCGTGCACCACCGTCGCATCGCTCGCGCCCGCGTACGTGAGGAATTGCTCGCACTGATGGCTGCCGATGTCGCACAAAATGCCGCCGTATTTCGCCCGCTCGAAAAACCACGCCGGCCGCGTGGCCTTGTTCAGGCGATGCGGCCCCAGCCCCGCGATCTGCACGACCCGCCCGAGCACGCCGGCGTTCACCAGATCGGTGGCAAACATCGCCGCCTCCGAGGTCAGACGCTCGCCGTAGTACACCATGTATTTTTGACCCGTGCGCGCGGCGACTTTCCTCGCCTCCGCCAGCTGCTCCAAGGTGGTGAACGGCGCCTTGTCGGTGAAATAATCCTTGCCCGCCGCCATCACGCGACAGCCAATCGGTCCGCGCTCGGAAGTTATCGCGGCCGCCGTCACGAGCTTCACCTCCGGGTCGGCGAGGATTTCGTCCAGGGTACGGGCCACCTTCGCCTGCTTGAACCGCCCGACAAAGGCGTCGCGTTTTTTGGCGTCGGGTTCGAAGACCCACTTCAACGTGGCCCCGGCCGCGATCAGCGCACTGCACTGCCCCGTGATGTGCCCGTGATCGAGGTGCGCGGCGGCAAAGACAAACTCCCCGGGTTTCACGACCGGCCCCGGCTTTGGCCCGGGGACGTAGGCGGTGCTCTCGGTCCGCGGGGACGAGGGAGCGATCGCCGGGAAGCCGGTGGAAGGGAAGATTGATCCGGCGGTGGCGGCCCCGGCGGCCCGGGTGATGAAATGACGGCGGTTCATGCAGGTGTTTTGAGTCGCTTCGCGAACGAACGCGACGCCGAAGTCGCCGATCCATCCGCGGATTGACGTTTCGATTCGGAGGCTCCCCTTTGTCGGCGCCGATCTGTCAGCGTGCAAATGCGGCGGCGACCAAGCGCAGCCTTCCGAATCATGAGAATGCGGAAATTGGTCCGCACCGCCGTTGACACGGAGATCCCCAAAAAAATCGTCGGCCGGTGAATTCGTCCTTGAATCGCCAGCCTGGGAGCGGACTATCCAAGCACCCATCCCGCTCAACGACGTGTCATCGCACGTCATTGGACCTACCTGAACCTCCCGATCCTCGTCCCAGCACTGCAACCTGTCCCCGCCGACCATCTATGAACCTCCCGCAATATTCCAGGCGCGCATGCCGGTTAGTAGCCGCATCCTCGCTGTGCTCCCTCCTGTCGTCGGTTCCGCTCGGAGCGCAGTCCGCTCCGGCGAAACCCGCCGACGATGCGAAAAAAGAATCTACGGTGCAGCTTTCCATCTTCACGGTGTCGGAAGACAAGGAGGTCGGCTACGAGTCAATGCAGACGACCTCGGGCATGCGCACGGCACAGGAACTCAAAAACGTCGCGAGTTCCATTTCGATCATGAACTCCCAGTTGATCGCGGACCTTGCCGCCGTCGACATCGGGGAGATGTCGAAGTGGTTTGTCACCGGAGAGGAAAGTCCGGACCCGGCGCAGTTCAATCAGCTCATCTTTCGCGGCATTCGCAACAGCTTCGCCCTGCGCAACGGCTGGATCTGGTACTCGCCGATGGACTCGTTCTCCACGGAGCGCGTCGAATTGCTCCGCGGTCCCAACGCGTTTCTCTATGGCGAGGCCGATCTCGGCGGCGCCAACAACCAGGTCACGAAACGCGGTCTGTTCACCCGCAGCATCAACCAGGTCCGGGTCATGCTGGGCGATCAATCGTTCCGCCGCGTGGAACTCGATTTCAACCGCCGGCTCGGTGACAAGGTGGCGCTGCGGGTGGCGGCCGCGGCGTCCGACAACAAATCGTGGATCGACCATGTCGGCCGGAAATTCAACGGCCTCTACGGCGCCGTCACGTACCGACCGTTTCGCAGCACCAGCCTGAGCGTGACCGCGGATCTGTCCCAGAGCAGGACGGTGGTCGCGCAGGGTTTGTTCATCGATCAGTTCTCCTACACGACGGGCACCAACCTCACCAACACGGCCGGGTTGATCCATCTGCCGGCCACCGGCGCCCTGTTCCGGGCCAACGGCATGCGCCGCAGCGCCGGTAACGGGCTGACCGTGATCGATCAGCAGATCGCTCCTCGCACTTTCCAAGTTTCCGGTCCCGAGGCCGTCAACACCGACTTCTACAATACGTTCAATTTCGAACTCGAGCAGCACATCGGCAAACGGCTGCACCTGCTGGTCAACGGCGTGCTCTATTTCCGCAACACGAACACCAAGACGATTGCCGCCGGTCGCACCATCTATCGCGATCTGTCGCCCAGTCTGCCCAGTGGCGCGCCCAACCCGAACTTCAACGAACTCTACACCGAGTACTTCCGCCTGCACAACCTCCATGGCAACACCCTGCGCGCCTTCCGCGTATCGCTCGTGTATGACCTGATCACCAAGTGGACGAAGCAGCAGATCATCGTCAACGGCCAGCAGCAGCAGGACAACCCGAAGCACTGGGGGCAGGGCTGGGGCGAGTACGTCCTTCCCACCCATCCGAGCTTTGTCGGCACCCTCAACCCGGCGACGAGCCACGCGGCGTTCATCGCCAATCGCGCCACGATGACCAACAACCGCTTCTTTCGGCGGTACTACCTGAAAAATGGCGCGGGTTCGGCGAACGTGACCAGCACCGAGCCGCTCGCCGGAGTCTCCGGCTACTTTCCCGATCTCTCCAACGGAGTCGGCGCGGCCGGCGAACAACTGGGGCGCCGCTTCTACACGCCCTCGATCGGCGCCGGTGCCTCCGGCAGCTATTTCAACAACCATTTTTTCACGCTGCTCGGCTACCGCCGCGACCACTTCAACATGAAGACCACGTTTGGTGCGCCGCGCCCCCTCGAGAACACGTGGATCGTCGATTCGCTGCCCGAACTCAACGTCTTCGCCCCGAACTCCATTCCGTTCGCCCAGTACAAGGTCGACGGCACAAATCTCGGCGTGGTCTTCCGCCTCAACGACACTTTCGCCCTGGCCTACAATCACGCTCAATCCTTCCGGATTTCCGCCGGTGACGGCGGACTCGCCTACATCGTCGGGCAGCGCCAGGGCATGCAGACCGGCGAAGGGGAGGACATTTCCGCCCGGTTCAGCCTCTTCGGCGGCAAACTGGAGTTCAACACCACCTACTACGATAACTTCCAGCCCAACGCCCGGATTTCGCCCGGCCCGTCCGTGGCCATACAGGACGAACTGGCGGCGATCTTTCCCACGACATTCAACCGCACGGGCACCGATCTTCAGACGACCAGTACGAGCGGCGTGGAAGTGGAGATTGTAGCCAACCTGACGCGGAACTGGCGCTTGATGCTCAACGGCGCCAGCAACAAGGTCGTGACCAAGGATCGGCTTCCGTTCCTCAAGCAATTCCAGTCGGAAGCCAAGAAGCTGAATCAGCCCACTCCTCTCCTCGACGCCTTTCTCCCGACTCTGCCCGAAGGCGTGCCCAACGCCGGGTACACCAAGACGAGGGCCAACATTTTCACGCGATACACGTTCACGCAGGGGGCGCTGAAGGGGGTGTTTGTCGGCGGCGGCGCCAACTGGCGTCAGCCCACCTACCGCGGCAACGCCATAGTTGTGCAGGGAACGCCCGCGATTCCGCTCTGGTCGCCGTCGTATTACGTCGTGACACTGCTGGGCGGCTACCAGACCCGGATCTTCAACCGGCCGACCAGCCTGCAGCTCAACTTCAGCAACCTGCTCGACAAGGAATACTACCTCTCGGCCACGACCTCCTCCGGTTCGTGGGGCGCGCCGCGCTCGTGGCGCTTCTCGATGGTCACGGATTTCTGATCGCGGCGTAATCCGCGTCCGTCACGTGTTCCAGCCACGTGGCGGCGCAGCCCGCCTCGTCGGCCTGATGCACGGCCAGGTGCACCATGGCCCGGTTGGCCGCCGCGCCGTGCCAGTGCCGTTCACCCGGCTCGAACCAAATCGTGTCGCCGGGGGAAACTTCCACGACGCTCTCGCCCGCCTTCTGCACCCGGCCGACTCCCACCACGATGTGCAGCAATTGCCCGTGGGGGTGCGTATGCCACGCGGTCCGCGCGCCGGGTTCAAACGTGACCCGCAGGACGCGCACGCGCGACGCGTTGGGCGCCGCCGCGATCTCATCGAGCCAGACATTGCCAGTGAAGTACTCCGCCGGCCCGCGTTTCGTGGCGGCGGCGTTGGCGCGGGTGATGTTCATATCGTCAGATTACCCGCGACGAGCGCCGTGTCAGGCGTTATGTGGGATTGGCAGGAGAAAGGACGAAGAGTTTACCAAGGGGACCTTCGGCCCGCAGCCGCACCATTCGCTCATCGGCGAATCCCAGTCCCTCGGGCAACTTGATCGAGCGCACATTATTCGGTGCCGTTCGGATTCTCCCGTGCGCAGTGGTAAAATCGAACGGAATGGCTACCGTTGACTCAATGCCCGAATCGGCCACGGAAGAAACCATCGTCGCCGGGCTCCCCGACGGCCTCGTCGCGGTGGGAAAATTTCTTTCCCCGTCCGAAGCCTCGGAGCGTGGACTCGTGATTCTCGCGATGGGCCTGCCGTACTGGCTCATGGCCGAACCACACCGGTTCACCTTGTTCGTCGAATCCGACGGCGAACCGGCCGTGCGCGATCAACTGGCGCGTTTTGAGTGTGAAAGTGTGGGCTGGCCGCCCGCTCCCGTCACCGCCGGTGGGACCACGCACGGCCTGCCCATGGTCGGCCCGTTGCTGTGGGCGCTGAGTGCAATCGCTTCATTGTGGATTCAGCAGTGGCGGCCGGTCTGGACCGACTTTGGCGCGCTCGATGCGGCGGCGCTTTTTGGCCGCGCCGAATGGTGGCGGCCCGCGACGGCGCTGTTCTTGCACAGCGACACCGGCCACCTCGTTTCGAATCTGGCGACGGGCCTGTTTGTGTTCACCGCCGTACTGGCCACGTTTGGCCGACGCGTCGGCTGGCTGCTGCTCGCCCTCACCTCCGCCGGTGGCAACCTCGCGTCGGCGGCCTTGCATCATCCCGCACTCTATCGGTCGGTGGGTGCGTCGACGGCAATCTTCGCCGGCCTCGGGCTGCTGACCGGTCGCGCGATCCCGCTGGTCCGGAACTCCCCTCATCCGTTTCGCTGGCGGAGCCTGCTGGTACCGGTCGGAGCGGGCCTGACACTGCTCGCACTTTATGGCGCCGGCGGTCCCCGCGTGGATCTTGGTGCGCACGTTTGCGGCTTTGCCTCCGGTTTGCTCGGAGGACTCGCGTCGGGATTCCTCCGGGTGAAATCGGCGCAAACTTGATCCAACCGGCGCGCACCGCGGCGGGGTCCGGCCCGGCGTGCGCTAGCCTGCGGCCCGGGCGGTGCGGACGATCCGAGCGGGTCCGGCTTATAGGTTTGTGATTTCCGCCCAGAATGCCCGTCGTTGCCTTTTCCCGGCGATTCGCCAATTCCCTTGAGCGACATGCCTCCCACTCGCAGCGCTTCGCTCTTCGGCCTCTCGGTCGCCGCCCTCGCCTTCGCCGTGGGCTGTGCCACCACCCCTGCGCCGATCGCAATTCCGAAAATCCCCGAGGCCAGTTCCATCGCCCTACTTCGACCCGGCGACAGCCTGAGCATCGCTCTCCAAGGCGTCCCTGACCCCTCGTCAAACACCGTGCAAATCGACGAGCAGGGCCTCATCAGCCTGCCGTTTATCGGCACGCTGCACGCCGCCGGCGCCTCGACCGCCGAGTTCTCCCAGCGCATCCGGGAGACCTATATTTCCAGGAAAATCTACACGACCGTCGACGTCTCGGTCAGTGTCACAGAACGATTCATCTACGTCGGCGGCGAGGTTCAGCGCCCGGGACGCATCATCTGGACTCCCGATCTCACCGTGGCGAAGGCGATTCAATCCGCCGGGGGTTTCACCCTTTATGCCAAGGAGACCGCGGTGAGCTTGGTGCGGGAAAAAAACGCCTATCCGATCGACGTGAAACGGGCGCAAAAAAACCCGGAGCTTGATCCCAAGCTGGTGCCAGGCGACTCGCTGCAGGTGTCGCGATCGCCGTTTTGAGGCGGACCTTCTCGTCTGCGGCAATTGCCGCAACCGAGCGGAGTTCACGCCCGCCGTTGACAAAAGCGAATGCGGGCTCACCGCAGCGCCGCCGCCATGTCCTTCGCGAAGTACGTCAAAATCAGGTCGGCTCCCGCGCGCTTGATGGCGATCAGTGACTCGTGCCGGCAACGCGCCAGATCAAGCCAGCCCAGCCGCGCCGCCGCGTGAATCTGGGCGTATTCTCCGGAAATCTGATACGCGGCCACCGGCTTCCGCGTCGCTGCTCGCACGTCCCGGATGATATCGAGATACAACCCGGCGGGCTTCACCATGACAATGTCGGCGCCCTCGGCGTCATCGAGCAACACCTCCGCCACCGCCTCGCGTCGGTTGGCTGGATTCATCTGATAGGTCGCCTTGTTGAGCAACCGCGTGCCCGCGGCCTGCGCGCTGCCCACCGCGTCGCGGAATGGTCCGTAATACGCGGAATTGTACTTGGCCGAATACGCCAGAATGCCGGTGTCGGAAAAGCCCGCCGCATCCAGTCCGCGACGAATCGCCCCGATGCGCCCATCCATCATGTCGCTCGGTGCCACGAAATCCACGCCCGCGCGGGCCTGCAACACGGCCATCCGGGTGAGCAGACCGACGGTGCGATCGTTTTCCACGTCGTCGCGCGCGGCGTTGAGCACCCCATCGTGCCCGTGACTGGTGTACGGATCGAGGGCCACATCCGTGATGACCGTGAGGTCGGGCACGGCCTTCTTCACCGCCCGGACTGCGCGCAACACCAGCGTGTCCTCGTTCAGCGCCTGTGTGCCTTCGTCGTCCTTCAGTTTCGGATCCAGTTTGGGAAACAGGGCCACGGCCGGCACGCCCAATTTGTGCAGCGCGCGGCATTCCTTGACGAGGTCGGCGACATTCAGCCGGAAGACCCCGGGCATCGATTTGATTTCGTCCCGGGGAGCCTTGCCGTCGACCACGAAGAGCGGCGCGATGAAATCGGCCGGGCGGAGCACGGTCTCCTCCACCATCGCACGGCGACTGGCCGTGCGACGGAGGCGACGGGGGCGTTGCACGAGTTCGAGTGAGAACGGGTTGGCCATGGCAGTGGGCCCGAAGCTAGCGACCCCGGGCCGGCACGCGACATGATTTTCCGGCAACTATTTCCGTTCTACTCGCGTAATCAACCGCCGTGACGCCGTCGGCTTGACACTCAACGCGCAACTGAGCCTTTTTGTGTCATGTCCACTGCCATCCTCCGCACCCGCGTCGACCGCGCCCAAGCCGCTGCCGCCAAGACCGTCCTGGCCCGCATGGGGCTGACGCCCTCCGCCGCCGTCAACATCCTCTTCGCCCACATCGCCAGCCGCCGCGCGCTCCCGTTTGCCGTCGCACTCCCCGATTCGGACTACGCCCGGGACGAATATGGCCTCACCCCCGCCGAGGTGAAGGCCGCCGCCCGCCGGCTCCACGCCGACATCGCCCGCGCCCGGCGCCGCGGCGAGATCTCAAACATCACCGACATCGCCTCCCTGCGCCCGTGAATTTGCGCCAGGACCAACGCTTTCTCCGCGGCCTCAAGGGCCGTCCCGATACCGAGTTGGCCGAAGTCCTCGCCGCGACCCGGCGCGCCGCCGCCGGCTTCGGCTTCCCTCACCAGCACGCCGGTCTCGGACTTCGCGGCCTTGCCCTCGGTTTCTACGAATGCCGCGCCGGGTTGAATCTGCGCCTCGTATTTGAGCGCGACGGTCCCGACCTCATTTTCACTTTTGCCGGCACGCACGACGAAGTGCGGGCCTTTCTGAAAAACCGCCGCCGCTGACCGCATCCATGGCCATCCGACTCTTCGACTCGCTCTCTCGCGAGCTGCGCGAACTCAAGCCCGCACATGCCGACGGCGTCTACCGCTTCTACAATTGCGGACCGACCGTCTACGCCCCCGCCCACCTTGGAAATTTCCGCACCTTTGTCGTCAATGATGTCGTCCGCCGACTGCTCGAGCTCGAATTCGGCCCGGCGAAAGTGAAGCACGTGCGCAACCTCACCGACGTCGACGATCGCACGATCGGGCAGACGCAAAAGGAAAAACGCCCGCTGGCCGAAATCACAAAACGGTGGACGGATATGTTCCAGGCCGACTGCGAAGCGCTCAACTGCCTGCGGCCACACGTCGAGCCCACGGCGACCGGCCATATCCGCGAGCAAGTCGACATGATCGACGTGCTCCTGCGGAAGGGGAACGCGTACCGCGCTCCGGATGGCTCGGTCTATTTCAAGATTTCCTCCTTCCCGGAGTATGGCGCTCTCTCGCGCATCAAGGAACGCGAACTCAAGGTCACGAATTCCGTCTTCGACGCCGACCACAAGGACGACGTCGGGGATTTCGCGCTGTGGAAGGCGCACAAGCCCGAGGAGGACGGCGACGTGAAATGGCCCGGGCCCGACGGAGCCGCCGCCGGCCGCCCGGGCTGGCACATCGAGTGCAGCGCGATGAGCAAGAAACACCTCGGGGACACGGTCGACCTCCATACCGGCGGCGTCGATCTGCTCGTCCCGCACCACGAAAACGAAATCGCCCAGAGCCAGTGCTGCAACGGCACGGCGTTTTCGCATCATTGGTACCACAGCGAACACCTGCTGGTGGACGGCACGACGATGAGCAAGAGCAAGGGCAACTACTACACGCTCGGCGATCTGGTGGCGAAAGGCTACTCGCCGATGGCCGTGCGGTACGCGCTCCTGATGGGCCATCCGCGCAAGCAGCTCAACTTCACGCTGGACTCGCTGCACGCGGCGGAGAGTGCCCTGAAGTCGCTGCGGACGCTGCGGACCTCGCTGCCCGCCGGCGGCGGCAGTTTCGACGTCGGCGCTCCGGTCGTGGCCGCGCTCGCCGACGATCTCAACACCCCCGGTGCGCTCGGGGCATTGTTCACCGTCATCAATTCAACCCGGCCGGCCGAAATCAACACCGCCCAATTCGATCGGGCGATGTTTGCACTCGGCTTCGATCTCTCCCTCCAGGTGCAACTCTCGGCCCCGACCGAAATCGTCGCCCTCGCCGCAAAGCGCTGGGCGGCGAAACAGGCGAAGGACTTCGCCACCGCCGACGCCCTGCGCAAGGATTTGTCGGCCGCCGGCTGGTCGATGCTCGACAGCAAGACCGACTACAAACTTGAACCACTCAAGAAATAGACCTCTCCATCATTCGTCCCCAAGGACACGGAGCTCGGCACCGGGTTCACCGCGCCAAACCGCCCGCCGATGATTGCCGATCTCCGTGACCGGTGGGTCCGGGATCGTTGTCAGCCGTGACCCACTCCGAATCCTCCTCCCTTTTCCGACCATGCCCATGACTCCGCTCGAAGAACTCCGCCACTCGTGTTCGCACGTGCTGGCGACCGCCGTCCTCCGTCTCTTTCCCGAGGCCAAACTCGACATCGGGCCGCCGACCGACACCGGCTTCTACTACGACTTCGACCTCGAACATAAGTTCACGGTCGAAGATCTCGCGAAACTGGAGATCGAGATGAAGCAGATCGCCGAGGAAAACCAGCCCTTCTACCGCAAGGAAGTTTCCCGCGACGAGGCGATCGCGATCATCACGGCGCGGGGCCAGGAGCGCTACAAACTTGGCCGGCTGGCCGACGTCCCCGTCGACGAAAGAATCTCGTTTTACCAGAACGGCGAATTCATGGATCTCTGCGCCGGCACGCACGTCCGCTACTCGTCGAAGATCAAGGCATTCAAGCTGCTCTCGATCGCCGGCGCCTATCACCGCGGCGACGAAAAGAACAAGCAGCTCCAGCGCATCTACGGCACGGCTTTTCAGTCGAAGGACGAACTGGCCGCCTACCTGACGCAGCTCGAGCAGTCCAAACTCCGCGATCACCGCAAGCTCGGCCGCGAGCTGAAACTTTTCCACATCGACGAGGACGTCGGCCAGGGTCTCGTGCTGTGGACGCCAAACGGCTCCATCATCCGCCAGGAGTTGCAGGATTTCATCGGCGGCGAGTTGCGCAAGCAGGGGTACTCCCAGGTGTTCACGCCGCACATCGGCAAGCTCGAACTCTACAAGACCTCCGGGCACTTCCCCTACTACAAGGAATCGCAATTCTCGCCGGTGCTCGAAAATCAGGCGCTCGCGAAAGTCCTCGGCGAAAACTGCTCCTGCGGCGAGGTCTTTGCCCGGCTCGACGCCGTCTCGGCCCATCTGCGCGATCAAATCAACGCGCGCACCGGCCGTGAAACCATCACGCCGGATCGCGTGCGGCCGGATGATCAACTGCTCGACGGCTTCATGTTGAAGCCGATGAACTGCCCGCATCACATCAAGATCTTCGCCTCGCAACCACACTCCTATCGTGACCTGCCCGTGCGTCTCGCGGAGTTTGGCACCGTTTACCGGTGGGAGCAGAGCGGCGAACTCAACGGCCTGACGCGCGTCCGCGGTTTCACGCAGGATGACGCCCACCTCTTCTGCACTGAGGAGCAGGTCGCCGCGGAATTGATCGGCTGCCTTGCCCTCGTGAAAATCGTGCTCACGACCCTGGGCATGGCCGACTATCGCGTGCGCGTCGGCCTCCGTGATCCCGACTCAAACAAGTACACCGGCGAGACGGCCAATTGGGACAAGGCCGAGGCCGCCTGCCGCGCCGCCGCCCAGACTCTCGGCGTACCCTTCACCGAAGAACCCGGCGAGGCCGCGTTCTACGGGCCAAAGATCGATTTCGTCATCAAGGATGTGATCGGCCGCGAGTGGCAGCTCGGCACCGTGCAGGTCGACTACAACCTCCCGATCCGCTTCGACCTCTCCTACATCGGCGCCGACAATGCCGCGCATCGTCCCGTGATGATTCACCGTGCGCCCTTCGGCTCGCTGGAGCGGTTCTGCGGTGTGCTCATCGAGCACTTCGCGGGAGATTTTCCGGCGTGGCTCGCCCCCGAGCAGGTCAGACTCGTGCCCATCAGCGAAAAGACGATCGACTGCGCGCGGGCCTTGCTCGCCCGCCTCAAGGCCGAGGGCCTCCGCGCGACGCTCGACGAGCACAACGACAAACTCGGAGCCAAGATTCGTCGCGCCGAACTCGACAAAGTTCCCTACACCCTCGTCATCGGTCAGAAAGAAGCCGAGGCCAACAGCGTCTCCGTGCGTTCCCGCGCCCGCGGCGACGAGGGCGTGATCACGGCCGACGCCTTTGTCGCGAAACTCAAGGCCGAAGTCGCGACGCGCGCCCTGCCGGACAAAAAGAAATCGGTCGCGCCGGTGTAATCGTGTCTCCCGGTTCCCCCTTCGCCGGACCGTGCAAAAGAGAGAAGCCGGCTTCAAGGTGAAGCCGGCTTCCCCGCACGGAACGAAGCAGGAACGATCAGACGGCGGATTCGCCGCGCTCGTCGGTGCGGATCCGGACAATCTCTTCGAGCGGAAGCACGAAGACCTTGCCGTCACCGATTTTCCCGGTCTTGGCGGCCTTGACGATGGTATCGACGGCCTTGCCGGCGGTTTCGTCGGCGACCGCCACCTCGATTTTCACCTTCGGCAGGA
>SXSC01000117.1 GCA_005792355.1 Opitutaceae bacterium
CGCTCGAGGAGCCGCCGGCGCACGTGAAGTTCGTTTTCGCGACCACGGACCCGCAAAAAGTGCTGGCGACCATCATCTCGCGGTGCCAGCGGTTCGACCTGAAGCCAATTCCCTCGAACCTGATCGTCGAGCGGCTGAAGAAGATCGCGACTGACGAGAAGATCAAGGTCTCCGACGCGGCGTTGGAGTGTATCGCGCGCCTGGCGGACGGTGGGATGCGTGACGCCCAGTCGATTTTTGACCAGATGATTTCTTTTTGTGGAGCGGAGATCACCGAGCCGGACGTGTTGGACGTCTACGGCCTGGTGGCCGCCGAAAAGATTGCGGAGCTGGCCGCCGCGCTCGCCGCCGGGGATCACCGGAAGATTGTCGCCCTCGTGGACGATTGCGATGCCGCGGGGCGTGACTTGGTGCGGTTGCTGATCGATTTGCAGGCGCTGGTGCGCTCGGCGCTCCTCGATGCGATCGCCAAAGGTGGATCGAGCGACCAACTGAGCCGTTCGACGGGCTCAGGCCAGGGCGGAGCGACCATGACGACCGAGCAGATCACGCGCATGCTCGACGGATTGCGCGAAGGCGAGGGCAGCGTGAAACTGGGTCTGGCGGAAAAGATTAATTTCGAGGTCACGCTCTTGAAGGCCGTCGAGGCGAGCCGGTCGCGGGCGATCGACAGTCTGATCAAGGAGCTCGCGGCGCTGGCGGACGAAGTGCCGGCGACGAGTGGGGACGACGAAAAAAAAAAGGGTTGATTGACCGACTCGAGGCCCGTCTCGGATCCAGGGCGGCAGTGGCGCCGCCCCAGGAGGCCGGTGGTGCGGCGCCGGATGGGGCGGATGAAGCTGTCCTGGCGAAGGCCGATCTCACTTTGTCCCCGGACGAGGGCCTGCCTGGTCTGCTGCCAGGCGTTGGCGCGGAGGAAGCTAGTTGGCCGGCCGAATCCGCCGAGTCGGCGTTTCTCGCCGAGGCGCGTGGACGGGGTGAACCGCCCGTGGCTGTGCCGGTGAACGTGGCAATGGTGGACGAACCCGACCGTCGCCCCTTGCCGCCGCTCGACGAACTCGTCGGGAGGATTCCGCCGGAAGTGCGCGAGGCGTTGGAAGATTTATTCCGGGCCAAGTTTGTGCGCGTGACGAGGGTGCCCGGCAAAACACTGAAGTAGTCGCGCTGCGCCGCCGGGTCCCTCGGACGAAACGCGAGATTTGGAAAGTAACGGATTACGTTACATCATCTGAGAATTCACCCGTCTCTCGGATCACACGTGCACCCGGCAGGGCCCGCCCGCCGGAGGCGTTATTCCCGCCATTCTGCGCCCACTTCGCGGAGACCGGACGAATCCGCGGTCGGGAAATAAGCGTGAATTGCATCGGTCGCGAAAGGCGGCAGCAAGAGGATGGTTCTTCGGCGGTACAATCCCTGGTGAACCCCTTCGAATTCATCGAGGCGGCCCAGTGATGTCGCGTCGATCACCCACACCTCGCCCGTGACGCCTTCACGATCGGTTTCCTTGACCATGATTCCGGGAAAACCACCGAGGTCGTAGAGACGATAGCCTGGCTGGGTCCGCGCCGGACCGACCAATTGTTGGCCCGCGAGGTGGTGATGGTTGACGCACCCGCGCTTCAACGTGCCGTAGACGAACAGCAGCGTGCTCATGTCGCCGCAGTCCGACTGGTTGCGGGTTCGATTTCGACCACCACGGCGGTAGTGTTGTCGCGGCCAGAATTCTGCACCGCTTCCTCGACCAGCCGCCGGGCATGGCTGCTGGCCGGATCGGCCCCCGGCGGGACCGCGGTGCGCAGCAGTTCCTCAATCCGCCGATCCCACAGCCCGTCCACCAAACCATCGGAGCAGATCATAAAGCGGTCGCCTGGGCGGTGCCCGACCGCGCCGAGATGTGGGTCGATGAACTGATGGCCCGCGCCGAGCGCCTGTTGGAGGGCGTTGCGGCGGGGGTGCGAGCGGGCCTCGCGTTCGTTGATTTTTCCCTGCCGGCGGAGCCAGCCGACGTGACTGTGGTCATGCGTGACCTGGGTGAGGGGACCATCCTGGGGAAGATAATATATCCGGCTGTCGCCGAGGTGGGCGAAATACATCCATTCCGGGGTGAACCACGCGAGGCTGAGGGTCGCACCCATGCCGGCACATTCTTCGTAGGAATAGCTGAGTTTCAGCAGGTCATTGTGGATTTGGGTGACCAGCTCACTCAGGACGTCCGCGAACCCAACGCCCATCCCGGTAGCGGAAAGTCGAAACGCGCGCGGGAACAAGCGCGCGATTCGATCAACGGCGATGCGGCTCGCAAATTCTCCGGACTTGGCGCCGCCCATGCCGTCGCTCACCGCGAAGACGAAGTCGCCGCCGGCGAGGGATGCCCGGCCAGTCTTGCCCAGAAAACGCACCTCGTGACCATCTACGGCGAGCGCCAGAAAGGCATCCTCATTGTTCGGCCGTACGCGGCCGACGTGGGTCAGACCGGACCAATCGACGTCGGATGGGCCGGAGGGCGCGCCTGCCGCCCCGTCGTTTGACCCTGTGGCGCCGCTCACGGCACGCCTCCTGGCAGGAGTGAAACGGGCTGGCCGGTTCCATCGTCGAGGATTGTGGCGAATTCGAAATCGATGATGCAGAAGCGCCCGTCGGCCACGCGATACGTGACGTTGCGCATCTCGCGATCCTCGTGGCGCACGCCAAACTGCTCCAATTCGGCGAACAACTCCGTTTGCCGGTCCGCGTTCAGCTGATCGACGCGCGTGCCGCAATTGGTGGTCACCATTTTGAGATTTTCCGGATCCACCTCCAATATCCGCGGCACAAAAGTGCAGCCGCGTTCCTCCAGGTACCGCAGCACGCGAACTTCATGATCAAAACGCTCGCGGGCGAGATGACCGCGAAACGTCTTGTGGACGCGCCCATCGTAGCCGATCCGCACGGTGGCGCGCCCGGTGTCCTTGATGTCGTGCATGGTTCGGCGAACAGTTCCGCCTCCGCCTCGCACTGGCAAGCGCCGGTTGCCACCTCGGGCGATTACCAAGTTGGAATTCCGCCAAAAAAATCGCGGTGGAGCAAACTTCTGGTTGCCACTGGCACATGAGTTGCTGATACCCGGCTGGCTTTTTCCGCTGGGATTTCGCGAAACTCTTTCGCACGCTCCGGCGGAAAATTCCGCAATCCTGCTCAAACCCGCTCCTCCTCATCCTCCTATGGCCAAATACAAACTCGAATACATCTGGCTCGATGGCTACACGCCGCTCGCCAGCCTGCGCAGCAAGACTCAGATCAAGGAATTCGCCGGCTTTCCCAAGCTCGAACAACTTCCTATTTGGGGCTTCGACGGCAGTTCCACCCAGCAGGCCGAAGGCAAAAGTTCGGATATCGTGCTGAAACCCGTGGCGGTGTTCCCGGACGTGACGCGCAAGAATGGCGTCCTCGTCATGTGTGAGACCTACCTTCACACCGGCGTGGCGCACCCGACCAATTCGCGCGCGACCATTCCGGACGATCCCGACACCTGGTTCGGTTTCGAGCAGGAATACTTC
>SXSC01000118.1 GCA_005792355.1 Opitutaceae bacterium
AGGACCGCCAAGCCGGTCCTCCGACCGTTCCTGAGCTTCGGGGGGAGGCTCGCCTGAGATGATACTACAAGAGACAACCGCTTCATTATACATGGTGCTTTCGTTCAGATGAGATCTTCGAACTCATCCTTGAGCGCGCCAATCGAATTGTTCACCCCGCCGCCGGCGGAGGAAACCTGGCTCCGGCGGAGCATCGCGGATGCGCTCGCCGGTCAGCCCATCCCGCCCCGGTGGGTGATTCATTCGTTCCGCATCCTCTCCAACTTCGCCGCGCAACGCGCGCAGGCCGTGGTCATCGCCGACCACACTCTCACCCGCTGGATCAAGGATGACGAATCGCTGCTGCTGCCACCGATCGACGCCGCGACCACCCACGCCTGGGCCGCCGCCCTGTGGGCACTGCACGCCGACCCTCTCCCCGGGCCGCCCTGTGTCTTCGCCGGTGAGTCGCCGCCGTTTCGTGTCAAATAATGTCCGCCCGGCCCACTTCTGCTCGAACCGGAGAATCGGGTAGGCTTGGTTGTGCACCACACCAAGCCCATGCGTTCCAAGCGCATAATAACCGAAGGTCTCCGGCATGGCCGCGTCAAGCGCCGGTGATACCGATGAAAACCAATTTGCCGCCGCCACGGTCAGAATGCCTCGGGGAGCCGAGCCACTCCTGCGCCGCGCGGTGGGCGGCTGCGGCGTGGACACGCACATCGAGCGCCTCAAACGGAACTCGTGGGGCCGGCACACCTGTGACCGCTGGGTCACGTTCGTCCTTTTCCCTCCCGCTGTCGCGGACCTGACCCTCTGGTCCCCCGACGGCCGGCACCAAGCGATTCATCTCACCGGCGGCCGGATGCTGACGATTCCGTCGGGCTGGTCGTTCTCCCTCGTCTGGCACAAGACGGCCGACGCGATTACGCTCTTTTCGCACCCGGCGTTCGTGCGGAAGTATTTCCCGTCCGAGACCGGGGAGCCCGTCGTCACCGAACTCACGGAATGCCTGGCGGCGTGCCACGTCATCGCCGACGTGTTCCTGGATTTGCAGCGGTTCGTGCTGGCGCCCAACGGTCCGGCGGACTGGCAGGTCGCCTGCGGCGGCGGTTATCTGGCCGTGCTCCTTTTTCAGGCCCGGTCGATGCTGACGGACGGGAGATTCAGACACGCCGGTCTCGGCGCGGAAGCCGTCACGCGAATGCGCGATTACCTCCGGCGGCATCCGAAACGGCGGGTGCCCGTGCGCGAGATCGCCGTGAACATCGGCATCAGCCCCCGCCAGTTGCGGCGGATCGTCCGCGAGGAGACGGGCAAGTCGCCCGTGGAATGGGTCCGCGGGGAAAAGGCGCGGCAGATCCGTGAGCTGCTGGCCGCAGGCAAGTCGATGAAGGAGGCGGTCGCCGAGGGCGGGTTCAGCAACCCCAGCCACCTGCACCGCGCCATGAGCCGGGTCTTCGGCGGCTCGGCCCGCGCCTTCCGCGGCCGGAGGAGAACCGATGGGTAGAATCGTGCATGATCATGGCCGCCAGCCCCACTAGGCGGAACGGCGCGGGTTTGATAATCTTCGCGGTTACACCAATCGCGGAGCCGTCGCGGCATCCGCTCCCTTCCCCGCCGGCCTGGGCCAGCCGGCGGACAACCCAAACCCACGCCATGACCAGCAATCACGATACCAGACACCATGAAAACGCCCACGATTCTCATTCCCGTCCTGCAGGACGATTACCGAGTCTTCGCCGCCGCCGCGCGCCTCGTGCGCAAGGAGCGCGGCGCTGACGCGCCCGATGCCGTCGCGCTGATTCAGTTCCAGCTAAAACTCCGCACGCCGGGCGGCATCGCAAAGGACTACCTAGACTGCATCGGCGACCATGCCGCACGCCGGCGGGTCAAAGTCAGAATCCGGCGGGCAACGTCTGAAACAAGGCCGATAAGGCTCGGCGGCCGGATGCAGCCGCTGAAATCGGTGCGGGTGCCCCGCGACCCAAGTCGAAACTGACCGCGAAGAGGTGCCGCGATGCCCACGCGTGAAGAAATCCGTGTCCGGACGCAGCAGGACCTGACTGCGCGGGGCATGACGCCAAGGGACCCCAGCTACGCCTTCGCGCTCCAGGCGATGGAGGACATGAATCAGGGTATGGCGGACCTTGACGATGAGCTGGCCGACCTCGCCGGCCGGTTTGCCTGGTTAGCGCAAGCTCCAACTTGGGTCAACCAGCGCAAACCGGGAGAGTTCGAGGCGTTCGTCGCCGCCCGGATCGCCGATTGCGAGGCGGCGCTGGCGCTCGTCCGCCAGCGGTGGGAACAGCACTTGCGCGAGGCGCCCGCCACGCGACCCACGGCCGACACCCCACCGAAACCGTGAACCGCTTCACCGCTGACCACTTCGGCCGCATCGGCACGGCCGCGCCCGCCGCGCGCTTCGCCGTCGCCGACGTGGTTAAGGACTGCACGGAACTTGGCCTGTTGGACGAGCTTCGCCGAGCGCTCAGCGTCACGCCGTCCGCCGGTGGCGACGTAGCGCGCGCAGTTCGCGATCTCGTGTATGAACTGGCCGGGGCGAAGAACCGTGACCTGGCGGTGGACGTGCTCATCCATGCCACGGGGCTGGCGGAATTCGAGTGCCGGAGCCTGCGCGACTATGCGCGCAAGCACGGCATGACAGCGGAGGGTTTCCGCCGTCATGTCTCGGCTATGCAGCGACGGCTCGGACTCCCGGGACGGCAAGCGGATGAAAACTGACCTGCAGCAGCTTTTCGCCGCCTTGCCACCCGGCGTGACGCACGCCACGCGGCTCGGCTTGTCGCTCGCTCCGGAAACCCCGCCCACCTTACGGCAGGAACTCCTCGCGCGCCTCACGCACCTCAGCCGCGCGACCACCGGCGAACGCCACACGCTGACCGCGTGGCTGGGTGACTTGCTCGCCTCTGCCGGCCGGCTGCGTCGCGGCCAAATCACCGCCTACGCGCACGCGGCTGGCCTCGATGCCGGCACGCTGAGCAATGCCAAGCTGGTGTGCTCCCGCATTCCCGCATCATGTCGCCATGAGGGATTGAGCTGGAGCCATCACTGCGAGGTCGCGCTGATTTTCTCCACCCCCGGTGAGATTGAACGCTGGCTCGCTCTGGCCGAAGCCAGGAGCCTGAGTGCGGGGGGTCTGCGCCAGTCGATCCGTTCACACCTGGCCACGGCGCAACGCCCAACCCAACAAGAAGATCCAGGGGGACTCACCCTGATGCGCGAGTTGCGTGCGGCGGCAAGGAAGTGCAACCAGATGAAACCCGTGTGGAGAAACTGGCAGCCTGCCGGCAATCGCCTCGCCCTCGATGAGTTGCGCCCGCTGGTCGAGTTCGTCGATCATTTGCGCCGACGCGCGGCACGGTGCGCCGGCCCCCTGGATCGCATTCCGGGACCGCGTGACCCCACCGCGAACTGACCGCGGAGACTATCCTCGCGCGGGAACCATGAGCTTGGTCCGGATGTGCGCCAGCACCTCAGCTGGGTCATAATAGACGAAATGCCCGACCTTGTGGGAGGGAATGCGGCGGAGCTTGGTCCACTCGCGCAGCGTGCGGATCGTCGGTTCCTTGTCTTGGGGAAAGATGCCGCTGGCACGGAGTCCAACGACATCGGTAAGCTGACTGGTGAGGACGGGAGAAGCAGGTTTCGTTTCCATACCATAAGGTGCGACCGTCAACGGGCCGTCATACTGCCACCGGCAGGGGCGAAGGCGTGGGCGGCATCATCACGACGGAAGCAACGGCGGGCCGCTCTTGGCGCTTGGGCAGGATGCCAAAGAACTGCTCGGCCTCCTCCTTGCTCTTCAAGTCGAGATAGTGCCTGCGGATGATCGTTTCCGAATTGCCCGCTTGCAGCGCGGCCTCGCCAAGCGAGCGAAATTTCGCGACGTGCATCGAAATGAACGTGTGCCGCATGACATCGTGCGCGAGCGGGAACTTCTGCGCCACCTTCTCGCGGATGTGCTGGAGGTTCGCCGGGATGATCGGGTATTTCTCCAGCGGAAACGTCTCCAGCCAGGCCGCGAGGTTCGGCTGGATCGTGACGTTGCGCGGCTCGCGGACTTTGGAGACTTCGCCGTCAATGCGGATGACGCCTTCGACGACCTTCACTTGCTCGGGCTTGAGCCGGAGGATTTCACCGGTGCGGAGGCACGGCCGGATGCCGGCAAAGAGGCACAGGGCGAAGAAGGGCACGGCGGCAGGCCAGTGCGTCTCGACGTGGGCCATGAGGTCTGCCGTCTGGGAGGCGGCGAAGGTGATGGCACCGCCCCGCCGACGCCGGAGCCGGCGCGGCGGGACTTTCACGAGCGGATTGTCCGCAATCCAGTCCCGTTGCAGCGCGAACTTGAGGAAGGCCGAGATGACCCCACGCCGGTTGTTGAACGTCTTATGCGCCGCCCTGCGCGCCTCGAAATACCCGAGCAGCCGGGTCGCGGTCAGGTCGGCGACCGTCGCGCCGGGAAAGTGCTTTTTCAGCCGGTCCAGGTCGCGTTTTACGCGCGTCAGATACGGCTCGGAAATTAGGTCCTGTTCGCGTTCGTGGTCCTTGAGGACGAGGAATTCCGCCACGGCCTCCGTCAGTAGCTTTTGCGTCACGGGTTCGCGGTAGTTCGCCAGCGCGAAGTCCACGTAGAAGGCCAGCGGACGCGGCTGGCCGATGAGCCGGACGAGGACGGCCTCCGCCTCCCGCAACTGCAGGTCGGTCAGCGACGACACGGCCATCCGCATTCCCGCGGTGGCCTGCAGCGCCTTCAATTCCCATGCCACTTTCTCGGCGGCGGCTTCCTCGCGGGTCGGGAAGTTTTTGCGGATGCGGACGCCGTGGAGCCAGCCCGCGACGCGCCACGAAATCGTGCCGTTGCGATTCGCGAACCGCGTGAGGACAAAATCGGTGTGATTCATGCTTAGGTTGCCACGTCAACTGGCAACCTAGCTTCACCGAAAACTTAACTCGCGACTTTCGTGCGGGTTAAGTGGCGGAGAGGGAGGGATTCGAACCCCCGGGACGAAGAACATCTCAGGGCGAGGTTGTTTTGTGGCCAATGGATCTTCCGCTCACGCGAAGGAAAACCCCGTCATCTTTCTCACTCTTTTCGCCCCAAGGGAGCTGGACGTCGCTGGCGGAATAAGAAACCCTGGTCTCCCAGGGCAACATGCGACTTTACCGCAGTCAGGGCGCCAGTCTACTCGAACTTTCCGACAAAGGTCCTTGTGGGAGCAAAAGTACGAGGGTGGGGAATGACGCTCGCGCATTCCCGCTCAGGTCGGTGGTGATTTGGAATTCAATCCACCGTCGAACGCCCCCAAGATCGGAACGCCCCCAAGATGCGCTTGACGGCGACTTGGCTGGCGCGAATCGTCCACGTTTCATGCCCACGACAACGAACGACCTCAGGACACGCCTTCGAAACGTGGCTTGGTCAAAAAGTTGCACCCAAGGCACACCCAAGGTCGCCTCTCCTGCATAAGTTGGACACCCTCAGCGTCCACCACCTAATTTCAAACCAACCTCCATGCGACACACGATCTCCGTCCTCGTTGAGAACAAGTTCGGCGTTTTGGCGCGCGTTTCCGGGATGTTCTCCGGCCGCGGCTTTAATATCGATTCGCTCAATGTCGCCCCCACCCACGACGCTTCCCTTTCCCGCATCACCACCGTGCTCAAGGGTGACGAGGCCTCCCTCGATCTATGCATCAAACAGTTGCGGAAGCTCATCAACGTCGTCGAGGTGCTTGATTTCAAGGAAGACCAGGCCGTCGCGCGCGAGCTCATCCTCGTGAAGGTGAGCGCCGATGCCCGTACGCGCCCGGAGATTTTGCAGATCAAGGAGATCTTCCGCGCGAAAATTGTGAACCTCACGCAGGACTCGCTCATCATCGAGGCGACCGGCGACGACCAGAAGATCGCGGCGCTGCTTGGGTTGTTGGAGCCGTTTGGAATTCTCGAACTCGCCCGCACCGGCCGCCTGGCACTCAAACGTTGATCCTCCGGGGGGCCGCGACCAGCACCGTCCCCTCGAAAAAACCTTCACCCTCACCCTCACTTTCACTCTCACTTCAACCTTCACCCACTACCATGCCCGCCAAAGTCTACACCGACAAAGACGCCGATCTCGGCGTGTTCGCCAATAAAACGCTCGCCGTCCTCGGCTACGGATCGCAGGGCCACGCCCATGCGCTCAATCTGAAGGACAGCGGCTGCCAGGTCATCATCGGCCTCTATCCCGGGTCAAAATCCCGCGCCGTCGCCGAGCAGCATGGCTTCAAGGTTGTCGACACCGCCGAGGCGGTGCGCCTGGCCGATGTCATCATGGTGGGCCTGCCCGACATGAAACAGGCGGACGTCTATTTGAGCGACATCCTGCCGAATCTCGCGAAGGGGAAGACGCTCCTCTTTTCGCACGGCCTCTCGGTGCATTTCGGCCTGATCAAACTGCACAAGGACATCGACTGCATCATGGTCGCTCCGAAGGGTCCCGGCCACATGGTCCGCCGGCTCTACGCCGAGGGCAAGGGCATGCCGGCGCTCGTCGCGGTCGCGCAAAACAAGTCGAAGCAGGCGCTAGCGATCGCGCTCGCGTGGGCCAAGGGCATCGGCTCGACCCGCGCCGGGGTGCTCAAGACCTCGTTCAAGGAGGAGACCGAGACGGATCTTTTCGGCGAGCAGGCCGTGTTGTGCGGTGGCGCGAGCGCTCTCGTGCAGGCCGGTTTCGAGACGCTGGTTGAGGCCGGCTACCAGCCGGAAATGGCTTATTTCGAGTGCCTGCATGAGCTGAAACTCATCTGCGACCTCATGTATGAGAGTGGGATCGCCGGCATGCGTTTCTCGATTTCCGAGACGGCGAAATTCGGCGACATCACCCGCGGTCCGCGCGTCGTGAACAAGCAGACCAAGGCCGAGATGAAGAAGATTCTGAAAGAGATTCAGACCGGCAAGTTCACCCAGGAGTGGGTCAACGAATACAAGGGCGGTCTCAAGAAGTACCACGCGCTCCTCAAGGCGGGCGAGCAGCACAAGATCGAGAAGACCGGGGCCTATCTCCGTTCGATGATGCCGTGGATGACCAAGAAGAACATCAAGGGCGTCCAAGCGTCGTATTCCTGAAAAAATCTGAAAGGTTGAAGAACTGAAAAGCTGAAGCGGGCGGCCGTCGGTCAGCCTTTCAGCCCTTCGGGCCTTCGGTCTTTCCATTTGAAGCTCGTTCTCGCCACGCGAAAAAGCCCGCTCGCTCTCACCCAGACCGAGATGGTGGCCGCGCACCTGCGCAACCAGCTCGGCGTCGAGACCGAAATGCTCCGGATCGTCACCACGGGTGACCAGCAGACCGAGTGGTCGCTCGAAAAACGCGGCGGCAAGGGGCTGTTCACGAGTGAACTCGAGGCCGCGCTGCAGCGGCGCGAGGCCGACGTCGCCGTCCATAGCACCAAGGATCTCCCGGGGGACATGCCGACGGGACTCGCCATCGGTGGCTACCTGCCGCGAGCCGACCCGCGCGATGTTCTCGTCCTGCGGACCGGGGTGGAAATGCCGCGGCTCATCGCCACCGGCAGCCCGCGCCGGCGGTTGCAGATCAAGCGGATGTTTCCCGACGTGGAATTCAACGAAATCCGCGGCAACGTGGACACGCGACTGCGCAAGATCGGTGAACAGCAGCTGGCCGACGGCACGATTCTCGCCGCGGCCGGCCTCAAGCGCCTCGGAATCGAGACGTGGCCGGGCGTGGAGTTTGCTCCGCTCGACTTTGAGCAAATGGTGCCGGCAGTCGGGCAGGGGGCGATTGCCGTGCAGTGTCGCGTGGACGAGGCGGCGAAGTTCACGGCGGTTTTCGATGGGCCGACGCTGCGCGCCGTCGCGGTCGAGCGGGCGCTGCAGACGGCGCTCGGCGGCGGGTGCCACACGGCGTTTGGCGCGCATGTCGCTGGTGAGACGCTTTACTTGTTTCACGAGGCTTGCGGCGTGCGCAGCACCATGCTGAGCGCGGCGGATTTTCAGGATCCGGGTGAAACCGCCGCCCGCCTCCTCCGGCAATGGGGGTTGCTGCCATGAGCAAGCTGTCCCTCGCCGGTCGCCGCATCGCCGTCACCCGCGCGCGGGAACAGACCTCGGAGTTGTCCGCCAAACTGGGGGCGCTCGGTGCCGAGGTCATGGAACTGCCGCTCATCACGATTTCAAAGGAGATCGACAAGCACACGCTGGCGGACGTGCTGACCGAACTCGGCGGCTACGATTGGATCGTTTTTACGAGTGCGAACGGCGTGATTTTTTTCTTCGAGGAGTTTCATCGGATCTTCGATGACATCCGTTCGCTCGGTCTGCTGCGTTGTGCGGCAATTGGCGATACGACAGCTGCGGCCATCCGCGCGCAGCACCTCAAGGTCGAATGCCAGCCCAAGGTCGCGACCGCCGCCGCGCTCGCCGACGAACTCATTGCCACCGGCGGCCTCGACAGCGCGAAGCTCCTCGTGATCACCGGCAATCTCAACCGGGATGAGCTGGTGGAAAAGCTCGAGGATGCCCGGGCGATCGTCGACCAGCTGCAAGTTTACAAGACGGAGAAAACGGATCTGACGACGCACCCGGCGGCGGCGGATTTTCGCGCACGCGGGGCGGATGCGGTGCTCTTTGCCAGCTCTTCGGCGGTCCAGTCGTTCATCGCTCAGGCCGTGGCCCTGAAACTGGCGCCGGCGTCGCAGCGACCCCTCGCGGGCAGCATCGGCCCGCAGACCAGCGCGACGATGAAGCAGGCAGGTATGCCAATCGATTTCGAGGCGAAGACCCCCGGGCTCGACAGCCTGGTGGAGGCGCTGGTGGAGAAGCTGGGCAAATGAAAGTCCCATTCATTGACCTTGCGCAACAGCACCGTGCCCTGCGTGAGCCGGCCCTCGCCGCGCTGACCGCGACCTACGACGGCACGCGTTTCTGTCTCGGAAAGGATGTCGAGGACTTCGAGAATAATTTTGCCGCGACGCTCGGGTATCCGCGGGCGCTCGCGCTGAACAGCGGCACATCGCCGCTGCACATCGCGTGCATGATCGCGGGATTCGGGCCCGGGGACGAGGTGATCACCGCGCCGTTTACCTTCATCTCGTCGGCCTGGGGCATCAGTTATGTCGGAGCCACGCCCGTCTTCGCGGATATCGAGGCGGGTACGTTCAATCTCGATCCGGAGAAACTGGCTGCCGCGATCACGCCGAGGACCAAGGGTGTCATCGTGGTTCACCTCTTTGGCCAGCCGGCGCGGATGGACGAAATCATGGTAATCGCGCGGCGGCACGGTCTCTTCGTAATCGAGGACTGTGCCCAGGCGGTGGGCGCGGGTTACCGTGGCACGCCCGTCGGCCTCAGCGGCGATGTCGGGACGTTTAGCTTTTATCCCACCAAGAATCTGGGCGGATGCGGAGAGGGTGGTGCCTTCGTGGCGAAGGATGAGGCGATCCACACCAAAGCGCGGCACATCCGCGTACATGGTTCCGACCGGCGCTACTACCACGACATCGTCGGGGGAAATTTCCGGATGGACGGATTTCAAGGCGCGCTGCTCAACGTGAAACTCCCGCATTTGGCCGACTGGACCGCACGTCGCCGCGCAATCGCCGCCCGCTATCTGGCTGGAATCACGCTCGCCGAGGTCCGCCTGCCCGCGCAGCCGGACTACGGGCATTCGGTGTTCCACCAGTTCACGCTCCGCCATCCGCGACGCGACGCGCTGCGCGAGCATCTCACGCGGCACGAGATCGGCACTGACCTGATCTACCCGGTGCCGTTGCACCTGCAGAGATGTTACGCGCATCTCGGCCGGGGGATCGGGTCGTTTCCGGTCGCGGAGGAGGCGGCGGCGACGTGCGTGAGCCTGCCGATCTTCCCCGAGCTCAGCGACGCGCAGGTCGAGCACGTCATTCATTCGTTGAACCGGTTTTGACCACGGATTCGAACTGTTTTTGTTCGTGTCGATCCCGGTGATCAATGGTTGAATCCCCTCCGATGATTGACGGTATCAGATTCAAGGTTTGCGGGCTGACGTCGCTGGTCGACGCGGAGTTCGCGGATCGTTGCGGGGCGGATTATCTCGGGTTCGTGCTGCATCCGGCCTCGCCGCGCGGCATTTCGCTCGCCCAGTTTTCCGCGATGGCACCGCGGTTGCCGGCCCGGCGAAAAGTCGCGGTCTCGGTCGAGCCGAAGGGCGGGGACCTTGCGGCGATGCGCGACGCGGGTTTCGATTATTTTCAGATCCATTTCCGACCGGAGACAACCGAGGCACAGCTCGCCGAGTGGTCGCAGCTCGTCGGGGCGAAGCACCTCTGGCTGGCGCCGAAGCTCCCGCCCGGTGCGGAGGTGACATCCGCGACCCGGGACCTGGCTAAATTTATTCTCCTCGATACGTTTCATCCCGGGGTCTTCGGCGGGTCCGGCCAGACGGGAGACTGGGGCAAATTTGCGCGCCACCAGGCGGCGCATCCGGAGAATATCTGGATTCTCGCCGGCGGGTTAAACGCCGACAACATCGCCGACGCCCTTGGGCAGAGCGGCGCCCGGTTCGTCGATGTGAACAGCGGTGTCGAATCGGCGCCCGGCGTCAAGGACGAGGCGAAGCTCAAGCGCTTTGTCGTGGCGCTCCATCAGGCGGCGACAGCCCGCCGCTGACGATTCAAGCGGCGCGGAGTGCGAGGGCGCGTTCGTGTTCGAGGAGACGCTGCTTCAGCTTCTCGCCAAAGGCAAAACCCGTGAGCGAGCCGTCGGCGCCAATCACGCGATGGCACGGAACGATCAGGCAGATCGGGTTCGTCGCGTTCGCCCGGCCCACGGCCCGCGACGCGGCGGGGTTGCCGAGTTGGGCCGCGAGCTGGCCGTAGCTGCGCGTTTCGCCAAAGGGAATCGCGCGCAGCGCCGTCCAGACGCGCTGTTGAAACGCCGTGCCGCGCGGCGCGAGCGGCAAGTCGAAGTCGCGCCGGTCGCCCGCGAGGTACGCGAGCACCTGCTCGCGCGCCCGAGCCCCCGCGGACTTGTCACCTCTTAGGTGACAAGTCTGGAGTCGTTCGCGGAGTTTCGCGAGGTCGCCAAAGGCGGTGGCGAGGACGGCGCCGGCGTCGTCGACCGCGATGGAGAAGGGACCGAACGGAGTGCGGAACGTTTCGTACGAGTGACTCATGAGGGAAGGGGTCGGTTAAATTGCCAGAGGTGCGCCGTGGCGAGGCTGCGATAGGGAGAGAAAACGGTCATGAGGCGCCGCGTCGCGTCGACGTCTGGTCGCTCATCGAGTTTCAGCAGGTCCTGAAGTCCGCTGGTCACGCCGGTGTCGCCGAGAGGCACGCAGTCGGGGAAGCCGAGCGACCGCATCAGCAGATAGTTCACCGACCACGGACCGAGGCCGCGGATCGCGAGCAACGTGCGCTCGGCGCGGGTGGCGGACATCTGGCGGAGCGCTTCGAGGTCGAGGGTGCCTGCGGCGATGAGGCGCGCGGTGGCGATGACGTAGTCGGCTTTCTGGCGGGAGAATTGATGCGGCAGCAAATCGGCCGGTTCGAGCGCGGCCACGGCGGCGGGCGTGGGTGGAGTGTAGAGGCCGTTGGGCAGAAGCCTACCGGTACGTTCCACGAGCCGGCGCTTGAGCACGCACGCGAAGGCAAAGTTGATTTGTTGTCCGATTATCGACCAAAGCAGCCCGTCGAAGACCGAGGGTGTTTGCGCGATGCGCAGTTCGGGCCGCCCCACAACGAGCCGGGCGAGGCCGAGTTTGCGGGCGAGGCGGGCAAAGGCGGCGGCGTCCTGATCGAGGCCGAGCAGGCCGAGGACGAGTGCATGCGCCTCGACCAGGTGGGCGGAAGATTGGTGGACTCCGGGCGGAGTAGCAATTTGCGGCGCCGCGGGATCACCGTCCACCTCGACTGCGACCCGGTTCGGCGAAAGATGGAGGCGGAGCACGGCGGGCCGGCCGCCCAGGTGCACGGCGCTCTCGTAGGAATCGCCGGCGAGACGCTCGGTCGCGCTTTGAGTGTCCCGACCCAAGGCACGTCGCAGGTAGGCGAGCGGATAGCCTTCAGGCAGTGTGACCTCGAACCTGTTTCCGCTGCGCAGCTCGCGATAGCTTGCCGGGGTGAGGCCGTTCAAGCGCCGGAATTGATCGTGAAATGCCGACTGCGAATCGAAGCCAACGTCGGCCGCGATTTCCAGCAGCCCGGCGGCCGTGGTTGCGAGCCGGTGCTTCGCCGCGGTGAGGCGCGCGCGCAGGAGCAGATCCGCCGGAGTCGTGTGGTAGTGCTGGCGAAACAGCTCGAACAGCCGCGTCGTGCCGAAGCCCGAGCGTCGCACCACCGCGCGGGCGTCGGCGAAGGCTGCGGGGTTGGCGCGCATTTCGCCGACGAGCGTCTCGATGTCCGCGAGCACGGGATCGGCGCCGCGCGCGAAATCGTCCGGGTGGCATTTCTTGCACGGTCGCAGGCCGGCCCCCCTGGCGGCTTCGCAGGTCGGGAAGAAACGGACATTCGTCGGTTTCGGTTTGCGCGCCTTGCACGCCGGCAGGCAGTAGATCCCGGTCGTGAGCACGCCCGTGAAAAACCGGCCGTTGCAGGTCGCGTCGCTCTGCAGCACGCGGGCGAACATGGCGGTATGGGTCAGACGCATGGGTGGATGATGGGATGCGGAAGCATCGTGCGACTTATGAACTCACGTGGAAACATGGGGACACTTTAGCGCAAGAGTGTCGGCGGTGTCGTCCGGAAAATTTCGGAGCAATTTTACGGGTCGCCGTGACCGGCCACGCCGCACGTGCGAGCCCGCATTTTTCGCACGGCTTCGTGACGATTCTATGTTCCTGGTTTCTCGTGCTTGTTTTCGCGCTCGATCTCGAACGGCGCGGGTGCAAGTGCGATTACGAGCATGATCACGAGGATATCTTCGGTTGCGGCTGTGAGCCGCGGTGCGAGAAGTCCGCTTTAGGCGGTTGCGTGTTGTTGGAGGACTTCGAGGGGCACGATCTCGAGGGTGCGTTCGTGGGTCGCGGCGAGCACGATGGGGGCGGCGACGTCGCCTTCGAGCAGTTCGAGCCACCGGCCGGCGCAGACGCACCAGCGATCGCCCGGTTTGAGTCCCGGGAACCCGTAGGCGGGCGCCGGGGTGGACAGATCGTTGCCGATCACGCGGCTGGCCTCGAGAAATTGTTCGGTCACCTCAACACAGACGGTGTGGCAGCCGTGATCCTCGGCGCACGTGTCGCAACGGCCGTTGCGAAAAAAGCCGGTCAGAGGGTCGGTCGAACACGGCCGCAAGGGGCCGCCAAGCACGTTGCGCGAGGGCAAGGGAGTCATCGCGGCCAGCAGAACACGGTTGCGCTCGGCGATGCACGACTAGATTTTCCCATGACTCCCATGCCGACCATCTACGAAACCCTCCGCGCCGACATCGTCACCGCCATGCGGGCCCGCGACTCCCTCACCACGACGGCACTCCGCACCGCCGACGCCGCCATCAAGCGGGCCGCAATGGATTTGAACAAGGAGATCGATGACCCGCTCACGATCGGGACGGTGCGCAAGGCGGTGAAAAATCTCGCGGATGCGAAGGTGGAGTTCGAACGAGGTGGCCGCCCCGATCTGGTGGCGGCGAACGAGGTGGAGATTCGCATCCTCGAGAAATACCTGCCGAAGGGCATCGAGGGCGCCCAACTCGAGGCGCTCATCACCGCGGCGATTCAGGAAACCGGAGCCGGGTCGAAAAAAGAAATGGGCAAGGTGATTGGCGTGCTCAAGAGACTGCCGGAGGCGTCGCTGATCGACTTCGGCGCCGTCAGCAAAATCGTGCAAGCGAAGCTGCCGTAACCGGCGTTTTTCACCCTCGCGGGGATTGGTGCGGGTTTCGAGTCGCCGACCGAGTTTACCTGCGAAAGCGGTCTGGGGTCGACTCAGCAACTCGAGGTGCTTTTCTCAATAATTGCGACTTTTACGAAGACCTTGAGGCTTTCGACCATGGCGACGCCGATCTTTGCGTGTGTCCGGGCGATGACTCATCCCTCGTCAGCCCAGTCGCTCGTCGGGTTGATGATCCTGACTTCGCGACTGCCAATCGGCTGGGAAAGGCATTGAATTCAATGCGCCGGCTGACTCGCACGCGCACATACTTTCACTGGAGTTCCTTCGCCGCTCTGGAGATCAGGAAAATGTGCTCCAAAAAAATCTGCACTTGGCCGCAATTTTCAGTTGCTTGGAGGCTAGATCTGAGGCGTAGCTAGTGGTCGTCAGAATCTTACCTTCGCTCTTGCGTATGTAGAAGATTTGCATCAACACTCGTTCTAGTTCCAGTTTATCCTCACCTTCCATCCATGAAAATCCGCTCATTACTACTCGTCGCCTTGGTAGGATTGACCTCCTCCATCGCTTTGGCCCAAACGCAAGCTCAAGTGACCCAGGCACTCACTACTGCCATCGCTGCGAATCCGCAGAATGCTGAAGCACTTGTCGCGGCCGCTCTTGCCCAGAATCCTGGCATGGCTGTTGCGATCACAACCGCCGGTGTGGCCGCCGCTCCGGCTAGCGCCGCTGCGATTACGACTGCTGCGGTGACCGCTGCTCCGGCATCCGCCGCCGCAGTCACGACCGCCGCTGTAAACGCCGCTCCTGCCGCAGCCGCTGCCGCCATCACGACGGCTGCTGTGACCGCCGCCCCTGCTGCCGCTGCGGCTATTACGACCGCCGCTGTCAGCGCTAGACCCGCTGCCGCCGCTGCCATCACGACTGCTGCTGTCACTGCGGCACCGGCCCAAGCTGCTGCGGTTACCACCGCCGCCGTCACCGCTGCGCCGGCAGCCGCTGCCGCAATTACGACCGCCGCCGTCACTGCGGCGCCGACTCAAGCTGCCGCGGTAACCACCGCCGCCGTCACGGCTGCTCCGACCCAAGCTGCCGCGGTAACCACGGCCGCCGTCACTGCGGCGCCGACTCAAGCTGCCGCGGTAACCACCGCCGCTGTCACCGCCGCTCCTGCCGCTTCCGCCGCTGCAGTCACGACGGCCGCCGTGACCGCCGCTCCGGCCGCCGCCGCTGCTGCAATTACGACAGCCGCTGTGAGTGCTGCTCCGGCATCCGCTGCCGCGATTACGACGGCCGCCGTAACCGCCGCGCCTGCTTCCGCTGCCGCAATTACCACGGCTGCTGTGACTGCCGCGCCTGCGGCAGCCGCTGCGATTACAACTGCAGCCGTGAGCGCTGCACCCGCGACCGCTACCGTCGCGATTACTACGGCTGCCGTGAGCGCTGCACCCGCGACCGCTACCGTCGCGATTACTACGGCTGCCGTGACCGCTGCTCCCGCCGCCGCCGCTGCAATCAACGCTGCCGCTGCTGTCGCGATTCCTGCACCTGCTGTCGCGATTCCTGCACCTGTCGTGGGGGTTCCCGTGGTGACCCCTCCGATCAACCCGAATCTAAACGTCAGCGGATCCTCCTGATCAGGATCTTCCAATCATCAATCAAGCGCCGGTCGAAACGACCGGCGCTTTTTTTTGCCCCGAAATTTGTATTGCGCGCTTGGATGCAAATATTCGATGGGATCGGGTGCTTGGAACTCCGGCGATTATCCTGGCCGCATCCGTCGGAAACCGCCGCCGGAATGACCGGGCGAGGTCTCAACAAAAATTCAAACCATCAGGGATAGCGGGATCACTCCAGAAACGACGCCTGCGTCGGCGTTTTCGCCGCGCGTTTGGCGGCTTCTTCCTCCGGCGTGGCGTTGAGGTGCCGCGGCGGCTTGGAGGCTTTGCTCGCGACAGCGGTTTCACGATCCGCGACGATGCGGTCGCAGATCTGATGGATGTGCAGGCGCAGCCATTGAAACGTATTCGAACCGGGGCGGTAGTCCGCAGGCCCGTAGCCGTGGATTCTTCCCGACTGCAGGAGGCGATCATTTTGCTCGAATTCCGCCGCCTTGGCGGGGTTGTAGACCGCATACGCCCGGCCACCGCCTTGTTTGACGACTGAAAAACTGGGGACGTCACTCGGCCCGTCCGCGATGTAGATCATGTTCGGCACGGGAATCCGTCGATCCTCCGCGGCCATCTTGGAGTTCACATCGATCGCGGGATTCTTGTTCGTGCCCTTGTTGATTTCGAAGATCGCGCGGGTCTTGGTGGTGTTGTCGATGACCATGCCGATCTGGGCGATTTCCGCCGTGGCGTCGATGGACAGTTCTTTCTGCCGCAGGAATCCTGGCTGCAGCGGGTTCTCGATGAACTCACAGGCCCACACTCCATCCAGGTGCTTTGCAATCGCGCTGCCGCGGATCATCGGCGCGATTCCGGTGCTCACGACATAGTGCTCCAACGTGATCTCGTGCTTCCGGTATTCCGGTTTATCGCTGGAGAAGGAATTTGCGTGGCCAAAGAAATCGGGCAGCCCGGCGTAAAAGCTGATGTCAGCGCCGCAGTCGAAGAGAACCTGGTTGTTGAGGCCTCCGAGCTGGCCCGAGCGAACATAAGTCAGCAAGTGGTTCAGATAGGCGATCTCGGGAGAGAGGTGGTAACCGCGTTTCCGGTAGTTTCCGGCGAGTTGGTTGGTCTCCTCCCAGAAGGTTGCTTCGTCGACGCCGTACCGGCGAAAGAGCGGTGACTGCATGTATTCCGGGATTAACGTCTTGTCGAAATCCCAGATGAGCGCGATGGTGTTTTGCGTAAAAAGTGTCGTGGGCATTGCTGGTGAACCTTGCCGGGTGCAGTCGCCCGGCGTTGGGTCTGCCGGCATTGGAAGCCGAACCGACGGTCCGCGCAATTCGCAAATCTCCCTCCACCTTTCCCGTTTCATGGATGAACTTCCCGAAATTACACCCTTTCAGCGCCGGCTTGACGAACTCGCGGCGCAGATGGCTGCGACGTCGTTTTACGCGAACCCCCGTCGGGCCGCCGAGGTAACGCGGGAGCATCAGCGGCTGTCTCTGTTGATTGCCGATTATCATGCGCACGCCCGGGTCACCATGGAATCGACGGAGGCCCGCGCGTATGAGCGGGATGTGAACGCCGACCCCGAGCTTCGCGAATTGGCCGTGGCGGAATTGCCCGAATTGGAAAAGAAGCGCGAGGCCCTGCGGCAGAAGGTCCTGCTGGCGATGATTCCGCCGGAGGCGACTGACTCGCGCAACACCGTCATGGAAATTCGCGCGGGCACCGGGGGCGACGAGGCGAGTTTGTTCGCGGCCGAGTTGTTTCGGCTCTATTCGAAATTCGCGGACGGCAAGGGTTGGAAGATCCAACCGATGAGCAGCAGCATGTCCGAGCGGGGTGGGTTCAAGGAGGTCATTTTCTTGATCACCGGCAGCGAGGTCTACAAGCAGCTCAAGTTTGAGAGCGGCGTGCACCGGGTGCAGCGGGTGCCGGTGACCGAGGCGAATGGCCGCATCCACACTTCGACGGTTACCGTCGCGGTGCTGCCCGAGGCCGAGGAAGTCGATGTCCAGATCGATCCGCAGGATCTCGAGATCACCGTCTGTCGGGCGAGCGGTCCGGGCGGGCAGGGGGTCAACACCACCGATTCCGCGGTCCAGATCCTGCACAAGCCGACCGGACTCATTGTCTCCTGTGCGGACGAGCGGTCGCAGTTGAAGAACAAGGCGCGGGCCATGACGGTGCTGCGATCGCGGCTCCTCAAGCGCCGGGAGGAGGAAGAGCGGGCAAAATACGCCGCCACCCGCCGGAGCCAGATCGGGTCGGGTGATCGCAGCGAGCGCATTCGCACCTACATTTTTCCGCAGAACCGTCTGACGGATCACCGCATCGGGCTGACGCTGCACAGCCTGCCCCAAATCATGGAGGGGAACATCGAGGCGGTCATTGTCGCGTTGCAGCGGGCGGACTACGAGGAGAAGATTGCCGCGATTTCCGGTCATGATTTTTCGGCCGCCCGGGCCGCCGCAGTCGACGCCGATTGAGATGCTCAACGTCCTGGAAATCATCAAGCGGACGACCGAGTTTCTGGCCGGCAGGGGCATCGCCTCGCCGCGCCTCAACGCGGAGTTGCTGGTGGGCCACGCCCTGGGCCGAAAGCGGATGCAGCTCTATCTGGAGTTTGAACGACCGTTGACCGAGGTCGAGCTGGAGCGGATCCGCCCGCTGGTGCGCCGCCGCGCCCACCATGAGCCGCTGCAATACGTGGTGGGAGACACGGAGTTCTGCGGACTCAAGCTCAAGACCGATCGCCGCGCCCTCATCCCGCGACCGGAAACCGAGCAGTTGGTGGAGTTGGTGCTCGCCTGGTGCGCGGTCAATCAGCCGGCGGAGCATATCCTGGATTTGGGTACAGGAACCGGCGCCATTGCCCTGGCCCTCGGAAGGGCGTTGCCCGCCGCGCAGGTGGTGGCCGTGGAACGGAGCGCGGAGGCACTCGCCCTGGCGGGCGAAAACGCCGCGGCGAGCAATCTGGGGGAGCGAATGACCTTCGTGTGCTCCGACTGGTTTTCGGCTTTGCCGGCAACTCGCTTCGACGTGATCGTTGCAAACCCGCCGTATCTTGCGCCGGAGGAAACCGCCGCGACCGCCCGGGAGGTGCGGGAGTATGAGCCGCTGGCAGCGCTGACCGGCGGGGTCAACGGGCTGGGTGATCTTGAGGTGATCATCCAGGATGCGCCCGCGTACCTGAGGGCGGGCGGATTGCTGGCGCTCGAGACGGGAATCACGCAGCATCCCCATTTGTTGGGGGCCCTGCGTCAGGCGGGCTTTTCGCACGCCGGAGGCCGGTGCGACCTCGCCGGTCGCGATCGTTTTATCCTCGCGGTTTTGTAGCGGCGGGGGCGCCGACGTTCGAAGTGATGGCCGTGAGAGGCGCGCGGTTGCTGGCCCATGACTCGCGATTACGCCCCAGGGCGATCGCATCACTCACGACTCGCAGGGTCTCCCGCAGATGTACATCGGCCTTCACGTAGGTTTCATTTTCCTCCGCCGAGCCGTCGAGCCCCTCATCGTCGTCGTCTTCCTTTTTTGGGGCACGAATCTTTGGCGCCGGCGGCGGCCCCAGGTAGTACGGCTTGAACGGGTAATCGCTTTTCGCGATTCGTTCCTTTTCAAGCTTCATCTCCTTGCGAAAGGCATCTTCCTCGGCCTTTTGTTTGCGCCGCTCTTCCAGGTTCACCGAGATCAACTTCTGCTCCTGGCGAGTCTTGAAACGGTCCACCACTTTGCGCAGGTAGGTGAATTCATCGAGCTTTGACTGCCGGTCGAGACTGGCCTGGCGCAGTGGCGTCAGAACCTTGGGATCCAAGGGCCCGCCCTCGAAAAAACTGGTGGGGATTTGGTCCCAAACCAGTGCCCGGGGCAGGTCGCCCTCACCGATGGGCAGATAGTCCTCGATGGAGGGCAGAATGAGATCGGGCACGACTCCCTTGAGCTGGGTGGAAGCCCCGCTCGGCAGGTAATACTTCTGAATGGTGAACTTCGCCGCCCCGGTTTTCTGAGGGGAAAGCGCGAGGGCCCGGGAAAGTTGTTTCATCTCGACGACCTGCTGCACCGAACCCTTGCCGTGCGTGGAGCTGACGCCGACGACGACGGCGCGACCGTAGTTCTGCAGCGCCCCGGCGACGATTTCGGAGGCCGAGGCGCTGAAGCGATCCACCAAAACCGCCAGCGGGCCGGCGTAGGCGATTTTGGGATCGCGGTCGCTGTCGACGTGAATCTCGCCGTTATAGTTCTTCACCTGCACAATCGGGCCGCGACTGATGAAGAGCCCCGCGAGTTCGATGGCCTCGCTGAGGTAACCGCCGCCATTGCGTCGCAAGTCGAGCACCAATCCGACGACGCCCTGCTGCTTCAACTGCTCGATCAGCCGGGCGACATCCCGGGAAGCCGTGGTTTTCTCCGTGTCCGTATCGCCGTCGTCGGCCGGGCCATAAAACGCCGGCAGGGTAATCACTCCGATGGGCTGAGTCTTCCCGTCAGGTTCCAGCAGGTCGAACGTGGCGGCCCGGGCGCGGGCGGAGTTAAGTTTGACGGTGTCGCGCACGATGATGATTTCCCGGCGCACCGAGGAGTCAGACGCATCCGCCGGTTGGATCAGAAGGCTGACCGGCGTGCCTTTCTTGCCGCGGATCTTGTCGACGATTTTCCGCAACTTCATGCCGATGATTTCCACCGGTTCGGCACCTTTTTCGGCGACCGAGATAATCTTGTCGTTGGGCTTTAACTCCCGCCCGATATCCGCGGGCCCGCCGGGAACGATTTCCTTGACGATGCAATAGTCGTCCTCGACACCCAGCAGCGCCCCAATGCCGACGAGTTGGAGCTTCATTTGAATGCCGAAATCTTCAAACGTCGTCGCGGAAAAATACGTCGAATGCGGATCGTACAGGCGCGCGATGGTGGAGAGGTAGATTTCGGCCAGATCGTTGCCTTCGATCTCACCCAGATTTTTGAGCATTCGCTCGTAGCGTTTGCGGACGAGCGCCCGGGCCTCGTCGAGGGACTTTTTGTTGAGGACTTCCTGCACCAACTCGAATTTCAGGCGACGCAACCACAGTTCATCGGCCGCCGCCGCGCTCGCGGGCCATTCCGATTTTTGGCGATCGAGCCGGTAGGATTCGCTGACGGAAAGATCCCAGTCCTTCTTCAACTGCCCGAAGATCCATGCGATGCGGGACTCCACCCGCGCTTGATAGACATAAAAGATTTCGTAGGCGGCGTTGATGTTCCCAAGAAACGCGGTGTTGTAATAGACGTTCTTGCTGTGCTCTTCCATGAACCTGGTCCGGTCGGGCCCGAGAAAAAACAACCGCTGGCCGTCGAGCTCGCCCATGAAGTCGGGAATGACGTTGGCGTAGTCGGCGCTGCGCACGGCATCATGGTTGTAGTGGAGTTCATCCAGGAGTTTGGTCAGCGTGCTCGCTTCGGCGGCCAGCGTGGTCGAGGTGGAAAATCGCTTTTGATCGGTTGCGCTCAGGCCAGCCGACGGGGCGAGCAGCAACCAGAGCAGGAGGGCGAAGCGACGGGGAAATTCGAAAACGCGAGTCATGGGTTTCGTGGATGGGAATTGGCTGAAAGGTTTTTGACGGGCCCTGATGGCGGGCGGGCCGTCGCTGATCGATGTTATTCGGGCGTCGTTATCGCCGGCTGAGCAGATCTTTGGCATCGTCCAGCACGCGGCGTTCCGCCGGAGTCAGCGCGGCCAACCCGTCACGATTGATCTTGTCGAGAATGCGATCAATCTCGACGCGAATGTCGCCGCGCGAGCCGGATTTTGCGGCGGGAGGCCCGGCCAATTCCTCCTCGGGTGGCTGGGCGACCGGCCGCGAGCGGCGGGCGGCGACGACGGGCTGCGCGGGGCGGCTGAACCGCCAGTCAGTCTGATGAAGAAACCGGCAATAAATCCACCCGGCCAGCATGCCGCCAAGGTGGGCGGACGGCGCGTAGTCAAACGGGGAGGCACGACCGAAAATTTCGAAGAGCAGCATCGCGAGCGCATCAACCAGCAGCAACGCACCAGCGAAATACCTCGGGCGGAGGGTCACCGGGAAGAAGAAGAACAAAAGCAGACGGATTTCCCGGTTGGGATAGAGCAACGCATACGCGGCCGCCAATCCATACAAACCCGCGGTCGCACCAAAGAGGCTGCCGCCGGTTTGCCAGTGCACCGCGCTCCAGAGCATTGCCCCGGTCAGGATGCTCCCGCCAAACACTGCCACAAAACCCCGTGCACCCAGCGGGGACGCCAATTCCCGGCCCAGGAGGAACAGACCGGCCAGCACGAGCCCGACGTGGAAAAGATTGCCCGTGCTATGTACCAGCCAGTGGGTAAACGGCGACCAGAGCCTTCCTTGGGAAAGGCCTTCCACGGAAAAGGCAAGTTCTCGCACCAAATTTGACGTTCCACCCAACCAACCCGTTCCGGCCGCGATCTGCAGGACGAATGCCCCGGCGATGGCACAGATCAACCAGGTAACAACCGAAGTTGTCTCCCGTTGGTAGTCGCCACGCATGTAAGGCCGGTCCGAAAGCATTGAGAGCATCCTAGGGGGAAGGCCTCCAAACACAAGCCGCCACCATGCGTTGGCCAGCGGAATTATTCGGGGGAAGGTTGTGAGATTTTCCTCACGGTGCCCGCTTGACAGCACCGGCACATATTATCTTTGTCGCTCGGTCATATGGCTAACAAGTCCGACAAGTGGCCCACGAACATCACGGGAAAATTCTACGTCGACCAGCAATGCATCGACTGCGATCTCTGCCGGGAGACCGCGCCTTCGTTTTTTACGAGGCATGATGAAGGAGGGTATTCTTACGTGACCAAACAGCCGGGCACCGACGAAGAAATCGCCCAGTGCATGGAGGCCCTCGAGGGCTGTCCCGTCGAAGCGATTGGCAGCGACGGCGCGGAGTAAACGCTCCGGCCAGCGGGTTTTTCACCCGGCGATTCCCGGCTGCTTCAGCCGGGTTTCTTTTTGCCCCGAGCATCTTGTTAATCAATGTTCCACGATCAGCTGTACAATTACAGCCGTCCGAGACCGATCCGGCCCGGCCCTCGCTGGATGAGATTCCTCTGCGTCGTGCTCGGCACCGGATGGCCGCTCACGGTCGGGGCGCAAGGTACGGTGACGCTTCCGGAACTCACGGTCTATTCGCCGCGGGTGGCCAACCAGTCTCCCGCCGGTGCGTTTGCCATGACCGTTTCGGCACTGCGTTTCGAGCCGCGGGTTGATATTCAGGGGCGCAATCTGGCGGAAGGGCAGGCCGATATCACAATTCGGGGAGGTATTTTTGAGAACACGGGATTCCAACTGGGAGCGGTCACGATCCTCGACCCGCAGACCGGCCATTATCTCGCCGAGCTGCCGGTGGCGCCCGTTTTCCTGGGTGCGCCCAAAGTCGTGACCGGCGCGGATCTCGCGCTGGGCGCGGCCAACGCCACCGTCGGAGCCCTGGCTTACGAATGGCGGCCGGTGCGCACCGCCGGGGCGGCGGCGGTCTCTGTCGGGGAAAATAACCTGAGACGGGCCGAAATTTATCAGGGCTTCAGCGGTGGCCCGGCGGCCGCCCCTCGGGGGGTGGGCGTTGATGTCGCACTGGCGCAGTCCGCGTCCGACGGAGCCGTGGCGTTTGGTGAGCACGAATTCAAGCGCGCGAATCTGCGGCTCCAGCTTTCCGCCAAAACCACGCAGACGGATTTTTTCGCGGGATATCAGGACAAACAATTCGGCTGGCCCAACCTCTACACGCCGTTCAATTCGAACGAAACGGAGAAGATCGAAACGGCTCTCTTCGTGGTGAATCATCGCGTCGACCTCGGGGCCGGCGACCGGCTCGAGGCCGCGGTTTTTCACCGGCGCAACAAGGACGACTACGCGTTCAACCGGTTCGCGGCGGTCGGTCCCGTGCATCCGTTTCAGCACACGACCTGGTTGCGCGGCGGTTCGGTCAACGGGCATCGCACGATGGGCGGGCTCGGGTTGGATTTCCGGGGGGAAGTGCTGGCCGACCAGATCAATTCGACCTCCCTCACGGCCGGCCGGTATCGGACGCGCACGCTGACAAAGCTCGCGCTCCGTGGCGCAAAGGAATGGACCCCCGCGGCCGGCGGCCGCGCCCTGGTCCGAGCGGGCCTCACCCACGATGACACCAACCGGGACGGCGGAAAATTTTCACCGGTGCTGGAAATCGCCCGCGAGTTGACCTCGCCGGGGCTGCGGCGCATTTACGCGAGCTACACGGAAACGTCACAGGTTCCCACCTACACCGCGCTCAATTCGAATGCGACGGCGGGTCTCTTCCGCGGGAACCCCAACCTCGGCCGGGCGGCGAGTCACAATCTGGAAGCCGGGGTCGCGGGGGCGTGGAGTGGCTGGACCACGGAGGCGGCGGTATTTTACCGGCGCGATGTGGCCCTGGTCGACTGGACGTTTCGCCGGGGAGTTGTCGCACGCACCGCGAATCCGGTTGATCTCAACGTCGCGGGCTTCGAATGCGTGGCGCGCCGGACCTGGTCCGCCTGCGAGGTGGTGGTGGGCTACACGACCCTGCACAAAGCCGCCGATTATCGCGGCGCGGTGGTTGACGCCAGCTTCTACGCACTCAATTACGCGCGCCACCGGTTGACGGCGGCGTTCCTGGTTCGCCTCGGGCACGGCTTCGAACTGCGCATCGACAACGCCGCGCGGATGCAGGCGGACAACCTCCTGCGGATCGTGGGTGGGGACGACGCGCTGCTTTCGGCGGTTGGCCTGTCATTTCGGCCGGCGGCGGTGCGGGGGCTGGAGTTTTCCGTCCAGGCTGACAACCTCTGGAACAGCGCCTACCAGGAGGTCCCGGCGGTCCCGGCTTCGCCCCGGCAGGTTTCGGTGACGGCTTCCTTTGCCTGGTAGTTGCCGGGATTGCGGTTTGACATCCCGCCCCGGCGGCCGGTTCTTCCGAGGGGAATGCGCGAAAATCCGTTTCTTGTTTCCGACTTTCAGATCCGCTGGACGGCGCTGACTTCCGGGCACGTCGTGCCCGCCATCGAGGCCGCCCTGGCTCGTGCCCAGGAGGCGATTGATGCGATCGCGGTGCGTGACATGCGGGAGCTCACGTTTGAGAACACTTTTCTGGCGTTGGAGGCCGCGACGGAGGAACTCAACTCGGCCTGGAGCAAAGTCACGCATCTGCAGTCCGTCGCGGATACGCCGTCACTGCGAGAAGCGCACAATGCGATGCTGCCGCGCGTCACCACTTTTCATTCCCGGATTCCGCTGAATGCCGCACTGTGGGAGCGACTGGGAGCTTTTGCCGTTTCTTCCGCCGCCGCTTCGCTGGCCGGAGTTCGTCGCCGTTTTCTCGAGGAGACGATCAAAGATTTCCGCCAGGCAGGCGCCGACCTGCCGGTCGAGCAGCGGACGCGACTGGAGTTGCTCCAAGGTGAACTCGCGCAACAGACCCAAAAGTATTCCGAAAACGTGCTCGATGCGACGAATGCCTGGCAGTTGGTCGTCGGGCCGGAAGAGGAGCAACGGCTCGCCGGTCTGCCCGCTCATGCGAAAGCGGCGGCGCAACGAGGCGCGGAGGCGAAGGGAGTGGCCGGTTGGCGTTTCACCCTGCAATACCCATCGCTCGAGCCGTTCCTGACCCATGTCGAGGACCGCGAGCTGCGGAGGGAAATGTGGACGGCGAGCGCCGCTGTGGGGGCGCAGGCGCCGTTCGACAACACCCCGCTGATCCGTCGGATTCTCGCCCTGCGAGCCCAAAAGGCCGCGCTGTTGGGGCAGCCGCATTTTGCGGACAGCGTGCTGCACCGCCGTATGGCGAAGAGCGGGGCGCAGGCGCTCGAATTCATGGAGGGCTTTCAGCGACGGTGTGCGGCGGCGTTCGCGCGCGAAGGCCGTGAGTTGGAGGAATTCAAGGCGACGCAGAGTGGGGAAGCAGTGGCGCCGCTCGCGCCGTGGGACTTGCTGTTTTGGTCGGAAAAATTACGGCAGGCGCGGTACCAGTTCGACGAGGAGGGGTTGCGGCCGTATTTCCCGATGGATCGGGTGATCGCGGGATTGTTCGAACTCGCCGGGCGCGTGTTCGGCCTCCGCATTCAGCCACCGGCCGGCGGTGCCGCGGAGGCATGGCACCCGGAGGTGAAGTTCTACGAAGTGCAGGACCAGCGCGGGTGCCACGTGGGTTCGTTCTATGCGGACTGGCATCCGCGCGAGTCGAAACGCGGCGGCGCGTGGATGAATTACCTGATCACCGGCGGACCGCGGCCCGATGGTTCGCGGGCGCCGCACCTCGGCCTGATCTGCGGGAATCTCACGCCGCCGGCCGGGGATCGGCCGGCCTTGCTCACTCACCGGGAGGTGGAGACGATTTTCCACGAGTTCGGCCATCTGCTGCATCACCTGCTGGGCGAGGTCGAGATTAAGTCGCTCAACGGCGTGAATGTCGCGTGGGACTTTGTGGAACTGCCCTCGCAAATCATGGAGAACTGGACGTGGGAACGGGCGGGCCTCGACCTCTTCGGCCGGCACCACGAGACAGGCGCGACCATTCCCGAGGAGATTTTTCAAAAAATGACGGCGGCGAAAAATTTTCGCGCGGCCTGTGTCACGATGCGCCAGGTGGCCTTTGCCCGGCTGGATTTGTTGCTGCACATGCGCACCACCGAGTTTGCCGGCGCGGAGGACATCGAACCACTGGCGCACGCGGCGATTGCGGAATGCCTGCTGCGGACGCAGCCGCCGGCGCCGACGATCGTGAAGCGGTTCACGCATATCTTTGCCGATCCGGTCGGCTACGCGGCGGGTTACTATTCCTACAAATGGGCCGAAGTGCTCGAAGCGGATGCTTTCACCCGGTTCAAACGCGAAGGGATATTCAACGCGGAAGTCGGTGCGGAGTTCGTCGAAAAAATCTTGAGCAAAGGAAACTCGGCCGACCCGGCGGAACTGTTTCGTGCGTTCATGGGCCGCGATCCGGATCCGGGTGCGCTACTCGAGCGGGCGGGGCTGGCCCAGAACTGAAATTGTCGCGCAAGAGCGGGAAGCGGAGAAATCCTGGCGCACCCGGGTAGGCTTGGAATGGCGGGTGGTCCTTTCCATTTTCGCAATTTTCGCTGGCGTCTCACCGGATTTGAGTAACGTCCATGGGTGCCGGCTTGCGGGTCGGCTCAAAAGCGAAACCGTTAATCTTCTCTAAATCTTCCCACCATGCTTATCTGGATTGTCCTCATCATCATTCCCATGCTCTTTGGTCTGTATGCGCAGATGAAGATTCGCAGCGCCTACGGGAAAAACGTGCAGATTGAATCGCGTGGCCGGATTCGCGGGGCCGAGGCGGCGCTGGCGGTCATGCAGTCCGCCGGAATCACGGACGTTGAGATCGTCGAGGTCCCCGGCGAACTGAGCGACCATTATGATCCGACGCACAAGCGGCTCGCGCTTTCCTCTGACAACTACCACGGCACCAGCCTCGCGGCGCTGGGGGTGGCCGCGCACGAGGCCGGCCACGCGATTCAGCACAAGGTCGGCTATGCGATGATGGGCATCCGCCAGACGCTCGCTCCGGCGACCCAGATTGCGGCGAGCGTTTCCAACCTCGTCCTGATCGCCGGCATCTTGCTCATCAGTACTTCGTTGGGTGGGACGTTGCTCACCTTTGGCGCCATCGCGCTGGGCATGATCTGCGTGTTCCAGTTTGTCACGTTGCCGGTTGAATTCGACGCCACCCGGCGCGCCAAGGCGCAATTGGTGCAGCTCGGTATTCTCGATCAAGACGAAATGCCCGGGGTCAATGAAACCCTTGATGCCGCGGCGCTCACCTATGTCGCGGCGTTCGTGGCGGCGCTCGGCAGCTTGCTGCACATTCTGATGATGCTGTCGGGCCGGCGGGACGACTGACGGCGCGATCAAATTGCCAGTCGGGAGGGAAAGCGGGCGGTCGCGCGTTACCTTCGGAGGATTTATTTGATGAGCGTCGGCCCGGTGCGGATGGCGCTCTTTTCGCGTTCGGCCATTGCCTTGGGCATCGAGTCCATCAATTGGAGGATGCGCTCCGGGTGGGAGGGGTGCGTGGAGAGAATCGCTGGCTGCACCGGGTCGTTGGCGGATTCGAGTTCCAGCGCCTCGATCACCCGGATGGCTTCCTGGGGGTCGTAGCCGGCCCGGGCCATGTACATCAGCCCGACGTAGTCGGCCTCCTTCTCTTTCGCCCGATCGAACGCAAAACCGGAGATGCCGGTCGTGAGACCGTAGACCTGGCTGAGGGCGCTCACCGTCAGCCCCGACACCCCTCCGGCCATCCCACCGAGCGAGCCCACCGTGCCAACCGTGGAGACGGCCAGCTCTCGCGAAAGTTTTTCGTGCACGTGCTTCGCGGTGACGTGGGCGATTTCATGTGCGATGACCAAAGCGAGCTGGTCGTCGTTCCTGGCAATCTTAAAGAGGCCGGAGAAAACGCCGACTTTGCCGCCGGCCATGGCGAACGCATTGATTTGGGGAACATCAAAAACCACAAACTCCCAGTCGGCATCCGGCATGTCCCAGAACACCACCTTGGAGAGGCGGTTGCCCACCCTTTGGAGTTGCTCGATCCGATCGCGGTCGCGGGAGATCTTGTAGCGGCGTTTCATATCATCGAACATGCCGATGCTCATTTTGGTGACCTCCTTGTCGTCCACGAGGTTCATGGCGCGCCGGCCGGTGACCGGAACTTCATAGCAGCCAGCGAGCAGCAGAGTAACCAAAGTGAGGAGGACGGATCGGGTGGGCACTTTCATGGCAAGAAGAGAGGGGCGGGTGCGCCGTGGAGGAAAGGGTGAATTTGCCGCCGGTAATTGGCAAGTGATCCGACGAGATTGCTTCCAATTCGTTACCAAAAAAGTCCGGGATTACCGGAAAGCACTTTGCAATTTGGCATGGTCCTCGCATGATCGCACGTATTGGATACTGCTCCATACTGAACGACCTGCCCATTCTTTCGTCTAACCGCTACGTGTCTTAAACGTCTGTTCTCCCATCACCATGCCCGACGAAATCGATTCCAACGCAGCGAAAAAGCGCCGGATAATTCATTGGAACCCGGACGCCGGCCGTGAGCAGGTGAGCCGTCGCTGGACCGTGAAGCGGATTCTCGGCTGGAGCGTGGGCGGATTTTTTGCGCTCCTCTGCACTGCGGGCATCGTGATTCGTGGCGTCAAAATGGTCCTTGGCCCGGATGTTTTTCAGCCGCGCACAGCCGTGGTGACCCCGGGGCAGACGGTCGCGGACGCGAACTCCGCTTTCATCAATGAGGCCAAGGCTTCCCAGGCGCAGGAAATGGCGTCGAAATCGTTGCGCGATCTCCGCCGGATGCCGACCGATCATCCGATGCAGATGGAGCAGATGATCATCATGGAAAAAAGCTTCCACGAAGGGGAGCTCGTCCTGAAAAAGCACGAATTTGCGCGGGCGTTCGCCATCTTCGAGGCGCTCAACCAGGACATGGACGCCTTCACCAAGAACGTGAAAAGCAAGGGCGAGGCCAAGCAGGGCTATGATAAGATTCTGTTGCGGATCAAGGACCTGGAGATCGCGCGTTCGCTGGCGCCCGGGGCGTTGGAGGCGGCGTTTGAAGCGGCGGGCGCGGGACGCCAGCTGTTGAACGACGGAAACTTCACTGGAGCGAAAAAGGTGTTCGATCGGGGTGAGATCGAGTTGGCCAGAGCCGAGCAGGCGCTGGCGGCTCATGTGAGGGAGAATCTGCTGGTTGGCCAGAAAGCCCTCTCGAAAGGCGAAAAGGAAGAGGCGAGAAAGGCCTTCCAGGCGGCGATGGAAAAATCGCCGGGCAACGACGTCGCGACCAAGGGATTGAAGCGCGCGGAAAACATCGATCGGGTGTATGCCCTGATCCAGCAAGGAGAGAAATTCGAGAAGGAAGCCCGCTATGCCGAGGCGGCGGAGTCGTACAAGAAAGCCTTCGCCCTGGATGGTTTCTCGGCTGCGGCACAGGAAGGGCAGTCGCGGGCGTCCCGGCTGGAGAAGGAGACAAAATTTGCCGGGGCGAAGGCGGCGGCCGACGAGGCCCTGAAGACCCGGGACTGGAACAAGGCGATCGCGGAGCTGCAAAATGCCCTGAAGGTGTATCCGCAGAAGACGGACGTGCAGGCGCAACTGAAGTCGGCGCGGGAAAGCGCCCACAAGGAAGCCGTGCAGAAAGCCCTGGCGCGGGGATTCGAGTACGAAAAGGCCTACCAGTGGAGCGAGGCGCGCGAGGCCTACAACGAGACCTTGCAACTCGATCCCGATCACGTGGAGGCCAAGGAGGGTTACACCCGGGCCGGCACGGTCATTCGCGCGCTGCTGCAGCATGACAAGTACATCGAGGCGGCGGAGCAGCTGGCGAACAAGGCCGAGTTTCAGGGTGCCATCCGGAGATTCAACGAGGCCATGGCGGTCAAGCCGTCGTACCTCGTGAACAGTGACCGGGTGCAGCAGCTGCACGTCATGCTGATGGCGCAGAACAAGCCGGTCGACGTCACGTTCAGGTCCGACGGAGATACCTGGGTGCAGATCACGAACTTCCGCGCGCCGCAGAAAATCACCGATTCCCTCACGATCAAAATTTTGCCGGGCGATTACGAGGTGATCGGCCGACGCAAGGGCTACCGCGACGTCAATATGCTGCTGCAAGTGCGGAATGGCACGCCGCCCCCGGTCGTGACCGTTACGTGCAAAGTATCTTCGGCCCGCAATTAGGCCAACCACTCATGAATTCATCCCTGGTTGGCAGAAATCTTGGCACGGTTTTCGTTCTGGCGCTGGTCGCAAACGTGGGCTGGAATGCCGAGACACCGCGTCCGGCAGCGGGCAAGGCCCCCGCCGGTTCGACGGCGCAGCGTTCGGCCGCGACGCGCGGCGGCACCGCCAAGGGACCGCTCCCTGACCCGGCTTTGCTCGATGGTGCGACCCAGCCCGTAGAAAAAAAATCCGAGCACGGGATGATTGGTGATTTCGAACTGCCCGGAGACGAGAACGCCAAGAATGGCAAGGTCGGCGGTCCGCAGGACCAGAATCCGGCCAATGCGGGTGGGCAGGGCGGCACTCCTCCGGGCCAGCCGCCGGGCGGCGGGGGCGGCGGACCGCAAGCCCCGCAGCAGGAAGGCGCCCAACCTCAGCAGGGAGGCGCGCAGCAAGCGGGGGGAGCGCAGACCGGGGGGCCGCAAGGTGGGGGAGCCGGCGCGGGTGATCCTGGTGCGCAACCGCAGGGAGTTCAGGTGGCTGAACTCGGTGGCGCTCCGTCGGCCCAGCAAGCTGGGGCTGGTGCACCCGGCGGAAAACCGCAGGCGGTTGGGATCGGGGACAAGGCGATGAGGATCGATCAGGCGGGAGGCAACCCGGGCGTGGTGGGTGGACAGCAGCAACAAGTTGCCCCTCACACCCAGCAGCACGACAAGGGCACCGGGTCGGGGGGCAAGGGCTCCGCGCCTGGCACCGGTCCAGGTCGGGTTGAGAAAGGCCGCGTGATTCCCGCTGGGCTCTGAGTTGTCGTCCCACGTTGTTGTGAAACTATCCCTTTCTTCCCGTCTGAGTACATTGGTCTTCGTGCTGGCGTCGATCGCACGAGCCACGACGATGATTTTTCCCGTCGCCGGGATCGACGATCTCTGGAACTTGCCGGCGGATGAGTTTCGGCAGAAATATGCCGGCATCAACGTGACGGGACTGGGACCGAGCGACGAAGGCTGGTACGTCCGCTACCGCCACGAGAATCTCACTTATCTTTTCGGGCCGATCGCCGATCGGGAGGAGGCGCGCAAACGCAAGTGGGAGATGGAGACGATCCGCGACGCCGCGATTCGGAATCGCGCAACCCTGGCGAGCAGTCAGGTTGATTTTGTTCGTTTTACGTTTTCCGGAGTTTTTGGAAAGCGTGGCGAAGGCGGTGGTGGCGCGGGCGCCGCTTCTGCGATGGGTCGGATTTCAGCCGATGGGAAAAGCGGACCCGACGGCGATCTCGACGGCGACGGCATTGCCAACGCCCTGGACAGTGACATGGACGGCGACGGCATTTCGAACGACAAGGATGACGATGTCGACGGGGATGGCGTTGCGAATGCCCTCGATGAGTACGGATTTGGCACGATGGACGATCAGATTCGCGGCGGCTCCGGTCTGGGCGGCGGCGGCAATGGCCGCGATGGACCCGAAGGCGATCTCGATCGAGACGGCAGTCCGAATTCCAAGGACAACGACATGGACGGCGATGGAGTTCCGAACGGGCAGGACCCCGATATTGACGGGGATGGCATTCCGAACGGAGAAGACAAGTATCCGTACGGGCAAGACGACGGCCCGGGTGGCAACAGTGGTTCCGGGAGAGCGGCAGGCGGCGGCGGTGCAGGTGGCGCCGGTGGGGAAAGTGGCACCATGGCCGACCGTACTGCGGGGGGTAAGAGTGGGCGCGATGGGCGGGGCGGCCAAAGTGGCGGCGAAAGTGGAGAGGGCGGGGAAGGCGGCCAGGGCGGTGAATCCGGGCAGCAAGGCGGAAGCAAGGGCGGGCAAAAACAAATCGCGTCAAATAAGCGTGGCGGCCAGCAGGGCGGCCAGCAAGGCGGCCAGCAAGGCGGCCAACAGGGCGGCCAACAGGGCGGCCAGCAGGGCGGTCAACAGGGCGGCCAGCAAGGCGGGCAACAAGGCGGCCAGCAGGGTGGGCAGCAGGGCGGAGGAGGTTCGCCCGGAGGCGGCCCTCCCAGTGGCGGCAGCAGTGGCGGCGGCGGCAATCCGCTGCAAATCGTGACTGCATTGCTGCGGATGATCCTCGGGATTTGAGCCGTGCATCGCGCGGCCCGATGGGTGGAGCGGTTTTTCGGCCGGCGGCGCTCCGTCGGTGCATGGGGAAGGGCGTTTGCCGGTTTCGGGCGATCGGGAATTGCGACGGCCTTGATCGCCTTTGTGACCGGCCTGCGTGGGGCGGAACTGCCTTCAGCCGCTCAAGCCATGCAACTCGCGCGGGAGGGAGCCGCTGCGGCAGAAGCGCGTGACTACGCGACCTATCTTGCAAAAATGGAAGCCGCTGTCGCGTTGCGGCCCGATTTTCCGCGCATGCTCGTGAATCTCGCGGCCGCCCAGGTCGCGGCCGAGCGCCCGGACGAGGCGCTCGCCACCTTGGAGCGCCTCGCCGAGTTGGGGGTGAGCTCTCCGATTGAAAAATCGGAAGATTTTGCGGCTCTCCGTCAGCGCAAGGAATTCCCGGTCATCGTAAAAAAGCTTGCGGCGAATCTGCACCGCCAGGGGACCGCCGAGATCGCCTTTGTCTTGCGCGATGTCCCCGGGCTGATCGAAGGAATCGCCTGGCGTGAAAAAACCGGGGAGTTTTATTTTGGCGACGTCAACGGCCGCGCCGTGTGGTTGCGGGCGAAGGAGGGCGCGCTGCGCCGTTTCACCCCGGAAGGCGACGAGTTGCTCGGAGTCTTCGGTCTCGCGATCGATGAAGCCTCCGGAACATTGTGGGCGGCGACCGCCGCGGTTCCGGCGATGCGCGGCTTTACGCCCGACCAAGACGGCACGGCCGCGCTGGCGGAGATCGATCTGGAGACTGGGGCGTTGCGTCGGATGATTCCGGTCGGTCGGAGTCCGGGCGATCAGTATTCGCATGTGCTGGGTGATCTCGCGCTCGCTCCGGACGGAAGTGTGTTTGTCACCGACAGCGGCGGACCGATCCTGTGGCGACTGGCGCCCGGCGGAGGTCCGCTGGAAGCGTTCGTGGAAAACGCGGAATTTTTGTCGTTGCAGGGCATCGTCATCCTGCCGGGCGGCGTGGCCCTGCTGGCCGACCATGCCAACGGCCTGTTGCGCGTGAATTTGGAAAACCGCACGGTGCGACGACTGGGATCACCCCCGGGCACCACGGTGATCGGCCTTGACGGACTGGCGCTGGCGCCCGACGGCGGCCTGCTTGCCATCCAGAACGGGCTGCGGCCAAACCGGGTCTTACGCATCGATCTCGATGGCACGGCGGAGAACATCGAGGGTGTGCGAGTGCTCGAGTCCGGGCAGATCATGATGGCTGCGCCTTCGCTCGGCTGCATCGCCACGGGCGGCGATTTTTTCTACATCGGCAACGCCGGCTGGACACAGTTCGAAAACACCGGCGCGCAACCGGTCACGCCGCACCCCGTGCCGATTTTCAGAACCAAACTGCCGAAGGGGAAAAAATAACCGGGCCGGCGCTCCTCTGGACGATCGCCGCTGGGAGGTTTGTTCGTCCAACGATGCATATTCAGGATGACTTTAATGTTCGGATCCGCATCTGATGGTGGCGATGCAAACTCCCGCTGCTGTCACGCCGGCCCCGAAATCAGGCCGGTATCGCTGGGTAATCTGTGCCATTCTGTTCACGGCCACGACGATTAACTATGTCGATCGCAACGTCCTCTCCTTTACGATGCTCGATGAGCCGTTTCGGCGGGTCATGCTCGGACTGCCGGATGGCGCACCCCTGGGAGAGACCGAAATCGCGCAGTTCAAGGAGCGGATGGGGTATGTCGATGCCGCCTTCAAATTTGCCTACGCGCTCGGGTTTGTGTTGGCCGGCTGGATGATTGACCGCCTCGGCACCCGCCGCGGATTCTCGATCAGCATCGCGGTTTGGAGCGTCGCCGGAGTCTTGCATGGTCTGGTGAGTTCGGTGATGGCGATGTCCTGGTGCCGTTTTTTGCTCGGGCTGGGCGAGGCCGGCAATTTCCCGGCATCGATCAAATCGGTGGCGGAATGGTTTCCGCGCAAGGAGCGCAGTTTCGCGACCGGGCTCTTCAACGCGGGCGCGAACATGGGAATCATCCTCACGGCGGCCTGTGTCCCGGCCATCGTCGCCACGCTCGGCTGGCGCGCAGGTTTCATCATCACTGGTGCACTCGGCTTTGGGGTGCTGGTGGTCTGGCTCATGGCCTTCTACCGGCCGGAGGCGCATCCGAAAGTCACCGCGGCAGAGCTCGCCTATATCCGTTCCGATGGCGAGCAGGACTCGGACAAACCCGTAAAGTGGCGCGTCTTGATCCCGTACAAGGCGACGTGGGCGTTCGCGAGCGCGAAGTTCCTCACTGACGCCGTCTGGTGGTTTTATCTCACCTGGCTGCCAAGCTTTTTCAACGACAACGCCGCGCTGGAAACCAAGCTCGATCTCAAGTCGGTGGGCATCCCCTTTGTCATCATCTACCTTATCTCCGATGGCGGATCGGTTTTCTTCGGGTGGCTGGCGACGAAGTTCATCGGCATGGGCTGGACGGTCAATCGCGCCCGAAAAACCACCATGCTGATTTGCGCCTTGTGCGTCGTGCCGATCTTCTTCGCCTCGATGACGTCGAGCATTGTGGTTGCGATCGCGCTGATTTCCCTCGCCACGGCGGCGCACCAGGGGTGGAGCGCCAACCTGTTCACCACGGTCTCGGACATGTTTCCAAAACGTGCGGTCGGTAGCGTGACGGGAATCGGCGGGATGATGGGCGGAATCGGCGGGGCGCTCCTCGCCGCGGTGGCGGGCAAGATCATTGGCGTCGCGGGCTACTGGCCGCTCTTCATCTTTGCCTCGGGCGCGTACGTCGTCGCCCTGGTGATTTTGCATGCCCTCGCGCCGAAACTCGATCGGGTCGAACTTCCGGCCTAGGCGAATTCCGGTAGGGCCCGGCCGGGAACCCCGCCGACTTACAAGTCCTGCAGCGCGATGAAGGCGCCACCGTGCAAATAGGTCACGATGCGCATCAGGTTGGCAAAACGCAGCCCGGTGTTGCCCATCGAAAATTGATAGCGAATCGTGGTGGGAAACCCGACCGCATTGACGACGACCTTGCGACTGCCGTTCTCGTCCGCCGGGTTGAGCTCGTCCAGCCGGCGGATTACGGTGTCGGCGCTGTCGCTCGAGTTGAACTCGTCGCCGAAGACGAAGATGCCCATGCGCATCTTCGGGTTGTCCTTGTCGTACAGAAAGCGCATCGCGTTGTAGATTCCGGGCACGGGATTGCTGACCGTATCCTGATCGTAGCGACGGAGCGTGCGCTTGATCGAATCCCGCGTTTCCGGCGTGTCCGCCAGCCAGCCGCCAGTGCCCGTGCCGCGCCGACCGAGGATGAAACGACCGTCACCGTCGAGCAACTGGATGCCGTCGATGTTGGGGTAGACGTCGAGGACCGACTCAATGGTGCGAATCGCGATCGGCCAGAGCCCGCCGTGGTTCGGGTCACGCATCGAACCTGAGGTGTCGATCACGAAGGCGAGGTAGTTGTTGCCGATGGGGAGCCCGACCGGTGCCGGTTTCACGTCCGGCAAGACCATTTCGTACTCCGGCTTCTTTTGCCGGGCCGCGATCTCCTTTTTCAGTTCATCAAGGTCGACCAGGAGTGCCTCCAGCCCGCGTTTCTCCCGCTGCAGGCCGTTTTCCATGTCGTCGATCAAGGCGTGAATGCTGTCATTGCGCAGGCGGGCGTCGGTGACGAGCGTCGCCACCCGCATATTGCTTTTTTCGAGATCCTCCTTGCTCGCCTTCAGGCGGGTGAGTTGGGCGGCCCGCTCCGCGAGCGCCCGGCTTACGTCGAGCAGGGTCTGCAGCTTTTCCTTTTCACGTGAATCCACGCTGAGGATGAAGACCAGAATGACCGCGCCAAATCCGCAGCAGATGCAGTCGAGGAAGGCCAGGCTGAAGACCTGCGTTTGCCGGCGGCGGATCATGTGTCGGGCCAGGATTTGGCGGGGCTGACCAGCGCGCCCCGCGTCGCATTCGCCAGTTCCCAATACAAGCCGGGTGCTCCGGGATCGCCGGTTAGCATCGGAAATAAAATGGTGCTTACCGGAATGCGCGGCGGGAGTTGCTTGGTGGCGATCTCAAAGAAGCGCAGGCGGGCGTTCTCGTCGACATCACCCTCCATCGGCAGCGAGTCGCTGCGGGTGGGGAGGCCGTCGGTGAGGAGCACGATGCTGTCTGGCAGCCGCGGGAGGAAACGCACCGTGGTGAAGGCGCGTTCGAGATTCGCCCCGCCCTTGGGAACGATCGCGTTCAGGCGGGACACGACCTCGGTCATCGTGGCGCGATCCTTGGTGCTGAACCAGTCCTCCCCCCGCGTCGGAATAATCGGTGTGGTGTCTTCGCTGAAGAGCAAAATCTGGAAACGGGTGTCGGGGCCCAGGGAAGCCAGCATCCATTCAATCGATTGAACCACCCGCTGCCACTTGGGGGCCTCGCGTTTCTTTTCGTCCGAATCCCCCAGGCGGGCAGACGCGGCATCGATCGTGTCGTCGAGCATCGAGCCCGACGTGCGGACGAGAAACACGACGAATTCCCCCTGTAACTTGACGCCGGTGAGGTACTGTCGGCGGTCGACGTTGGGAATTGGAATGGGCGGTGCAACCTCTTCCGTGGGCAGGGCTTTCTTCTCTCCCAGCAGGGTGTGCAGGGCGTCCTTCAACGCGCCCGTTTGTTGCAGCATCAGCAGCAGTTCGCGTTTGCGGTCGGAGAGCTTGAGTTGGTCCTGCGTGCTCTTGGCATTGACGTCCTGCAACTCGAGTTGCGCCGCGGCGAGCACCTGCGCCAGCCGGTCGAGTTCCTGTTGCGTCATGGTCACGCTTTTTTGCGCCGCGCTCAGGCGGGCCCGCGCCGCGTCGACGTCCGCCTTGTCGACATCTTTTTTCTGCGCCACCGTGAGGATGAAGACGAGAATGACGGCGCCGAAGCCGCAGCAAATGCAGTCGAGGAACGCGAGGCTGAAAACCTCCGTTTCGCGGCGTTTGTTGGCGATGGCCATGGAGCGTGGGCGGCGGGCCGGGGCGGCGCGTCAATCGTGGGCGCGCGAACTGCCGGCCGTTCCACAGTGGGCGAACCACAGTTCGGCCGCCGCGGATCCGCAGCGAATGGTGAGGCGGTCGCCCGCTTCAATGGAACTGCGGGCGGCAGCAGGCGCTACGCCGGCGCTGCGGGGCAGTGCGGTGTCCACCAACCACAGCCGGCCGCCGTCGTGCACCAGTGGAAGCACCCAGCTGTCTGCGGCACTGAATGCATCGGGCAGGACCAGGTCGGCGCCCAGACCCGCCACCCCGATGGAGAAACGACCGCTCGCGCCGAGCGGGTGGCCGATGCCGTCGAGAATCACATGGGTGGGAGAGGGGCGCGGCGAGCCGGAAGCCCGGAGTTTTTGCAGATGGGTCTCCCATGCTGCCGACACCGAGCGGCGGGCCAAGGCAATGGGCACCGCGGTTTCGACCGGCACATCGGCGAGGTCAGCTGCGGGCGTCAGCCGGGTCTCGCCAATCCGGGCGGCGCCACACGCGGCCGCGCCGACCGGCAGCCGCAGGATGCGATGAAAGCCGGCCGCGTGCAGCCGCGCCTCCAGCCCCGGCAACGCCGCGGCGCGGTCGGTCAGGGCCAGGGTGCAGGCGTCGGAGGCGTGCGGGGAGTTTTGGAGGAAGCCCTGGAGGCCTTGGACGAGCGTGGTGACGAACGCGAGCGCGTCGGAGGCGAGTTGTTCGCGTTTCGCGAGCATCTCGTAGTTCCGGGAGGCCGTGTTGATCTGAAAGCGGTGCTCCGCCGCGCCGGTGAGGAGGAAGTCCTTCGTTTGACGGAAAAAACTCTGCTCGATCCGGCCGTCCTCGAGAATGTCGAAGGCGGTGTGACGGAGGAAGCGGTTGCCCATCGTGCCGGTGAGATGTTTCAGCAACTGGGCGGAGCCGGACTGCGGCAGATGGATGAAATCCTTTCTCTCCAGCCGCTCGCCAGTGCAGAACAGGGTGACATCGGCGCCTTCGAGATGCAGGTCCACCACGGCGACGGGCCGGGCGGGGTTGAATCCGGGCGCGCGGGGATCGCAGAGCGCGGCACACGCCAGGTCGACGATGCCGGCGACGGGCAACTTCAGGTCGGCCGCCATGCCGAGCAGCAGGCCGATCTTTTCCTCCTCGGTGGCGGGGTCCTTCAGATACGCGCCGGGCACCGCGAGGACGGTCCGCCCGGCGGTGGCGGCGGCCGGGAGGCCGCGAATTACGTCAGTAAAAAAATGATACGCGAGTTCCGAATAGGCGGCCGGCTTGCCCGCCGGCCCGATGGATGAGGGTTCATGCGCCAGCCGCGCCCAAAACGTGTGCGTGACGCGGCGCGGGTGGATGAACCGCTGATCTTCCGCCGACCGGCCAAAACAGAAGTTTTTGCCGTCGTAACTGGCATAGCCCGGCCAGTCGGTCTGGCCGCCGGCGTCGGTGATGGCGACCGGGCGAAGATCCTGTGCGTCGCACGACGCGGCGTGGAAGGCGGCATCGCACAATTCGATTCCAAGGGTGGCCATGGGCTGGGGATTCAGGCGGAAAGAGACGCCATTTCTTCCTTCGACGGCACCTTCATGACATCGATCAATTTGTCGCGGCAGAAGGTCTGCGTCTCGATGATGAAGGCCTCCTGCCGCCCCTGGACCAGATGGAGGAAGAACATCAGGACGATGCAGAGCGAGAGACCGACGAACGTCGAGTTGAAGGCCAGGCCCAGGCCGGTGGTCACTGCCGAAATATCACCGTGAATCGCCTGCTCGGCGAAGTTCAGGGCATCACCGATGCCGCGCACGGTGCCAATGAACCCGATGGCGGGAATGGCCCAGGCGATGTACCGCACGAGGCCCAGCGACGAGTCGAGTTCGTCGCCGGCGAGTTCGGCCCGTTCGCGCACGGCATTCGCCGCGTCCTGCACCGAGCTGGTGGCGTGAAAACGGTGGAGCGAGGCGAGAATGCACTCGGGAAGCAGGCGTTCACGCCAGCGCGGCTCGCGCTCGATCGCGCTCCGGAGCTCCTTGTAACGATCCAGCGCGTCCTCCGGGATGATGCGTTCGCCCGGTTGGACGCGCACGAAGTCGTGCTTGAACAGCCGGCGCTCGCGGGTCACGTGGACGAGCTTGTACCCGAGAATAATCATGCCCCAGAAACAGAAAACTATTTCGAACTGAGGCTCGAGATCCTTGATAATGGCAGCGAGCGAGCGCTCCCGCATTTCGGAGGAATCTCCGGCGGCGCCCCTGGCGGCGATGATGCGGCGGCGGGCCATGAATTCTTCCGCCGCCGGTGTGATGGTGGTCACGTACCACAGGTGCACCGTTCCAAGTGCGAAGAGAAAGCCGAACACCGGCACGAGAAACTCGAAGGAAAAAATACCCTTGTTTCGGGAAATCATGGGAATAGAGGTGGGGGACGAGAATACGCCGCGTAGAGTTTCCTTAATGGCGCAAGATGCCGAGTTTTTCAAATCGCAGCGCCAAAGAAAAGCCGTTGATGCAATTTTGCATACTGGTGGTTGAAATAAAAACGAACATAAACTAACTGAGAATAGCGAAACTCTCCGCCTCCACCCACGTCCGTCCATGGTGACCCACCCACTTTCCCGTTCCCGTTCCAACATGTTTCGTCAATTCACAGGTTTCGGAACTGCCGTGGCCCTGGCCGGCCTCTGCGGATGTTCTTCCGGAGTGACGCCGTCCAGGACGGCCAGCGGTGCCGGTACGGGTGCCCTGATTGGTGGCGCCGGTGGCGCAGTCGTCGGCAACAACACTGGCATGGGCACTGGCACCGGGTTGCTGGGCGGCGCGGCGCTCGGCGCGCTGACCGGCGGAATCATCGGGATGGTTCAGGACGCCAAGGATCGGAAGGAACAGGACCGGCTTTCGCAGGAGCGGGCTTATCAGCAGGAACTGGCCAAACGCAAGGCCGAGGAAGCCAAGCTCAAGGCTTCTTTGGAGGAGGAACTCGCCATCGCCGAGGGCTTTCGAATCTCCGACATGGAATTGGGTGATGCGAAGAAGAAACTGGAGATGGCGAGTGAACGGCTGAAGAAATTGCGCGACGAACGCGGTGCGGCGCTGGCCAAGAAAAAGGAGCTCGACGACGCCCATGAAAAAACCCTCTCGACGGAGGCGGAAATTGCTAAACTTGAAGAAGAGCTCGCACGCCTGAAGGGTGAAGAGGCGTCTGGGACCGGTGCCAGGAAAGCACCGGGGAGTTTGCCGCTTCCGGCAAAGCCCGGTAACTGACGAGCGGTCGAATCGCGAACTTGCCCAGCGGCCCGCAAGACATGCGCTCGTCGATGGACTCCGTCCGAAGCCGATGTTCTGCCACTTGGGTGGCGGCCTTGGTCGGAGCGTTGCTGGGGGGATGTTCGACTCCCGCCTACAAGGTCAAGATCGACGCAATCGCCAAACCGGTCCGCCGGGATGCTCAGTCCTACACGCTCAAGAGCAAGGATCCCCGACTGGGAGAAGAGAACCTGCGCTATCGGGAAGCTGCCGAACATGTGAGAACGGCACTTTCAGGCAAGGGGCTGTATGAGGCGCCTTCCCAGGAAAAGGCGGACATGGTCGTTGAATTGGATTATGGGATGGAGGCACCGCGATCAAAGATGGAGCGGGTGAGCGTCCCCGTCTATGCCCAGGTGGGGGGAGGCGTGCGTTATGATTCCGTGCCGGTGGTCGATTCCAAGGGCAACCAAAGTTACCGGACGGTGGCGGTGTACGAAGCCCCGCGGTCGGAGATGATCGGGTACGATGAAGTCCCCCGCCTCGTGACGATTTACGAAAAATACCTCAAGATTACCGCCCGGGAGAACAAGGCGGCGAGTGAAGGCCGTCCTCCTTCCGAACTGTGGAGCATCCACGCGAGCGCCGAGGACGAAAGCAAGGACCTCCGAAAATATCTTCCCATCATGGCCTCCGCGACAATGGATTTCATCGGCCAGGATTCGTCGAACCAGAAGACCGTGAAGGTGCGGGCGGATGGGCCCGGCGTGGATTTTATTCGCAAGGGTATGGCCGAGCAAAAGGCGCCGCCGCCAGCCGCACCAAGAAGCGGATCATCCGCGCCGTAGCGGCAGGGGTGGGGCCGTCCGACCAGTGTGGTGGCGCCAGAACCAGCGGGCCATCGCCGGCAGCAAGATGATCGCCCCGATCATGTTCACCAGAAACATGAACGTCAGCAAGAGACCCATGTCGGCCTGGAACTTCAAATCGGAGACAGCCCAGGTACTGACGCCGATGGCGAGCGTGAGTCCGGTGAAGACCACCGCCGCGCCGGTGTCGCGCAGCGCGGCAAACATGGCGTTCTCGAAATATTCGCCCGCCTTGAGGTCCCCGTGCAGTCGGGCGAAGATATAGATTCCATAGTCGACACCGATTCCGACCCCCAGGGCAACGACGGGAAGCGTGGAGGTTTTCAGACCGATGTCCAAGTACACCATGACCACGTAGGCGAGGTAACTGACGATGGCGAGCGGCACGACGATGCAGAGCGCGGCGCGGATCGAGCGAAAGGCGATCAAGCAGAGCGCGATCACGGCGCCAAACACCCAGAAGAGAATCGGTTTTTCGGCGGCGGACACCACCTCGGTGGTGGCGGCCATGACGCCGGCGTTGCCGCTGGCGAGAAGGAACTTCGCCTTGGGCGAAGGATGGGACGCGACAAAAAGTTTCACGGCGTCGGTCACCGCGCGGAGTGTCTCCGCCTTGTGATCGGCGAGAAAGATCATGACGGGCATCACGCTGGCATCGGCATTGAGCAGGCCGGTGGCGGTTTCGATCGGGGCGGTCGCCTGACCGAGGGTCTGGGGATTGCGCGGCAGGATGCGCCATTTCAACGAGCCTTCGCTATAGCCCGCATTTACGATTTTCGCCATCGCCGGCAGGGAAACAATGGACTGCACCCCGGGCACTTCCCGGAGGTGCCCTTCGAATTCGTCGATCAACGTCACGACGTCGTAATCAACGCTGCCGTTGGGAATCGTCTCGACGATGACGGAGAGGACATCAACGCCGATGCTGAACTTCGAGGTGATGATCCGGGTGTCGAGATTATAGCGCGATCCGGGTCGCAGCTCGGGCACGCCGGCCTGGGTGTCGCCGATGCGCACCTCGGATGATTTCACAAAGGCCCAACCGCCGAGGGAAAAACACACGAGGATGATCGCCATCGACGGGCCGGGCTTCATGCTCCTGGCCAGCCGCTCCCATAACACGTCGCCCTTGGCCCGGCGGGCCGCGACCCAGGCGGCGTAGGTGGGCGGAAGGCGGAGGTAGGACAAAATGATCGGCAGGAGGAAAAAATTGGTGATGACGATGACGCTGACGCCGAGGCTGGCCGTGATGGCGAGTTCCTGAATCGTCGGAATCTTGATCACGAGCATCGTGATGAAGCCGACCGTGTCGGTCAGCAGGGCGACGATGCCGGGAATGATGAGTTGCATGAAGGCCGCGCGGGCGGCGGTGGGGCCGTCCTGGCCCTTGAACATTTCGTTGCGAAAGGTGCAGATCTTCTGCACGCCGTGGCTCACGCCGATCGCAAATACGAGAAAAGGCACGAGGATCGAGAAGGGGTCCATCCCGTACCCCAGCGCGGTAAGGGTGCCCAGCTGCCAGATGACCGCGACGAGCGAGCAGAGAACCGGGGCCGCGGCCAGTTTCCAACGGCCGGCATAATTCCACACGAGCAGCGTCGTGACGAGGAGCGAAACCCCGAACAGGGAGAGGATGCCCCGCGCGCCGTCGCTGACGTCGCCGATGACTTTTGCAAAACCAATGATGTGGACGTTGATGGCTCCGCCGCTGTCCCGGGCGACGCGAGTACGGATGGCCTCGAGGCCGGCCGCGACGCGGGTGTAGTCAATCTTCTCGCCGGTGCGCGGATCAACTTCGAGCAACTGGGCGCTGACGATCGCCCCGGTGAAATCGTTGGCGACGAGCTGGCCGAGTTTGCCGGACTTGATGATGTTTTCGCGAATCCGGGCAAACGCCGCCGGGGAAGGTGTGAAATTGGCCGGGATGACGTTATCGCCCGAGAACCCATCCTCGACCACCTCGATGAAACGCACGTTGGGCGTGAAGAGCGACTGCACCTGCGGGCGATTGACGGCGGGCAGAAAGGTAACTTCATCGGTCACATTCTTGAGCTCGGCGAAAAACTCGCGGGTAAAAATGTCGCCCTGGTTGGCCATCAGCGCGACGATCACCCGGTTGGCGCCGCCAAACTCACGCTGGTGTTTGATAAAGGTGCGGATGTACTCGTGGTCCAGCGGCAGCGTCTTGTTGAAGCTGGCGTCGATTCGCAGGTTGAACGCGAACCAGCCCATCACCGCGGTCAATCCCGCAAAGATGCACACCAGCGGCGTGCGCCAGCGAAACATCCAGATTGTAAATTTTTCGAGGGGCGACATCGGCGCGATCAGCGAGGGGCCGGGAGGAGGGTGACGCCGGCTTCGCCCAGGGCGAGGAGACCGCCCCCCTCGAGTTCGAGGAGTTCGGCCAGTCCCGTGGTGGGCGGCGCTTCGACTGCCACGAACGATTTTCCGTAGTCGCGGCTCACAAGCAGGGTGCGGGCCTGCCCGGCCAGCACGAGGAAGTTGCTGCGCAGTTGCGCGCCGGCGGCGAGCAGTACGGGTTCCGGGGCCGCCACGGGTTGCCAGGAGACACCATCATCAACGGAACGGAAAATGTGTCCGCGAAGTCCGTGGGCGACCAGGGTTCGACGGTCAAGTGGCATGACGCCGTAGAACGAGCCGTTGTAGGGGGCCTTCAGACGTGTCCAGTTCGCCCCGGCGTCCGCCGAGCGGAGCAGCGTGCCGCGTTCGCCGGCGATATACAAAGTGCCGGAGGGCCCGCGCGTGATTCGATTGAAGTGGGGATCATCGTCGCCGGCTTTTTGCTTCACCCACGTCCTGCCGCCGTCGGTCGTAGTGAAATAAAGGGCGTAGGCCCCGATCGCGATGACCCGATGCTCATCGAGGGCCAGCACATCGAGGAAGGAATCCTGGATGTTTTCGCCTTGGAACTGTCGAACCCAGCTGCGGCCGGCATCGGTCGTCGCGAGAATGGTGGCATCGTGACCAACGGACCAACCGTGCTGGACGGACCGGGAGGGAATGGCCGGAGCAAAACTTATGCCGGTCAGGGTCGCCCGCGTAGGCGAGAGGAACCGCTTCCAGCTGAGCGCCTGGTCGGAGGAACGCAGAATCGTTCCCCGTTCGCCGACTGCGACGATGTCGGTGCCCACGATGGCGGCATCGAGCAGCAACATGCGGGGTGTCGGTGCGGTCGCCGCCAGCGTTGCGCCCGCGCTCGCCAGGCTGCAAACCAATCCGAGCAGCCTTCGCCGGAGAAGGAAGGTCGGTATTCCGCGCAAGGAGTGGCCCATGAACGAACGAGGATGCGATCGCGGAGGGTCGCCGGTGGGGTGAACAAAAAAAGGGCCGGCCGAAGACCGGCCCGTGGGTGGTTAGCGCACCCCGTCGCGACGCAGCGAGTCGGGAGTGTAGCTGTCTTTTGTTCGTTGGGCGCTGAAGTTGTACATCTCGTTTTCGTTATCGAGACCGACCGCGAGGTAGCGGCCGTTTTGCAGATCGAGATGGACTTCGAGCGTGCTCCAGAAAGTCTGCGCATCGTAGTAGTTGATGCAGTGCGCCTCGGACACGCGCCACATCTGGCCGCGTCCGTCGTATTGGTCGGCCGCCAGGATCTGCCACGAATCTTCGTCGATGTAAAAGGTGCGGCGGCTGTAGAGATGGGAGGTGCCGGGTCGCAACTTCGCGTCGACGACCCACACCCGGTGCAGTTCGTAACGGGCAAGATCCTGGTTGAGGTGCAGCGGCTTCAAGATGTCGGAATTCCTGAGCTTGTCGCTGTGCAGTTTGTACGAGTTGTACGGCACGATCATCTCCTTCTTGCCGACCAGGGTCCACTCGTAGCGGTCCGGCGCCCCGTTGAACATGTCGAACTGATCGCTGGTGCGCTGTCCGTCGGCCGCAGTCCCGGGGTTGTCGTACGCGACATTCGGGGCCTTGGTGACGCGCCGGCGCCCGGCATTGTAGACCCACGCCCGACGCGGCTCCTTCACCTGATCCATGGTTTCCTGCGAGAGCAGGATCGTGCCGGCGAGACGCGCCGGGGCCGTCACGGCCTGCTTGAAATAGATGAGGGTGTTGCTGTCTTCGAGTTCCTTGAGGGTGATATCGGGCCGCGTGTAATTGAAGAGAAACTCATCATCAAATTTCACGAGCTGGTAGCCCCCGCCGCGCTCGACCGCCGCCTGGTCGATCTTGCGCGTGGCCGCGACCCCCCGGAAGCGCGTGAGAAAATTCCAGACGACTTCGATGCCGCTCGTGGGCAGCGGGAACGGAATGCCCACGAGGGCACCGCGAAAGCCGTTGCCGTTGGAGACCAGTTCGGCGGAGGTCGCATTACGGCGGATGGCGTCGTAGATGCGTGGCGGGTTGGAGGCGCTGCGGCGGGTGGGGTACACCACGAGCTTGTAATTCGGATACGCTTTCATCACCGCGAGCTGGCCGGTGGTCAGCTGGCCCTCGTACTGGCCCGCGTTGGCGGCGGAGATGGTGTAAAGCGGCTGGTCGGCGCCGTAGGGATCGGGATGGTGATTGCCCGGCTTGTAGCCCGCGGGGGGCGTCACAATGCCGCCGGTCCACGCGGGAATGGACCCGCCGGCGTTGCCCTTGGCTTCGGCGCCAAGCGGCGTGAGATCTTTGCCCAGGCGCGCGGCGTCGGCCTCGCTGACCGCAGCCTGCCCCACAACGGCGGCGAGAAGAAAGAGAGCAGCAGGAAGTGTTTTCATTTCGGCAGGGGTCCCAGGTTAGAAGGAGAATTTCACGGTGGTCGCGAAGTAATCGCGATCCGCCAGCAGATTGAACGGTCCGCCACCGGAGAAGTGCACATACCGCAGCTCCAGCGACCACGTGTTGCGATAGATGAATTCGACCGCGACGTTGACGCTGCGGCGGCCGTGGATGTAGTTGGCCACCGGCAACGGGGTGTTGCCCCGCACGTCCTGGGTGTAGGCCACGGTGGGCTGCATGTTCACATTGGGAAAGAGGTTGTTGTACTCGAGGCGCCCCAACACCTGGTAGCCCCACGAGAATTCGTCGGCAAACGCCTCCTGCCGCGTCGCCGGAATTGTTCCGAAACCGGTGCCATTCATCGCGGCCTGGGTGCCGGCGGAGAAGGTGCCCGGTCCGTCGTAGCGCATAACCTCGCGCGGCGGGAGGTTGACCCACACGGCCCCGACTTCGCCCAGCAACGTGAACTGCTGCGCCCCAAGCATCGGGCCGAAAACCTTGGTGAGCGTGCTTTGCGCCGTCCAGACGCTGTGCCGGCGGTAGCCGGAAATTTCACGATTATACTGGCCCAGGAAATTCCCGATCTGGTTGTTCGAACCGAAGGCGGAACCGGGGTTGTTCGTGAGCGATGACAGCGTGGCGAAGAGCAGTTCGACGTCATCGAGCTGGAGCGGGACATCCTTCTTGAGGGAAACCTCGCCCTGCCACGAGATGCCGCTCTTGCCGAGCGAAGTATTGAAACTGGCACCGAAGAGATTGAGGCCTTCGGGATATTCCGTGAAGTACTGGCCGGTCGCGGCGGCGGTGAGGAGGGCGATCTTGCTCGCGCCGGCGGCCGCCGCGCCAACCGACGGATAAAACGGCTGGAGGCTGGCGGGCAGTGCGGCGGCGGGCACGCCGGTCAGCGCCGCACCGATGAGCGTCGTGAGGGAGGCGGGGATATTGGCGGCGGGAATGCCGGACGCGATCATCGCGGGCACCACGGGCGCCGCGAGGCTGCTCGCGGTGGAAATGATCAGCGCGGTGCTGATCGGGCCGGTCGGCGTGCGGGCGCTGATGACGGGCGAACGACTGTTGTAGCGCGCATAGTAGAGGCCGAACTCGGTGTTGTTCAGGCTCGGCGCGAGGACGCGCGTCGCGAGGCCGTATTGGTTGAAGTTTCCGGCGTCCCGATCCTTGGCGCGGCTGATGCCACCGAGGACGCCATTGTCCGGCAAGGTACCGAAGCCGAGGAAGACCCGGCTGCCGCCGCGCGTGGCAAAATCGTTGGTCGAAAAATACGTGCCGGCCGGCTCCAGTTCGTTGCGCCGGAATTCGAGCAGCCAGAACGGCTCGACGGAAATAGTGGGGGTGAGACCGACCGAGAGCTTGACCATGTTGACCGGCAGCAGCGCCTCCTTCAATTCGGAGCCGGGCACGCGGAGTTTCGAGAGGTCGGCGGAGTTGACGACGTTGATGCCGTTGGGGATGAACGTGCTCTCGCCGAGACTAAGCACCTGTCGCCCGATGCGCAGGTCAAACGGCATGCCGCCCGCGATTTCAAATTTCACGCGGCCGTAGAGGTCGAGCAGCTCCGCGCCGCTTACGACGCGATCCTTCGCCTGATCCGAAAGTGGCGTGCGACGCGTTTCGTCAGCCTTCAGATCGTGAAACCAGTACCCCCGGACCAGTGCGCCAAAGTTGCGGAATTTGAGTTCGAGATCGTGGTTTCCCTTGAGCACCTCGGACGCCCAGCCCTTGCCGTAGTTGAGGTTGCCATCGTCGGTGTTGGCCGAATTCTGCTGACCGGCCAGGCCGTTGAAACTGTTGGACGTGGCGTAGAAACCGGGGCTCGGGTCTTGCAGACGGTAGAGACCGCCGAAGGACAGGGTCGAGTCGAAGCTGCCTTTGAATTCCCCATTGGAGAACTGGATCGCGAAGGCGGGCGGAAACAGGAGGGCAAATCCCAGTCCGACGCTGAAGGCGCGAACTAGGCGGGAGCATCTGACAGGGTGCGTCGATTGGTCATGCATAGGAATTTTGGGACCGGGCTCCACGGCGCCGTCGGGAGCAATCGGGGATTTCTTGAGTTCGGCGCTTTCAGCGGGCGAGGACTTGGTGACAGAAACAAACGGGGCTCCCCCGGGGTGGGCAAGTGCGAATATGCTGCCATCGGTTCGAAACGTGCAGCTCTGCGATGATTTCAGCATCTTTCTCCTTCCTCTTCCTCTTTCCCTTTCCCTTTCCCTTTCGACAGGTGTTCGCGAATTTCCCGATGGAGAAAGTGAACGAGAAAGAAGCCAGAGAAAGACACGGATGGACCCACCTCCGGCTTTGACGCGCCGTCAATTTAGGCAACCTTGCCGGTTCGTTCATGCACGCCGTCACGCACATTCACGTCAAGGGCGCCCGCGAGCACAATTTGAAGAACCTCGAGTTGCGCATCCCGCGCGGAAAGCTCGTGGTCGTGACCGGCCCGAGCGGCTCGGGCAAATCGTCGCTCGCGTTCGACACGATTTATGCGGAGGGCTACCGTAAATACATCGAGTCGCTGAGTGCCTCGGCTCGCGCAGTGCTCGACCAGCTCAAGCGCCCTGATGTCGACTTCATCCACGGCCTGTCGCCCGTGCTCGCCATCGAACAGCGCACCGGCGGCGGGGGCCCGCGCAGCACCGTCGCCACCGCCACGGAAATCGCCGACTACGTGCAGTTGCTGTGGGCGCTCAGCGGGGAGCAATGCTGCCCGCGGGACGGCGGCCGGGTCGTGCAACGCTCGCTGGACGACAATGTGCAACGCGTCCTCGCCGAGTGCGCCGGTGAGCGGTTGATGCTGCTCGCGCCTTGTCTGCGGGCCAAGCCGAGTGTCGTTCGCGATGAGCTGCCGCGACTGCGCCAGCGGGGTTTCCAGCGCGTGCGGCTCGATGGCGAAATCAAGAATCTCGACGACGCCAAACTGGTGCCACTGGGTGCCGGCATCCGTGAGCTGGTGGTCGACCTCGTGGTGGACCGCCTCGTTGCCACGGTGGATCAACGCAGCCGGCTCGCGGACTCGCTCGAACTCGCTTTTCGCGAAGGCAAAGACCGCGCGGTGGTGCTCGCGCAGGCGAACGCCACGTCGCCCTGGCGCGAGCTGCTCCTCAGCCAGTCGCGGGCGTGCGAGGTGTGTGGCGAGGTCTTCGCGAAACTCACGCCACGACATTTCTCCTTCAGCCATCGCGAAGGCGCCTGCCCGACCTGCGACGGCCTCGGCCGCAAACTGCGCTTCGTGCCCGAGCTCGTCATCCCCGACCCGGAAAAATCCGTGCGGGAGGGCGCCGTCAAGCCGTGGCGGATCGGTGGAAAAAATCTGATCATCAAACACAACGCCATGCTCCGGCAGCTGGCCGAGCAGCTGCCGTTCGATCCCGAAGTGCCGTGGCGAAAACTGCCGGAGGCCACGCGGGAAACGCTGCTGCGCGGCGCCGGGGAGCGGCAGTTCGCCTTCAAGTTGCGTCGCATGCGCGAGGCGAAGGCGATGCCGTTCGGCGGGGTGATCGGGGACTTGGAGGAGAGCTTCCGGCACACGGACAGCGATGGTTTTCGCGCCCGCCTGACGACCTTCATGGTGAGCGGCGGGTGCCCCGAATGCCAAGGCACCCGGCTCAACGCGCGCAGCGCCGCCGTGCGCGTCGCGGGGAAAACGTTTCCCGAATTCATGGCCCTCGACATCGCCGCCGCCCACGCCTTCGCCACCGAACTCGTGGCCGTGCACGGTGGCAACCCGGCGCTGCGCGAGGTCGTCACGGGCGTGGAGCAACGCCTGCACTTCCTGCTGGAAACCGGCCTCGGCTACCTGACGCTCGAGCGCGACTACGGCACCTTGTCGGGCGGCGAGTCCCAGCGCGTGCGACTCGCGACGCAGCTCGGAATGGGGCTCGTCGGGGTCATCTACGTGCTCGACGAACCGAGCCTCGGCCTGCACCCGCACGACAACCAGAAGCTGCTCGATTCGATCACGGCGCTGCGCGATCGCGGCAACACGGTCATCGTCGTTGAGCACGACGAGGACACGATGCGCCTGGCCGACGAGATCATCGAGCTCGGGCCCGAGGCCGGCGTCGAGGGCGGGCAGATTTTGTTTCAGGGCACCCCGACGGCCTGCATGAAATTGCCGGCAAATATCTCGCGCACCGGGCCGTATCTCGCGCGTCAGCTGGCGGTCGGGCGCGACGCCAAACTCAAGGCTCCCGACGGCGCCTGGCTCACTGTGCGCGAGGCCCGTGCCAATAATCTACGCGGAATAGATGTGAAATTTCCCGTCGGCCTGCTCTCGGTTGTCACTGGCGTGAGCGGCTCGGGCAAGAGCACGCTGGTGCTCGATGTGCTCGCCGCGTCCGCCGCGCGCAAACTGAACGGCGCGAAATCCATTCCGGCCAAACATCGCCAGATCGAGAACCTGGATTTCTTTGAAAAACTCGTGCAGGTCGACCAGGAGCCGATCGGGCGCAGCCCGCGCTCGAATCCCGCGAGCTACGTCGATCTGTTGCCGCTCCTGCGCGACCTCTACGCGCAGGTGCCGCTCGCCAAGGTGCGGGGTTACAAGGCGGGCCGTTTCTCGTTCAACGTCCGCGGCGGCCGGTGCGAGCGCTGCCAGGGTGATGGCGCGATCAAACTCGATATGCAGTTCATGCCCGATGCCTACGCGCCGTGCCCGAGCTGCGGCGGGCGCCGCTTCAACCGCGAAACCCTCGAGGTGCTGTTCCACGGCAAATCGATCGCCGACGTGCTCGACCTGACGGTGCGCGAGGCGATCTCGCTTTTCCGCAACCTCCCCCGCGTGATCGACAAGCTCGCGACGCTCGAGGCCGTCGGGCTCGGCTATCTGACGCTGGGCCAGTCCGCGACGACACTTTCCGGCGGCGAGGCCCAGCGCATCAAACTCTCGCTCGAACTGAGCAAACGCCAGCAGGGATCGACGCTGTACATCCTCGATGAACCGACGACGGGACTGCACTGGAGCGACATCCAGAAGCTGATGGACCTGCTCTTCAAATTGCGCGATGCCGGCAACACCGTGATCGTGATCGAGCACAACCTGGATGTGATCCACCTCGCCGACTGGTTGATCGATCTGGGCCCGGGTGGCGGTCGCGACGGCGGCGATTTGATATTTGCGGGACCCCGCGCGGAGATTGAAGCCAGCGCGCGCTCCCTCACCGGTGCCGCGCTGAAACGCTGGCGCGCGTTGGCGTGAGGCGGAACGATGGGCCTTTGTTCCTCTGTCACCGTCTGTCTAACCCGTCAGTTGCGGAAGCCGGGCTAGGTGCTCGAGAGTGAAATCGGGGGGGCTGGAGAATGGGGTCATGTCGATAATCGATCCAACGGTTGCGGATGTAGTCACCTGGCTTGGAGGACGGCGCGAGTTTGTCTCGATTGTCGACATGACCCCGTGGTCGGTCCCTCGACTGAGTGGACACGGCTCAGTGTTCAGCGAGTGGCACCCGCCGATCGGGCGGCCCGGGCCACACTCTGCGCCGTGCTGCCGACGCCGAAGAGCAGCAACAGCGCACCGACCGGGACGAGCACCACGCCGATGCCGGGGTCGCCATCGTGGATGACCACGCCACCGAGGAAGAAACCCACCGGGAGCAACACGGAGCCCCAGAGCAGCGAGTGCGAGGCGGCGCGGGCGAGTTCAATGCCCGGCGTGGTGCGCAGCGTGAGGCCGGCGGCGAGGTTGACGAGGGCGAGCAGGGTGCCGTGCGCGTGCGCGAGGGTGAACATGAGCCGGCGCGAAGTGTTGCCCACGTCGAGGTACCAGCCGAGCTTGAAGCCGTGCAGCGTTTCGAGGACGACGCCGAGCGTGAGGAAGACGAAGAGCGCCCACCAGCCAAAGCGGAGATGTCGGTTTGAGATGTTCACGGGATTGAGGTTGGTCATTCGGTCAGGAGCATTTTTCGTTTGCTGCGTTGATCGAGCAGGCGGTCGAACTGGTCCTGCCGGAACATGCCGTCGGGCTGCAAAAGGGTTTGCGAGCGGTGGTGGCCGGCGGCGTCGCGCACTTCGAACCACCATTTGCGATAGGCGTGATCGAGCGCCTCCTTTTGCCGGGCATCGTCGAGCGTGTAGTCAAACGGGTGGTCGGTGAAGCCGGGCAGGGTCTGCAGCGATTTCCACGCCGCGAAGCGCACGGCGGCGTAGGGATCGTTGAGGGCGAAGATCAGGTAGGGATAAAGCCACTCGCGGCCCGACGTCTTTTGCGCGGGTGCCCAGCCCATGCTCCACGCGACGAGGCTGCGCTGACCGGCGTCGCCCTTGAGCAGCCACTGCACCCCGGCGGAATAATGGCGGTCGTCATCACCGAGGGTGGGCGGCTTCTGGCCGTACCATTCAGCGAGTTTCTCCGCGGTCCAGGCGAGGGGTTGGTCGAGGTGGCAGAGCGAGCAGGCATTGGGCCGGCCGTGCTCGATGCTCTCGCGCACCGAGGGAGAGGAGATCTGGTGGCTGCGCAGTGCGCGCAACAGCCCGTAGGTGGTGTGGGGCATGTGGCAATTGTAACAACTGCTGCCGGGAGAGCCCGCCGCGTGGTGGGTGTGCGCCGTGAGCTTTGCCTTTATCGCCTGATGGCATTGGAGGCACGCATCGTCCGACACCCCCAGACCCGGCTTCAGCTGGCGGCCGGCCTTCCACTCGTGCAACGCCGCCGGATCGGTTTTGGCCGGATGCATTTCGTGGCACGAGAGGCAAGAGAACTTGCCGCCCTTGTAACACGGCGAGGCCAGCGTGCCGTTATACTCGCGGCCGGTCACGCGGATCATTCCGTCGGGCCAGAAACTGTCGCCGAACTGGTGCGGATCACGCGACGCCTGTTCCGCGGGTTGACCGGCGCCGGAGAGCTGCGCGATCGAACGCGAGTCGAGTGCCTTCATGCCGGGCCGGAATTGCGAGCCGTCGCGGTCAAACGCCGCCGTGTCCGCCGGATTGTGGAATGACTGGATGCTGTGGCACTGTCCGCACGCGAGCGAGGCCGTCGGTCCGTCCATGCGGGTGGGATTGGCGATGGTCTGGTCCGCACCGCCGCCGAAATGCAGGGCGAACCGTCGCAGGGGATTGCGGTTGGCCGCGATGTGCTCCCGGCCGCCGCCGTGACACGCCTCGCACGAGATGCCGAACTCGCCGACCTGCGAATCGAAACGGCCTTCCCCTTGTGGCCGGGAGCGCCCGTGCGTCGTATGGCACGTGATGCAGCCGTCGTTCCAATTGCCGTCGGCGTAATCCTGCTTGATGTCGGGCGAGACGAGAAAGCTATGCGACATCGGCGCCCATTTTTTCTCCGCGATGAGGTAGGCGAACGGGAATTGCCCCAGAGTCCGACCCTTGCCGGTGGCGGTCCAGCACACCTGCAAGTGGTGCGAACCCGTGAGGAGGACAATTTCGTGCGGAGGGCCAAACGCGGAGGCCGGCGAACCCGCGGGCTTGGAGCGGACGAAGAACCCGGAACCCTGACGTTCCACGCGGTAGTCGACCCCGTCATGGTTGAGGGCGAGTCCCTCCATCGGCGCGGCGAAGTTTTCGGGTGCCGCGACCTGCGTCATCGTACGGTGAAACGAAGCATGCCAGCTTGCGTATTTGCCCGGGTGGCACGCGCGACACGCGCCCGACGACACGGAGTCGGCCGCGAGCGACTCGATGGGACGCTGGGTGGACGTCCCGGCCGGTGCGCCTCCGCCGGAGAGCAACACAGTCGTTAGAGTGACGCACCAGACGATGCCGGCAAGGCCGACCCACGGTTGCCACGACAACGCGAGCTGGCGAAAACGCCGCGGGCGATCACGAGTCGGGAGAGGGGTCACAGCGGGCAGGAAACCGGCGCTTGCCGTGCGAGAAAAGCATTTTCACGAGCCAATGTCACCAGCCTGGCCGGGAACGAACATCGAACGCTCTGACCCCGTCGGATCGTCCCGCGGAGTTGTGAGCTGATGGATGACGAGCATTTTCGATTGGCGCACGATGGCAGCGTTTGGCTCAGGGCGTCGGTTTGGGCGCGTCGCCCAGCGCGCGCTTCAGCTCGGCCTCGCGGCGGGGCGTGGCGATGAAGAGGTCATCGGGGAATTTTCGCCGGTCGAGAATTTCGACATAGGCGTCGGCGCCGGAGAGGGATTCGAGCTGGAGGCCGGCCAGGTATTGCAGGCGCAGGCTGCGGTCGCGGTTGATTTCGGCGGGGGCGAGCCACGCTTTCAGCTCGGCGAATCGGCCGGCATAAGTGGCCAGCAAGCTGGTGGCGGAGCCGAGATCGAGATCGGTCAGCGCCGCGCGGATCGGGGCGTGGTCGGCGCGGTCGAAGCGCTGTTGCAGAGCATCGACATCGATCCGCAGCGGTTCGGCGTGGCCGAGCATCACGGTGTCGTAGCCATGGCCGTCGTCGTCGTTGCCCCAGATCGTGCCGTGCGGAAACACGGTGAAAAACGTCGCGATTTCACTTTGCACGACGCGCCGGTCGGATTCGTAGAGGGGAACCCACTGGGTCAACCGTCCGCCGGGGTTGAGCCGCTGACGGCAGAGTTCGAAGTACTCCTGGGAGTAGAGCACCGCGGAGCCTTTCACCCAGGGGTGAATCGGATCCGAGGTGATCAGGTCGAATTTCTCCGACGTCGTCGCGATAAAGTGGCGCGCATCGTCGAAAATGAACTCCACGCGCGGGTCGCGGAGCACGTCGTGATTCTCCTGCCGGAAATGGGTCGCCACCACGCGCGGGATCAACGGCTCGATGTCGCAGATCACGATGCGCGTGATCGAAGGGTGGAGCACAAACGTGCCGGCGGTGACGCCCGCGCCGCAGCCGACAATCAGCACCGTCTTCGGGTTGGGGTGGAGCAACGCGGGCAGGTGCCCGAGCATGCGTTGCAGCCGCATGTCCTTCACGATGCTCGAAGCTTCGGTTTTGCCGCTGACATGGAAGAAACGGGCGCCGTCGGAAATCTCGGTGACGGCGACGGAGGAGTTCATCCCTTCGCCAAAGAAAATGGCGCGGGCTCCGTAGTCGGTGGTGGCGACCTGCCTCCCATAGGCGACGAGTTGCCAGGGGATTTTCGGGAGACCGCGGGCGACGAAAAAAGCGGCGGTGCAGACGGCGAGCGCGAGGGCGTATTCCCGCGGCCGGTACGGATGGATGACGAGGATCGCGCTGACGACCGAGAGCGCGATCAGCACGACCTGGGTGTGCTGGGTGCCGAGCAAAGGGATCAACGCCAGCCCCGCGAGCAGGGAGCCGGCGATGGCGCCGAGGGTGTTGGCGGCATAGGTGCGACCGATGAGTCGCGCCGCATCCTGACCGGGCCCGGCGAGGCTTGCCAGTGCCAGGGGGAAGCTGGCGCCCCACAGGATCGCGGAGGGCAGCATGGCCCAGGCGCAGCGCACGAGGTCGAACTGAAACTTGCTTGCGGGCGTGGGATGACGCGTGAGGTCGACGGGCCAGTAGGGCAGCGAATTAGCCATCGTGTGGGCGGCCCAGGCGATCGCGATGACCTGGAGCAACTGGCAAACGGCCAGCGCCCGGCGCGGGTGAAGGGTTCCGCGGGCAATTACGGCGCCGGCGCTGCTGCCGATGCCCAGCCCGGTGAGAAAAACGGCGAGGATGATGGAGAACGTGTAGACCGTCGCACCAAGCAGCAGCGACAGGATCCTCGTCCAGACGACCTCGGCGGCGAGCGCGCAAAGTCCCGACAGTGCGATCGCGAGGAAGATGAGGGGCGCGCCGGGTGTGGCCGGAGCGGGATCGGGCGGGGAGGTGTCGGCGATTTCGGCGGCGGGGTACGGCGTGAGCCGGGCCATGACCAGTGCGATGAGGGTGACTGCGGCATTGATCGTGACGGCGCAAAACGTCGCAATCCAGGTGTCATGTACGCGCAGGAGATAAAAGCCGGCGACGAGACAGCCGACGACGGCCCCGACGGTGTTGCCGCCATAGAAGAAGCCGAGCCACGAGACACCGCGGGGGGTGGTTTCGATCCAGCGCGCCACCGCCGGCAGCGTTGCGCCCATCAAGATGGTGGGCGGCAGCAGGCAGACCACCCCCACGGCCGAACGCAGCAGGATTCCCGGGAGGCCGTGACCGACCAACTGCGTGTAGAGGTGGCCGAGGCCCGGCATCGCGAACAGCACGAGCAGACCTGACAGCGCGATGCCGATTTCCAACCAGGCATAGACGCGCAGCGGATGGTACTTGGCTGAAATTAAGCGCGGAAGGGCGAGGCTGCCGAGACACATGCCGCCCATGAAGGTCCCCAGGAGCACGGCCAGCGAGACCGCGGAGGATCCGATCACCAGCTGCAACAACTGAAACCAGACGATCTCGTAGATGAGCGCGGCACAACCGCTGCCGAGGAACAGCAGGATCAGCAGCGGGAGGAAGCGCGGGGCGGGGGCGGTCATGCCGCACCCTTCGGAAACGATTTCCTGGTCACAGAAATTTCAGTGCGCCTCACGCCGCAACAATCTTGAACTCTAATCCATCGCACCGAAGGCAACGCAGCAAACGAAGGGAGCGGCTTCCGGCCCGGAGCGTGATCGGCCTCCAGCCCGGAGGGAGACGAACGACGCTTGGTTCCCTTTGTTACCTTCGGTTCAAAATCCGTGGCTTGAAGATGCACGCGGGAAAATAACATGATCAGGCCGATTCCGAGAGGTGGGGCATGGCGAGGCCAGACGCGACTTCGCCGAGGTGGTTACTCTTTTCCCCGCAGTCGGTCCACAATGGCCCGCGGCACCTCGATGACCGTCCCGTGCCGCAGCCGCACCGCGGTGCCCTCGTCCGGCAGGACCAGTTTCGCGGTGACGTCTTCCCAGGTTTTCAAGTCGCGCGAGCGCATGGCCCCGTAGTGTTTCTTTTGGTAGGCGTCGTAGTAGATGACATAATCGTCGCCGATCTTGAGCTCCGTCGGTCCCTCGACCCAAAGACCGGCGGGGGTGATCAGCGCGCTGAGATTGCGGAACGGACCCCGCAGGTCGTCGCACTCGGCGATTTGGAGGAATTTTTTCGGCGGGTGGCGGGTTTCATCCTTGAGAATCAGGTAGTGCCGGCCGGCGGCGTGCGGAAACGTCGCGACGATGACGCTAAAGCCCGGATCACAGAAAAGTTGTGTGGGGGTAAACGTTAGAAAATCCTTTGTCGTCGTGCGGTACATCCGGTGGTTGTAGTCCGACTCCGAGGCGCCGGCGGTCGCGGGAAATTTCCCGGCTACCGCTCCAGTCTGGTCGTGCGCACCTCGGTGGCGGCCACGTCGATGACCCCGGGGTCGGTGGGACGGGTCGGGCGGTTGGTCGGGCTCGAGCGAAAGGAAACCGTGGCGGAGCGGCCGCGCAGACGGAGAAACAGGTAGACGACGATCCCAATCAGCGCGACACCGACTGCGACCACGAGACTGACGAGCATGGCGAGGACGGTGACCAGCCCGGCGAACGCTATCTTCAAGAGGCGCATGATCCCAAGACTCAGACATCCTGACCTGCCCTGGAATCAGGGTGAACCCACTTGGCGATAAATCAGGCGGAGGTTGGTGGTGGGGAAACAGGTTTCCGTGGCGGTGAGGGTTTTGCAGAGTGCGGCGACGGCGGCGTCCTGTAACGGA
>SXSC01000119.1 GCA_005792355.1 Opitutaceae bacterium
GCTTGAACAATAAAGTCCGAGTGGTGACCAGACGCTCATATGGTTTCCGAACCTATAGGGCAATGGAGGTGGCCCTATATCATAACCTTGGCCATTTGCCCGAACCGGAATGCGCCCATGAATTCTGCTGACCAAGCAAAACAACGAGGCGGCGGGTTGCAACCATGCGCTTGCGCACCTGCGATTTTTCCCGGTGCGCGGACCCACGATGTATCCGGACGGGGCTCTCCGGGGACGACCGTCCTGAGTTTGCCTTTCGCGCAGCCTTTCTGGCAGCCTTCACGCTTGCCACTCCATCCTTGGACTTCATTTGTGAGCGAATGGTTCTTCCTCACCAAGTTCAACGGCTGACGGCCATTCTCGTCGCGCTCGTGGTGTTCGCGACGGTGGCGGGCGGCCAGACTGCGTCCCCATTGACCAGTGGCGTTTGGAGCGGCAACGTGACTTCCTCCAGCGCGACGGTTTGTGTGCGTCTGACGACGCCGGGGGTGCGTGTCCGCCTCGTCGTGAGCACCAATGCCCAGCTTGGCGCCGCCGTCTTTTCCGCGTTCGAAACCACGGCGCTGGTCGCCGGCAACGCCGTCGCCCTCTCCATTGGCGGCTTGGAGCCGGACACCGCCTATTATTACGGTCTCGAGGTGGCGGGCACCGTGCGGACGGAACCAATTTCGCGCGGGCGCTTCCGGACGTTTCCCCAAGGCGCGGGGTCGTTCAAGTTGGCGCTGGTCGGCGATGGCGATTATCGTCATCTGGATCAGCGGGCCTATGCCGCCGTGATGGCCGAAGAGCCGCTGCTCATCCTGTTTGCGGGCGACCTGCACTACAGTGATCTCACCTCCATCAACCCCGAGGACTATCGCGTCCCCTACGACAACACGCTCAAACATCCGGTGCAGGGGCCGCTCTTCCGGAGCGCGCCGATCGCCTATATGTGGGACGATCACGACTTCTCCGGCGGAGACGACAGCAACAGCACCTCCCCGGGTGCCGCCGCCACCCGCAGCGCTTACATCGACTATGTGCCGCACTATCCGCTGCAAGTGGGCGACGTCACCATCGGCCAGGCCTTCACGGTCGGCCGCGTGCGGATCATCATGACCGATCTGCGCAGCGCGGCGGTGCCTCAAACCATGCCGGAAAACGCGGCCAAGACCCGGATGGGGCTCGTGCAAAAAGCGTGGTTCAAACAACAGCTCATCAGCGCGCGTGACGCGAATTTCCCGCTTATTCTCTGGTTGACTTCCGAACCGTGGATCGGAGCCGCCTCGCCCGGCAGTGATTCGTGGGCCGGCTACGCGACCGAACGCACCGAGCTCGCAAATTTTATCAAGGACAACCGCATCAGAAATCTCGCACTGCTCGGCGGCGACATGCACGCGATCGCGTACGACAACGGCACCAACTCGGACTACGCGACCGGCGGCGGCGCACCGCTGGTGGTCATGCACGCCGCGCCCCTCTCGGCTGATCCCAATACCAAGGGCGGCCCCTACACGGCCGGGCCGTTCCTGGGCATGCTGCAATACGGGCTCGTGGAGATTTTCGACAGCGGCGGTCCCTCCGTGCAGTGCCGCTTCACCGGCAAGCGGGTGGGAGAAGGCATCAAGCTGATGTTCGAATTCTCCGCGTCGGTGGCGGGGATCGACGCATCCACCGTTCCCGCGGGCGAACCCGCCGCGGATCGCGCGATCATCAATATCGCCGCCCGCGGTCGAATCAGCACGCCGACCGACGCGCTGATCGCCGGTTTTGTCACAGCCGGCCGGGCGCCGCGCAATTTCCTCCTGCGCGCCGTGGGCCCGTCGCTCGCGGCGTTCGGCGTGACCGATGCGCTGCCGCGCCCGGTAATCACGCTCTACCAAGGCACGACCGTGATCGCCAGCAACGAGGCGTGGGGACTTGGCGACGTCGCACGTCTCACCACCGTCTTCGACCGCACCGGCGCCTTCCGGCTTGCCAGCAGTTCCAGCCGCGACGCCGCAATGTATCTCACCCTCGATCCCGGCGGCTACACGTTGCAGGCAAGCAGCGGCAACGGTGCCACCGGCTCCGTGCTCCTCGAAGTCTACGAGGTGCCGTAGGCCGATCTGCGACGAGGGGCAGCCGACCGCGGTCTTCCTGGCGCACCGAGGCCGGCACGGCCGGGCCGATCAAAGGCCGGCCTTGCGCTTTGCGATCGCCCGCCGGAATTCATCCGAATCGGGCATCTTTGCGCCGATTTCCAAGTTCCTTCGGTTGCGGTCGCCGCGTGGGGAATCATGCCGCCTACCGCGAACCCGGAGCGAGCCCGCGTTCGCTCTGCCGGGCAAAGTTCAACACCTGCTGGAACTCCGCGCTCCCCGCTTCCGCGTGATTTGCGAGCTTCTCCAGCGCCTGGGTCCGATTCAGCCCGTCACGATAGAGCAGGCGGTGAATCAGTTTCACCCGATCGAGTTGCTCCGGCGTGAAGCCGCTGCGCTCGAGCCCCACCCGGTTGATCGCCCGCACCTCCGCCGGAGTGCCATCGGCGATGAAGTAGGGCGGCAGATCGTGCACGAGCTTGGCCGTCGCGGACAGCATCGCATGGGCGCCCAGGCGGCAGAATTGGTGAATTCCCCCGTAGCCACCAATCACCACGTGATGCTCGACCGTCACGTGGCCCGCGAGCACCGCGCCGTTGCTCATCACAATGTGATCCGCGAGCACGCAGTCGTGGGCGACATGACAGGAAGCCAGCAGGACATTGTGGGAACCCACGCGCGTCACGTCCCCGTCATTCGTCGCGCAGTGGATCGTGACGTATTCGCGGAACACATTGTCGTCGCCGATCCGCAGTCCCGGATTGCCGCCGGCAAATTTCAAGTCCTGCGTCTTCCCGCCAATGCACGCGTAGGGAAAAACTTCACACCGTTCCCCCAGCACGGTATTGCCCTCGACCGAGGCGTGATGGTGCAGGCAGGTGCCCGCGCCGAGCACGACGCCTCCGCCCACAAACGCATAGGCGCCGATCGCAACCTCCGGGCCGATCACGGCCCCCGTCTCAACGATGGCGGTCCGATGAATCATCGCGGTCATGCGGGCTAGGCCTCGCCTTCGTCGACGATGGCAAACATGAGCTCCGCCGACGACACGACCTGACCACCCACCGTGCAGTTGCACTCCGCGGCCGCGAGCTTCTCGCCGCGCACTTTCGTAATCTTCGCGTTGATGATGATCTGGTCGCCGGGACGGACCGGCTTGCGAAACTTCACCTTGTCCGCGCTCATGAAGAAGGCGGTTTTTCCGCTGTTGCCGGTGCGGCGAATCATCACGACGCCGGCGGCCTGCGCCATCGCCTCCAACTGCAGCACGCCGGGCATCACCGGGTTGCCGGGGAAATGCCCCATGAAATAGGGCTCGTTGATCGTGACGTTCTTGATCGCGACAAGTTCATCGTCGCCGATGAACTCCACGATGCGGTCGAGCATCACGAACGGATAGCGGTGCGGAATCGTGTCGAGGATGCGGCGGATATCGAGCGACGTCTCGGTCGGAAGCACGGCCGCGGGGCGCGCTTTCTTCTTGGGCGCCTTCTTCCGCTCCTCCAGCTTGGCGAAGAGCGCCTTGGTCAGCTCAGCATTGATCGCATGACCGGGGCGGGTGGCCACCAAGTGCGCCTTGAGCGGCAGCCCGAGCAACATCACGTCACCCACCAGATCGAGAATCTTGTGCCGCACAAATTCGTCCACGAAGCGCAGCGGCTCCTTCGAGATGATCTTGTCGCCCCGGATGACCACGGCGCAATCGAGCGAACCGCCCTTGATCTTGCCAAGCTTCAGCAGCTCCTCGATGTCCTCGTAAATCGTGAAGGTCCGCGCCGCCGCGATCTGCGTCATGTAAACATCGGGATCGATGCTCAGCGAGAGATGCTGGGTGTGGATCCCCCGATCGTCGGCCGACGTGCAGGAAATTTTGAACTGATCGCACGGCAGCGCGATAATCGAAGAATTGCCGCGCGTGACCGAGATCGGCGCATCAAGCTCAAAATACTCCCGGTCGGCGTCCTGCTCGAGGGGCTCACCCTGCAGAATCAGATTTACGAACGGACGCGCCGATCCGTCGAGAATCGGCGGTTCCGAGGCATCCATCTCAATCACAATATTGTCGATGCCGCAGCCGTGCAGGGCGCTAAGCACGTGTTCCACGGTGTGAATCTTGGCGTGACCCGACTGGATCGTGGTGGCGCGCACGAGGTCGGTGACCTGGTCGACGCGCGGCCGCAACTCCGGCGCGCCGTGCAGGTCGATGCGCCGGAAGATGATGCCGGAGCCGGCGGGCGCGGGCTTCATCGTGAGGGTGACGGCATCGCCGGTGTGGAGCGCGTTGCCCTTGATGGAGACTTCCCGCGCGAGGGTGCGTTGCTTCATTAGGATGGCGTTCAGTTTCGGAAATCACAGGCACCGAGCGCAAGCGCGTAGATGGGGCGACCTGGGGCGGCCCAAACCGACAGCGTGCCGATGCCCGCCGCGAACCGTACAATTGCGAGGTGCGGGCACCGCGTAGCTGGAAAGTTCGGCGCCGTACGGTGGTGACCCTCTGGCGCGACGGACCGCCCCGCGGGTTCCCGCCCCGGGCCTTGACACTCCCGCACGGGTTTCTTCACTCTGGACCTTTTCCGCACGCAAACCTGTCACCCGAATCGACCTTCCGTCATGCCCGCAGCCAACGATATTCGCAGAGGCCAAGTCATCAAATTCAACGGCGAGCCACACCTCGTCATGGAAACCCAGCACCGCACTCCCGGCAATCTGCGCGCGTTCGTTCAGATCAAGATGCGCAATCTACGCTACGGAAAAGCACTCGACCAGCGGTTCGCGTCGACCGACACCATCGAAGTCATGGCGACCGACCGCAAGACCCTGGAGTTCAGCTATGTCGACCGCGGCACTTTTGCCTTCATGGATCCGGAGAGTTTTGAGCAGATTGAGCTCACCGAAACCCAGCTCGGTGACATCAAGAACTACCTGGCTCCCGGCGGCAAAGTTGACATCCTCTTTGTCGAAGAGCGCCCACTGTCGGTCGACCTGCCCTCGACCGTTTCGCTGAAGGTCATCGAATCAGCCGACGGCGTAAAGGGCGACACGGCGAGCAATGTGCAGAAACCCGCCAAGCTCGAGACCGGCCTGATCATCCAGGTGCCGCTTTTCATCAAGGAAGGCGAAGCCATCAAGGTGAGCACCATTGATGGCACGTATCTCGGTCGCGTTTGACGCGAGAGATTGTCCCAGGCAAAGCGAATTCCGACCGGGTCGGAGTTCGGGCTAATCTCACACCGGAAGCGAGAAATCGGAATGGCTGGCGCAACGCCAGACCGGGGGGTCGTCCTTCGTCCGAACCATCTTGGCGTCGCACTTCGGGCACGACGGGGTCGAAGAGTCGCCGGTGGTGATGGCCTGCATGATCTCGGATCGCGCGGTGTCGGGAAGCGCGTTGAGTTTCTCAAGGAAGATATCACCCGGCAACAACGTCAGATGTTTCTCCTCGGCGAAATCACGCGCCGCGACCCCAAAACGGCCGGTGGTGACGACGTAACCGCGCCGGATGTCATCCGCGGCGAGCACGGTATAAAGTTCCTGGAGCGGCTTCACCTCAATCAATCCAACCGGGTGGGCGATGCAGTGCACGCAGGCGAAGGGTCGCGGTTCGCCCTTCCATGAGATCTTGATGTGGACCGGACTGACCGGACCGGACTTGGTGCGCACGGCCACCACTCCCGTCTTGATGTAATAGGCTTCGACGAGCTCCTCGAATCGCTTCCATTCGAGCTTGGTGATCATCTCGGCCGCAAACTTAGCCGCGCCGCTGTCAGTGCTGGAAATCGGAGCGTTAAATGGCACGTGCGAGACCGCGGTCGCCTCCAGTTCCAACCGGCGCTGCTTGCTGCGCCAAACGAGAAAACCAATGCTGCCGATGATGGTGGCAAACGCGATCACGTAGGTCTGAGTCGAAAAAACGCTCTCCACGATGGCTGGTTCGTCCGTGTCGAGAGTCGCATCCAGTCGCCGGCGGGATGCCTTGATTCTTTTTGCTTTTTTTTCCGCCGCCGCGGCAGCCAGATCAGCTTCCGTCTTTTCCTCTTCTTCCATCACCGGCGGCACGACCGCCTGACTCGTGACCTTTTCCGGGCTTTTGGTCGGCGACGTGACTGACCGGTGAGCCATCGACGCCGGCAGTGCGGGCGGCGTGGCCGCTGGCGACGAGGCGGCGATCGGACGAGCGGGCCCGAAGGGAGCAGTTGCATCCGGCAGTGGTGGTGCCGCCTCCGGAGTCGGAGCCGGCTTCGGCTGCGGGGCCACCACCGTGACATCTTTCTTCGCCTGCGGTCGCGGAGCATTGGCGGACGGCGGCCGGACCAACTTGATCTCCAGCTTGGGCTCCGGCGGGGTCTCGGCCTTGGGCGCCGCCGGGTCCGATGGTTGCGCCGCATTGGCCGCTGTGTCGGTTGTTACTGCGGGAGGTGAAGCCGCTGGCGGCGGTGGCAACCCCGGATTAGCCGGCGGGGGAGTCGCCGCTGCCACCACCGTTGCAGGCGCCGTCGCCGGTTCGGCGGCGACCGCCGCACCCGCCGGCGGAGTTGGAACAACCGGGGGTGGCGGCGCACGCCGCACGGGCTCCGCCTGCACCTGCTCGACTTCCACCACGAGACCGTCGCGCAGCACGACCCGCTCCCGGGCGTAAAGCATGATGACTCGATTGCCCACCGCAATCTGACTCCGGGGTTCGCCTTTTTTCCGCACCACCTGCTCACGGTTCGACCCGACAAGCGATGACGCCGGTTCCGCGGCAGATGCGACCGCAAACAGCAGCGTCACCGCCATGCAGCAGATTCTCAGGCTGAGGGCAGTCAGGGACGGCATGGTTTCGCCAAAATACTTACGTGACCTCCGTCCTCACAGCAATTCCGAACTTACGTGATTTTCATCGGGCCGGGCCATTCGAAATCACACCACCCGCGCCCAAAGCACCTTGAGGTAGCGACTTTCCAGACAATTGGAATACACCGGGTGGTCGGGCCCCGGCCCGGTGCGGTCGAAGAATTGCAGGCGCCGGTTTTGGCGATGGGCCGCCTTGATCACATGTGCCTCAAAATCCTCCAAGGTCAGCAAACCCGAGCACGAACATGTCACGAACACCCCACCCGGCTTCACCAGCGAGATCGCGAGCAGGTTGAGATCCTCATACTTCTGGCGCCCCTCCCAGTTGCCGTGCTCATCCCGCGTAAAAATAAATTTCGGCGGGTCGAGCATGACCACATCCCATTTTTCCCCGTTGGTCTGCATCTGCCGGGCATAGGCAAAGGCATCGGCGTGGACAAACTTCAGACGGGCCTGGTTGAGATTGGCATTGCGCCTGGCCTGCGCAATCGCGGCCTCATCGAGATCGACACTCGTCACGTCGGCGGCACCGCCGGCGACTTTGGCATTGAGCGAAAAGCCCCCGGTGTAACAGCACAGGTCGAGGACCCGGGCGTCCCGGGTAAACCGGGTGATTGCCCGGCGGTTGTCGCGTTGATCGCAAAAAAAGCCGGTCTTGTGCCCCTCCGCGAAGTCGACCTCGTAACGCACGCCGTGTTCGCGAATCTTCACGGCATCGGGCGCGGCCGCATTGGTTTCGTTAAAGATCGACGGCTTGATCCCCTCGAGGCTTCCCAAATCATGATCCACCTGCACCCGCGCGAACCGAGTGCCCGCCAGCTCGTGCAACAGCGGCAGCCATTGCGGCAGGCGCCGCGCGATGCCCAGGCTGTAGATTTCGCATAGCAACGTGTCGCCATACCGGTCGATGGTGAGACCGCTCATTCCATCGCCATCGGAATTGATCAGCCGATAGGCATCGGTCGTCTCGTCGAGCTTGAAGAGCTCACGGCGCAACGCCACCGCCCGCCGGATGGCCCCTGCGAAATACGCCTCGGTGACCGGCTCGGTCGAGTGACAGACCACGCGCAGCGGAATCTTCGCCCGCGGATTGAAAAGGCCGCCCCCGGTGAGATTGCCGTTCTTGTCGTAGACATTGACGAAATCGCCGGGTCGCGCATCCGGCGACACGTGGCCAAGCAGCCGGGGAAAGATCGCCGGCTGGAAGGTGAAATACTTGAGCTGCGCCCACGGCCGGGGCCACAGGGAGCGATCAACGTTGGGCGCCGGCGTTTTCTCCGGCTTTTCCGTGGGCAGCAGGTCAGACATTCCTCACCATGAACCGCACGCCGGCGCCCGGGCAATTTTTTCCGAACAGCAATCAGGCCGGCCGGAATCCGGTCGGCCTGGTTGCTTCCGCCGTCGCGGCTGGCGCGACGATCAGGAAATCGCGCGGCGATTTCCTAAGCCACGCGTTCGACGATCAACGGCGGCGGGGTCGGACGTTTCGGCGCGAGGCGATAGGCGTTCTTGAAATACTCCAGGGCCTGCTCGAGTTTCGCCTCGTCGTTATAGTGAATCATCATCAGCGGCTCACCCTGTTTGACCTGGGTGCCGACCTTCCTGATTTCAGAAACGCCCACGGCGTGATCCACCTTCGAATGGTGGTCATCCTTCCCCGCGCCCAGCAAATGCACGCCCCGGGCGATCATGGCGGCATTGATCGTGTGGACATAACCACGCTTGGGCGCCGGCAATTTCCGAATGTGACGCGCCGGTGTGAATTTCTCCGGGTGATCAATGTAAGAGGCGTCACCGCCCTGCGCCCGGACCAGATCCTTGAGCTTCTCAAGAGCCGATCCATCGGTAAGGTGACGCTGCACCGTCTGCTTGGCGGAAAGCGTCGAACCGGCGACGCCCGCCAGCCGGACGATTTCCATGCCGAGCTTGAGCACCAGTTCCTTCATGTCTTCCGGGCCGCCGCCCTTGAGGAGCTGGATGGCTTCCTTGACTTCAAGCGCCGTGCCGACGGTGTCGCCGAGCGGCTGATTCATGTCGGTTACGAGAGCAACACAGCGCCGCTTCATCGATCGGCCCACCCGCGTCATCGAACGCGCCAGTTGCTTCGCCTGCTCCAAGTCCTTGATGAACGATCCGTTGCCCCATTTCACGTCGATCACCAGGCCTTCGGAACCCTCCGCCAGCTTCTTTGAGAGCACGCTGCCGGTGATCAGCGGGAGACTGGGAATCGTGCCGGTTTCCTTGCGGAGCTCGTAGAACTTGGCGTCGGCCGGGGCCAATTCCGCCGTCTGTTCCACAATCGCACCGCCAATGCGGGCGAGTTGGGAAGCGAATTGCTCATTCGTCTGATGACTCTTGAACCCCGGGATCGCCGCGAGTTTCTCCAAGGTATTGATGAGGTAGTCGTGCTCTACCCCGCACATCATCGGCACCACCACGCCCGAGGCCATTGCAAGCGGGACGAGAACGAGCGAGGTTTTGTCACCCACGCCTCCGGTCGAGTACTTGTCGATTTTCGGTTTCGCGATATGCGAAAGGTCGATGACATCTCCCGAAAGCATCATCTCCTCAGTGAGGTCTGCCGTTTCCTGGGCAGACATGCCGCTGAAATAGATCGCCATCGCCAGGGCTGCCAGCTGGTGCCGGGGCATTTCTCCATCCAGCGTGCTGTCAATGATGTAGCGAATTTCTTCTTGAGTAAACTCACCGCCATCACGCTTCTTTTCGATCAGAAAAGTATACGATGGCTTGATGAAACGGCGGGTCGGGATGTTTCGTTTGCTAGTCATGTGTGCTGTTGATTGAAAAGGTACGGCGACTGCCCGCCGGGGAAAAGTTTGCGAGCCCAATACATTCCCTAAGAAAGTCGAGCCAAAACACCCTAAGTGCCCGACAAAGTCGCAGCCAGCCCACCGATGTGGGCGAATCGCCCGGAATAGACCTTGCACCGGCTCACGTTCCCAGCACTTTTTCAGATTCCACGCCCCCTTGGACCACTGATTTCGGTCGCGGGCACAGTTTTCGCCCTCCAAAACCCCTGACTATGACTACCATTACTGCAAACCGCCGCTCCGTCCGTTTCCTATCGGAGCGTCTTGTCCAAACCGCCCTCGCCGCGCTCGCGGCAGCCGTCCTGATGTCGATCCCGGTCGCTCGCGCCGCGGATAATACCACCGGTGCCAAGGGCATCGTCAGCGGTATCGTCACCAACAAGACCACCGGCAACGGCCTGATTGGCGCGCGAGTCGAAATCCCCGCACTCGCCCTCAGCGCGCTCGTCGACAACACCGGCCGCTATTTGCTCAATGTGCCGCCGGGCACGCATGAGGTCGTCGTAACCTACACGGGCCTCGACCTGCAACAAAGCACGGTGCTGGTCAGTGCCGGCCAGTCGGTGGCGCGGGATTTTGTGATGAGCAGCACCATCCTGATGCTCGATGCGTTCAAGGTCGCCAGTGAGAAAGAAGGTCAGTCGGCGGCAATCACGCAGCAACGCAATGCGGACAATTTGAAGAGTGTGGCGTCGATGGACGCGCTGGTGGACTTGCCCAACATGAACGCGACCGAACTCGCCATCCGGCTGCCCGGCGTGACGTTCGGCGACCCCGGTGACGAGGTGGTCGAGCAAATCAGCGTCCGCGGCATGGGCACCGGCACCACCTCCATCACAATCGACGGCGGCGGCATGTCGTCGTTTAGCGCGCAGAACCGCACGACGCGCATGACGGCCTTCACCGGGGCCATGTTCGAGTCGCTCGAGCTCACCAAGGGTCAGACCCCTGATCGCGCGGTGGATTCGCTCGGCGGCGGCGTGAACTTCAAAACCCGTTCGCCTCTCTCCATGCGCGAGAAGCGCCGCCTGGTCTACAACTTCCAGTATCGCACCGCGCCCTCGTTCACCGAGCAGGTGCCGATGCGCGAGCAACACCGCAATCACGCCCTGTTTAACGTCCAATACACGGAGAAGTTCGCGATCTTCGGGGCCGAGCGGGAAAACCTCGCGGTGTCGGTCAACGGTTTCTACACCGAAAACGCCTTCGGGGTTTACGAGACCAACCGCGATTTCCAGCAAACGAACAGCCAGCCCGCTTATCTTTGGGACTATCGCACGCGGGATAATTTCAACGTCAGAAAGCAGCGCAGCATCAGCACCAAGTGGGACTACCGGCTCTCGGCCAACGACCTCTTCAAGCTGAACATCGTCGTCAACAACGCCCCCGAGCCGATGCGCCGCCAATACAACATGCGCGCGTTTGCCGGCAGCCAGACCACGGTGCCCAACAACTTCACAAACACGACCTTCATCACCGGGCAGGTCGTGCCGAGCGGAGTTGTTCCCGGTTTCACCGATCGGATCACAGTTGTCCGTGCGGTTCCGACTGCCGCCACTGCGGCCAGCCCCACCTCCGGCACCACCAACCCCGCCCTCATGGACCAGGGCACGACCAACATCCAGCGCGACCAGCGCCTGCGCCACATCGATGCCGGCGGCGAGCACACTCGCGGCCGCTTTGAGTTCGACTGGGCCGCGCTCTGGAGCCGCACGCGCTACCGCACGCTCGGCAACGAGGCGTCGCTCACCAACCGCATCGGCAACATCCCGCTCATCGGGCCCAACGGCCGCCGTAACAGCGTCGCGGGTACGGCCATCGATCCCATCGACAATATCGTCGGGCCCGGCGGCGTCACCGGCGTGGGCTGGATCCTCGACCGCACGCAGGACGATCTCTACCCGCGCTTCATCCAGAACGGCGGCCTCGATTTCACCAACCCCAACAACTGGCGTCCGACCGTCAACGGCCTCAGCACCGGCTCCGGCAACCTCGACGTGGACCTCATCCGCGAGCTGCGCGGCAATGTGCGCTACCGCCTGCCGTTCTTCGAGCAATACCCGTCTTTCCTCAAGACCGGCTACTCCATCCGCGACCACAAGGTCGAGCTCTACCGCGCCGGTCGCCGCTGGAGCTATATCGGCCGCAACGCGCTGCCCAACATCCCGAACTTCGTGACGTGGGACAAGCTGAAGACCGGCCGCAACCTCCCGTATTGGGAAGGCGCGCAGTTCTACAACAACGGCCGCCTCGTCGATCCGACGCTCTGGGAGGAGGACATGTATTTCTACCACCAGAATCGCATCCAAAACACCAACCGCACCCAAGAGATCATCACCGGCTACTACGGCATGCTGAGCGGCAAGATCGCCCGCTTCGGCTACCTCGGCGGCCTTCGCAGCGAAAACACGCTGACGGTCGGCCGCGTCAACGTCCGCGCACGCACGCTTACAAGCAATGCGGCGGGTGGCCCGCAGTTCACCGACCCGCTCGGCTCCGCGCTCCGCGACTACAACAACCCCGTCAAGAACGCCGGCGAATACACCGAGAACTTCCCCAGCATGCACACGTGGTATGATCTCACGCGTAATCTCCGCCTGCGCGCCGGCTGGAGCACCGGCATGGCCCGCCCCTCTCTCGCCAACGCCGTGACGGGGCTCGGCATCAACGAGACCGCGCAGACCATCACCTTCGGCAACCCCGAGCTGAAGCCCACCAAGGCCAAGAACTGGGACTTTGCCGCCGAATACAACTTCGGCACCGCCAGCTACCTCAAAGTCGGCTAGTTCCACAAGCGCATCGACGACTACGTCCGCGGCAACCAGCCGATCGGCATCGTCGAGATCGGCGCGGACAACGGCTTCAACGGCCTCTACGAGGGCTTCGAGATCCTCGCCAATTCCAACGCCGGCTCGGCGTTCACGCAGGGCTGGGAAGTCGAATATGTGCAGCAGTTCCGCTTTCTCCCCGGTTTGTTGCGGACACTTCGGTTCTCGGGCAATTTCACAAGGCTCATGGCGCACGGCGACTACGGCAGGGCGGGTGTCTATCTGACGACCGACCAGGTGAACGGCTTCATTCCCTTCACGGCGAACGCGAACCTGAGCTGGGACTACAAGAGCAGGTTTGGCGTGTCGGTCAGTTACAATTATACGGATGAAAACATCCGGGGCGCGTTCGACCTCACCAACCCTTCGCGCAACGTCTACATGATGCCGCGCAACCTGTTCAACGTGAACCTGCGCTACAACCTCCCGCGCAGCATGACGGTCAACCTCGGCGTGCAAAATCTCTTCAACGAGCCGCAGCGCTATTATCGCGGCACGCACGATCAAGTGAACCAGATCCGGCTCCAGGGTACAACCATCACGCTCAGCCTCGAGGGTCGGTTCTGACCCTCCCGGGTTCTGACCCGACAACGCTTGACGACACGCGATTCCGCGCCGATATGCCACCTCTCAATTCCATCCCTCCCATGAAAAAACTAATCCTCACCCTCCTCACCATCGGTCTCGTCGCCTTCAGCGCCGCGACGGCCTCCGCCCAGGCGGAACCAAAAGAAAAGAAGAAAGCCAAGAAGGCTCAAGCCTCGTCCGAGACCGCGCCGAAAACCGTGATCCACGTGGTTACGGTCGACTTCAAAGAAGGCACCACCGCCGAACAGATCAAGGCGGCCGCCGATGGCGTCCAGCAATTGCCGGCGAAATACAGCGGCGTCACCCGCGTCTGGACCCGCACGATCAAGAACCAATCGGGCAAGGCCCACATCTTCGTGATGGAGTTCGCCAGCGAACAAGCGCTGAAGGACTACGCCGGCAGCGACGCGCAGAAGGAATGGTACAAGGTCTACGAGGGCATCCGCAAACAGAGCGCGACCTCCGACGTCACGAACTGATCCGGGGTCGCGAGCCACTCGCGCTCCCCCACCAGCAAGGCGGCCTTTGCGGCCGCCTTTTCTTTTTTCCGGGATCGCGTCCCCCGTTGTCGGCCCGGCGCAAGTCAAGTGGCTGACGGAGGGGCGCGGGAGGGGCGCTTTCCAAGCGCCCGGATCGGGTCCGCTGCTTCTTGGTCGGAGATTCGCCCGCCGCAGGATGGCGAATTTCTCAGGGAAAACCTTCGCCGCGGTGTTCCGCCCAGACCGAGGGAGGCAGGAAAATTTCGGGCAGGAAAATTCCCAAGCCCCGGCGGCCAGAATCTTCCTGCCCTCAATTTTCCTGCCAAACGGATTGGCGGTTCGTGCCCAAGCCCCTACCAAGGCAGTTTAGCCGGTTCACCGCTGCCAGGCGACAACGCGCATCGGCCCGGCCTGATGACGCAGGCGAATGCTGGCGGGGGAATGACGATCCTGTTGCCCCCCGCCGCGGGCTTGCTCCACCCAACCACTTCCCGTTCGCTCGTCGCATGAAATCCGACGTCATCCGCTGGGGCATCATCGGCTGCGGCGATGTCACCGAGGTAAAAAGCGGCCCGGGTTTTCAAAAAGCCCGCGGCTCCCAACTCGTCGCCGTCATGCGACGCAACGGCACCCTCGCCGCCGACTACGCGCGTCGCCACGGCGTGCCCCGCTGGTACGACGACGCCCGCGCGCTCGTGCATGATCCCGAGGTCGACGCCGTCTATGTCGCCACGCCACCCGGCGCGCATGTCGACGGCGCCCTGCTCGCCGCCGCCGCGGGCAAACCCTGCCATGTCGAAAAACCGATGGCGCGCCACACGCCCGAATGCGACGCGATGATCTCCGCCTTCGCCGCCGCGAAACAAAAACTCTTCGTCGCCTACTATCGCCGCGCCCTGCCGCGTTTCCTGAAAGTGCGCGACCTGCTCGCAGATGGCGCCATCGGCACCCTCACCGGCATCACTTACCGGCTCGCCTCCCCCACCCCCGTCAACGCCGACCCCGCCACGGGCGCCTGGCGCGTCTCCGCGGCCAACGCCGGCGGCGGCCTTTTTCTCGACCTCGGCTCGCACCTGCTCGACTTCCTCGATTTCTGCGGCGGCCCGCTGCAGGACACCCGCGGCTGCGCCGCGCGCCTCGCCTCACCCTATGAGGTCGAGGACGCCATCGCGATGACCTTTCGCACCGCCGCCGGCGTGCCCGGTTCCGCCTCGTGGAACTTCGCCAGCCTCGCCAAAGACGACACGCTCGAGTTCTCCGGCACCACCGGCCGCCTCGCGATTAACTTTTATGCGAACGATCCCGTGCGTTTCGAAACCGCGCGCGGCGTCGAACACTTCGACATGCCCAATCCGCCCCACGTCGCCCAGCCGCTGATCCAAAGTGTCGTCGACGATCTGCTCGGCCGCGGCTCGTGCCCCAGCACCGGCGAATCCGCGCGCCGCACGTCCGCCGTGATGGATCGCGTGCTCGACGAATATTACGGCGGTCGCACCGACGCCTTCTGGACGCGCCCGCAGACGTGGCCCGGCCGCCGAAGAACCTAATTCGGATATTTCCAACGCGGCACGAGGGCCGCCGTTTCGGCAGGCTCAAGCCGTTTCGACAAGCTCAAGCCGTTTCGACAAGCTCAAGGCCCTGAGCGGAGTCGAAGGGCAACCCTCCTGCAGCGGGCAAGCCACAGGAACAGCCAAAAGAGTTTGATCGCAAAGATCCCAAGGCGACGCAGCACAACCGCATTGTTTGCGATTCAAACCAGCCGAGTATTACAATGCACGGCGCCACCAAGAAAATCGGCAGGAAGATTGCTCGCCGGAGGCGACCGGGTATTTCCGGCAATTTTCCTGCCCTTAATCTTCCTGCCACTCCGTCTTGGTTGGGGATTGGTCCACCCCCCCCAATCTTTTGGCAGAAAGATGGGGTCGGAAAAATTTTCAGCCTCTTTCTCCTCCGAGATTGCACAGAAGGCAACGAAGCAAACGAAGGGAGCAAAGGCGCACGACTCTTCGTTCTCTTGGTTGCCTTCTGTGCAAATGCTGTGGCTGGAAGCCGCACGCGGGAAAACCAAAAGCCTGTTGTCTTCCTCTGTGTCTCCGTGTCTCTGTGAAACGGTTTTATCCTCTTCATGAACAAACTTCTCAACAAACGCGTGCTCGTGACCGCCGGCGCGCAGGGCATCGGTCTCGCCATCAGCCGGCACCTGCTGCGCGCGGGCTGCGATGTCTTTGTCCACTACCGAAGCAGCGCCGACGCCGCCCGCGCCCTCGGCCAGGAGGCCGTCACACTCGGCCGCCGCTCCGGCAGCGCCAGCGCCGATCTCACCACCACCGAGGAGTGCGAGCGACTCGTCGCGGAGGCTGTGGCGTTTCTGGGCGGGCTCGACGTGCTGATCAACAACGCCGGTTCGCTCATCGCCCGCCGCTCGTTGGCCGAGGCCGACGACGATTTTTGGGCCGAGACGATGTCGCTCAACCTCGGCAGCCTGCGCCGGGTCACCCGCGCCGCCGTACCCCATCTGGCGGCCGCCGCCAAAACCGGCGGCGGCGCCGCGATCGTCAACCTTTCATCGCTCGCCGGCCGCAAGGGCGGGCACGCCGGCTCGCTCGCCTACTCCACGTCGAAGGGTGCCGTGCTGACCTTTACCCGAGCCCTCTCCTCGGAACTCGGGCCGCAAGGCATCCGCGTCAACGCCCTCGCTCCCGGACTCATCCTCGGCACCAGTTTTCACAACACCCACACGAGTGCCGAATCCGTCCGGGCCACGGTCGCGGGCATTCCGCTGGGCCGCGGCGGCAACGCCGACGACATCGCCCGCGCCGCGGTTTTTCTCGCCAGCGAGTTCGACGGCTTCATCACCGGGGCCACCCTCGACATCAACGGCGGCGTCTACTGCGCCTGAAACGTCTGGCGCCGGGCGCCGCAGTCACCGCGCAGCGCGCGCTTGGAGCGCGCCCAGCATCTCCTCGAGCCGCCGCGTGATTTTTCCGGCGGCCTCCACTTCCAGGTAGCTGCTGCGCGCGCGCCAGGTTTCGTAGCCACCCAGCGCGTGATGCTCTTCGGTGGGCAGATAACCATCGTAACCGTTCGCGAGTGAGATTGTGAAATGGCGCTCGAAGGGCGTCGTGCGTTTCAGCCGCAGGCCGATTTCGACAAATACTTCGCACGGAATCGCGCCCACGCTGAGATTCCCGATGCGATGCACCTGCAGGGTCAGCGGCACCGTGTCGGGAAAATCGGCCAGCTTGACCGTCTCGCGCGCATAGATCGCCTTGCGGTCGCCCCACTGCCCGTCCTTGTCCTTCGGCACCGTGGCGAGAATTTGTTTCGCCTGCGCCAGTTCCTCCGGAGTCCCCTTGCGCACGCCCAGCCGCAGCTCCGTCTCCTCCGTCTCGATCCTCGTCCCAGTCTGCCACTTGATCGCTTCGCAGGCGCTCATCGCCGCGTCCGCCACACTGCGGGCGACCACCTTGATTTGCTCGCCCGCCGCGCGCTTCGGCCGGATCGGCACGGCAAAATTCACGTTGTTGATGTTGCCGCTCGTGCCGTTCGACATGATGCCGACAAACGCCGGCTTGCCGTCGTAGCGGGCATCGTTCGCCTTCAGGCGCAGCGCCATTTCCCGCGCGAATTCCCCGAAATAGTCCGCGCTGATCGCCGGATTGCCGCCGACATAATGCAGACTGTAATTCGCCAGCAGCCCGATCGGCCGATGGTCGGCGGCGCCGCGCACCATGAGCACCGCGACATCCGGATCGACCGGACCGGCGGGGATCGAGGCCTTCGGATTCGCCTGCCCCGGGTTCATCCACGCCCGGTCGGCCTTGCTGCCAAAGGGATTCTCGTAATCGGCCCCGGCTTTCACATACCACCGCCGGTTGAAGACCTGCGCGGGATCGCTGCCAAAGGCCCAGCCAACCTCCGCCGGTTCCAGATTCTTCAGCGCCTGCAAAATGCCCTTCGCCAACATCGCCGGCAGGGCGCGCGTGTACTCCGGATCAGGATCGCTTTGAAACACCGCCGTCATCGTCGCAGCCGAGTGCGTGTGCGTGGCGGAGATGAGAATGTCCTGCCGGCGCAGTCCCGACTCGCTTTCGACAATCCGCTTCGCCGCCTCGCAAATCTCGCGGGAAATCATGCACGCATCGACGACACAGAAGACGAGCGCGCGCTTGCCATCGTGGAGCGCGAGCACGCGCGCCTGCATCGGATCCGCCACGCCCTGGGCGAAGTTGCCCTTCATGCCGCCATTGACCGGCGACGGAAATCGGGTCGGCGAAATGTCCTGCGCGTGCGCGCCGGCGCGAAAATCCGCCCGGGCCGGAGCGGTGAGGAGAACGAGACCAAGCAGGAAGATGACGCGATTCATAGGAGGGGGTAACATCGGGCGGGCGCCGGAATGGCGCTGCTGACCGCAGCGTCGGCCGCGGACGTGTGCGCGTCAAGGTTCCGGCGGCGCCAGCAATAAGCCGGCACGAACTGAGTTTGACCTCCCGCAGATTCAGAAAGACCGCAGACGATCTGCTTTCTGCTTTAGCCAACGATGCAACGAGCGGTGGAGCCCGCTGGCCCCAACGGGCTGATGGGAGAGCGTACGGCGAGCATCTGTGGCCTTTCTGAATCTGCGGGAGATGAAAACGCTGGCGATCGAGCCTCTGTTTCGCTACTGCTCCGTCTCGTCCGCTCATTCAAATTCCGCCCGGCACCTCGCAGACCATACTCGCCGCGCAGCAGGCTTCTCCTCCCCCAAGCCCTCCTCGCCCGGAACTACCATGAACATCCTGAACCCGATTCATACGTGCGCCCGCCGTTTTCTCACGTCCCTGCTCCTGCTCGGCCTGGCCCTGCCGGCCGGCGCCCAGGTCGCGGCGGTCGGCAGCATCGAAGGTCGCGTACTGAGCGCCCGCAGTGGTGAGTACGTGGTGAGCGCGCGGGTAACGGTCGAGGGCACGTCGCTGGCAACCCTCACCGATGGCGACGGCTTCTATCGGTTGACCAACGTGCCGGCGGGCTCCGTCCGCGTGACGGCCTTCTACACCGGCCTGCCGCCGCAAACCCGCGCCGTGATCGTGCCCGCGGGTCGGTCGGTGCCACACGACATCACGCTCTCCAGCGCCGACGCCAAACCAGACGGCGCGATTGTGAAGCTCGACGAATTCCGCGTGGTGACGAGTCGCGAGATGGAAGCCTCGGCCCTCGCGATCAACGAGCAACGCTTCGCCTCGAACATCAAGAACGTCCTTTCGACCGATGAATTTGGCAACGTCGCCGAGGGCAATGCCGCGGAGTTCCTGAAATTTCTTCCGGGCATCACCATCGACTACACCGGAGGCAACGCCCGCGATATTTCCATCAACGGCGTGCCGGCGGACAACGTGCCCGTCACCTTGGACGGCTTCAGCATCGCCTCGGCCCCCGGCAACGCCACCGGTCGCTCCGTGGCGTCCGACATGATTTCGATCAACAACCTGTCGCGGATCGAGGTATCGTACTCGCCGACGCCGGAGTCGCAGGGATCGGCTCTGGCCGGTTCGGTCAACATGGTGCCGCGGAGTTCATTCGAGCGCGTGAAACCGCTCCTCAACGCCAGCGTGTATGTGATCATGCGCGACAATGCGCGGGATTTCAAAAAGGTGCCGGGGCCCAAGCCGAGCGCGACGCGCAATGTGCATCCGGGTTTCGATTTTGCCTATGTGGCGCCGGTCAACAAGCGCTTTGGCTTCACCCTCTCCGCCGGCACCTCGACGAACTATTCGCCGCAGGATAACAGCCAGAACGTGCAATGGCGCGGGATTCAAACCGCCACCAACGGCACCACGTTTCCGCACACCACGGTCGGCAACCCATACCTTACGCAGTACCAGGTGCAGGACGCCCCGAAGGTTACAACCCGCCGCTCCGTCGGCGGCAGCATCGATCTCAAACTCTCCGCGTACGACCGCGTGACCTTCGGCTTTCAATACTCCTCATTCGACGGCCAGTACATCGTGTCCAGCGTCAACTTCAACGTCGGCGGTGTCCGCCCGGGTGATTTCGCGACGACCTCGACCCAGGGGACGCCAGGGGCGGGCGTCCTGCAATCGAGCCATGCGGAACGCAATCGTTTCAACCGGACCCGCATGCCCACCATGGTCTGGCGACACGACGGGCCCGTGTGGAAGGCGGATGGCGGCGTGGGGTATTCCCTGCAGGACGACGGCAATCCCGACACCGAACAAGGGTACTTCCGCAATGTCGTCATGCAGCGGTCGAACGTGACGATCGCGTTCAAGGACAATTTTTATCTGCGGCCCAACGAAATCACGGTACGGGATGGCCCGACCGGCGCCGGAGTCGACCCGTTTTCGCTTTCGACCTATTCGATGGTTTCGGCCGCGACCCAGGTCGACACCAACATCGACCGGCAGAAGTCGGCGTACGGCAGCCTGCGCCGCGATTTCTACACGCGCGTTGCCTTCACGTTGAAGACCGGATTTGATGTCCGGCAGGCCATCCGGGACAACCGGGGCGGCACCCGGACCAGCAACTTCGTGGGCCGGGATGGTGTCGCCAGCACGGCGCCCTCGGGCGGCGACGACAGCCCGGTGCCGTTCTTCGATCCGATCTACTCGCAACGGATCCTGCCGTTTGGTTTTCCAAGACTCGAGACCCCCAGCAACCGCAAGATCTACGAGTACTCGGTGGCCAACCCGACTCACTTCACCCGGAACGAAAACACATTTTATCGCAACCTGGTGACCGCCTCGAAGCATTCCGAGGAGATCATTTCTTCCCTCTACCTCCGGGGCGATGTGGGCCTGCTGCAAAACCGGTTGAAGCTGGTCGGCGGAGTCCGCGCCGAGCAGACGAACGCCCAGGGCGAAGGCCTGCTGAGCGACGCGACGCGGAATTATCAACGCAACGCCAGCGGCCAGATTCTCCGCAGCGCGACCGGCGCACCCCTGCTGATCGTCCCCGCCACTAACGCCCTCGGCGTCTCCCAGCTCACGTACCTCGACCGCGGGGCCCACACCGAGAAGGAGTACCTGCGGTACTTCCCCAGCCTGAACGCGAGCTACAACGTCCGCGACAATCTGATCGCCCGCGCCTCGTACTACCACTCCGTCGGCCGGCCCAACTTCAGCCAATACTCCGGCGGCGTCACCTTGCCGGATACGAGCAATCCTCCGACGGCGGCCAATCGAATCTCGGTCAACAACGCCGGGATCAAGGCGTGGAGCGCGCGGACCGTGAATCTGCGGCTGGAGCGTTATTTCGAGGGCGTCGGCCAGATTTCCGTCGGCGCTTTCCGACGTCAGATCGAGAATTTCTTCGGCAGCACGGTGTTCCGGCCCACGCCGGAGTTTCTCGCGCTCTACGGCTTGGACCCGGCGGAGTTCGGCACCTACGACGTGGCCACCAACCACAACGTGGAAGGCACCGTCCGGACCGAAGGCCTCGATTTCAACTACAAGCAGGCGCTCACGTTTCTGCCGCCGTGGGCGCGGGGAGTGCAGGTGTTCGCCAATGCGAGTGCCCAACGGGTGACGGGCGACGACACCGTGTCCTTCGCCGGTTTCGTTCCGCGCAGTGGCAGCTGGGGCGTCAGCCTGACCCGGCCGAAGTACAACGTGCGGGTGAACTGGAATTACCGCGGCCGGTCGCGCAACAACCTGATCGGCGCGGGCAACAGCATCGAACCCGGCACGTTCAACTGGACCTCCAAACGGCTCTATGTCGATGTCGTCGGCGAATACACCTTGTGGAAGCGGACGGCGTTCTTTTTCAACTTCCGCAATATTGGCGACGCAACGGAGGACGTGAAGATCTACGGACCGAACACCCCGGCCGTCGCCCGGTTCCGCACGCGCATCGACTACGCCTCGCTCTGGACGCTTGGATTGAAGGGCACGTGGTGAGGCGGCAGCGCCGCGGACCAAAGGACCACGGACCACGGACGACGGACGACGGGACCACGGACCAAGAGACTTCCATACCATGAACCAAAATTCGGCAGTTGAAATTGAACCACGGAGACGCAGAGGACACAGAGAAGACCGTTTACACCGAAAAGGATCCGAAAGGGCGATTCACCGCCAGAGTGGACGAATTTCCTCTCAATTTGTTGGTCTTCTCCTCTGTGTTCTCTGTGCCTCTGTGGTTCAACTGCGGTTTTTAGGATGAAATCCCACAACTATCTCCTTCCTGTTCTCGCCTCTGCCGCCCTCGCCTTTGCCGCGGCGCCTGACACCACCCGCCCGCACATCGTCCTCGTGATGGCCGACGACATGGGCTGGGGTGAAACCAGCTACTACCGGCACCCGGTGCTGAAGACGCCGCACCTCGACGCTCTGGCCGCCGCCGGCCTGCGCTTCGATCGCTTCTATGCCGGCGCGCCGAACTGCTCGCCCACCCGTTCGACCGTGATGACCGGACGCTCCAACGACCGTTGCGGCGTCGAAAACCACGGTTTCGCGCTGCGCCGTCAGGAAAAGACCATCGCGCAGGCGCTGCGCGGCGCCGGCTACCTGACCGCGCACTTCGGCAAGTGGCATCTCAACGGTTTCCGCGGGCCCGGTGCGCCCGTTCTCGGCACCGACGATCACAGTCCGGGCGAGTTTGGTTTCGACGAATGGCTCTCCGTCACGAATTTTTTCGACCGCGATCCGATCCTGAGTCGCAAGGGCAACTTCGAAACTTTCAAAGGCGACTCGTCCGAAATTATCATCGCCGAGGCGCTAAAACACCTCGAGCGCAACCGCGGCTCCGGGAGACCGACCTTCACGGTGATTTGGTACGGCTCGCCCCACGCGCCAATGATCGCCGCCGCCGAAGACATGAAAAACTTCGGCTCGCTGGAGAAAAACTCGGCTCGTCATTACGGTGAACTGGTCGCGCTGGACCGCAGCGTCGGTGCCCTGCGCGCCGGACTGCGCAAACTCGGCCTGGCCGACAACACCCTGCTCTGGTTCTGCAGTGACAACGGCGGCCTCCCCGAAATCAAACCGGGTACGGTCGGCGATCTCCGCGGCTTCAAGGGCTCCGTCTTCGAGGGCGGCCTGCGCGTGCCAGGCATCGTTGAGTGGCCCGCCGTGATCAAGACCCCGCGCATCACGCGTTATCCCGCTGGGACCTTTGACATTTTTCCGACGATTGCCGAAATCGCCGGACTTCCGGACACGGTAATGCTCAAACCGGTCGATGGGCTCAGCCTGCGGCCGCTCTTCACCACCGAGCAGAAGGAGCGCCCCAAGCCTCTCGTCTTCCGCCATACCGGCCGCGCGGCGCTGATCGACAATCGCTACAAGATTCTCACGCTGAGCCTCGAAAAAGGATCCTTTGAAATCTACGACCTTGAGACTGATCCACGGGAGACCAAGGACCTCGCCGCGGAGAAGCCCGAGCTCGCCGCGCGCCTGCGCACCGCGTTGCTGCGTTGGAATGAATCGGTGCAGGCCAGTGTCGCGGGCAAAGACTATCCCGAAGGCCGCGTGAGTTCCAAGGAGCCGCCCTCGCGCGATTGGATGACCGCCCCCGAGTACGCGCCGTACTTGCAGGAGCTGCAGGCGCGGCCCGAGTATCGTCCCAAGGCGGCCGGGAAGAAAAAGGGCTGAGCCCGCATGCGTTTCTCCGGCCAAGTCGTGTGGATTACCGGCGCCTCCTCCGGCATCGGCGAGGCCACGGCACGCGCGTTTGCCCTCGAAGGCGCTCGCCTGGTGCTTTCCAGTCGCCGCCCCCACGAACTGGAACGAGTCCGCCGCACCTGCGCCCGGCCCGACGACCATGCCGTGGTCCCGCTCGACCTCGTACACGCTGACACGTTTCCCGCCATCGTCGCCGACGTCCTCGCCCGCTTTGGCCGGATCGACGTGCTCGTCAACAACGGCGGCGTGAGCCAGCGCGCCCTCGCCACCGACGCCGCGCTGGATGTCGAGCGGGCGCTGATGGAGGTCGACTACTTCGGCCCGGTGGCGCTGACCAAAGCCGTCCTGCCCGCGATGCTCGCGCGCCGAGCCGGGCACCTCGTCGTGGTCAGCAGCGTGATGGGTTTCCTCGGCACGCCCGGGCGCTCGACGTACGCCGCGGCGAAACACGCGCTCCACGGCTATTTCGACTCGCTCCGCGCCGAGGTCTGGCGCGAGGGAATCAAGGTCACGCTCGTCTGTCCCGGCTACGTCCGAACCGCGATTTCCGTCAACGCCCTCGGTCCCCACGGGGAACATCACGGCCAAACCGACAACACCCACCGGGCCGGCATCGCGCCGGAAAAATGCGCCGCCGCCCTGGTGCGCAGCGTGGCCCGCGGTCGCAACGAGGTGTACGTCGGCGGCTGGGAGGTCGCCGGTATTTATCTGCAGCGCCTAGCCCCGTGGCTGCTCGCCCGCATCGTGCGGCGCATGAAATTCTCCGTCGGCCGTTCGTCCCTATGAAACTTCGCACCCTCGTCCCCGCACGCTTCGCCCTTCTGCTCGCCGCCAGCGCGACACTCTCCGCCGCCGAGCGCCCTCCTGCGGTGGGCTCGGCGAAACCCAACATCGTCCTCCTCATGGGTGACGATCACGGCTGGGACGAAACCGGCTACAACGGCCACCCGTATGTGAAGACTCCGGTCCTCGACGAAATGGCGCGCACCGGCCTCCGCCTCGACCGCTTCTACTCCGGCGGGGCAAGTTGTTCACCCACGCGCGCCACCGTCATGACCGGCCGCCATCACCACCGCTCAGGCACCTTTGCGCCCGGCTGGTCGCTCCGGCCCAAGGAAATCACGGTCGCCCAACTCCTGCGCGACGCCGGCTATGCCACCGGCCACTTCGGCAAGTGGCATCTCGGCCCGGTCAAAGCCGCCTCGCCCACCAATCCCGGCGCCATGGGCTTCGATACCTGGCTCTCGCACGATAATTTCTTCGAGCTCGATCCCTCGCTCTCGCGCAACGGCGGCCCGCCCCAGGTCATCAAGGGCGAGAGCTCCGAGATCATCATCGCCGAAGCCATCCGTTACATCGACGCCTCCCGCCGCGCCGGCAAACCGTTCTTCGTCGTCGTGTGGTTCGGTTCGCCGCACGAACCCTACCAGGCGTTGCCCAAGGATCTCGCACTCTACGACAACCTTCCCGCGACCTTCGCCAATCGTCAGGTGAAGCTCACCTCCAACACCACCGGCCGCAATACCACCCGCCTTCAGCGCGACGTGCTCCGCGAGCGTTTCGCCGAGATCACCGCGCTGGATCGCTCCATCGGCCAGCTCCGCGACCACCTCAGCGCCGCCGGCCTCCGCGCCAACACCCTGCTCTGGTATTGCGGCGACAACGGCACGCCGCAGGAGGCCGTCGCCACCGTGCCTTTCCGGGCCCACAAGGGCAGCATCTACGAAGGCGGCATCCGTGTGCCCGGCGTGATCGAGTGGCCCGCGAAAATTTCCCGCCCGCGCGCAAGCGACAGCAACGCCGTCACGAGCGACATCCTCCCTACCCTCTGCGAACTCGTCGGCCGGCCCCTCCCGCGCCGCCCCCTCGATGGCGTTTCTCTGCGCGCACTGCTCGACGGCACCATGACCGAACGCACCGTGCCGATTTGTTTCTGGGACGATCCCATCGCCCGCCATCCCGGCGCGAAACCCTACCTCGATCCCGAGCTGCAAAAGGGCACGACCCCTCTCGTGAAACTCGGCCCCGATGGCACCGCCACGCGCAATTTCCAAAACTACCACCACGCCGAGATTCTCCCGCAGGACTACGCCGGCCCGCGCGCCGTCGTGGGCCACCGCTACAAGCTCGTCGTCGACGGCACCAAAGGCTCCGGCCGGGAGCTCTTCGACCTGCGCGCCGATCCCGCCGAGAAAACCAATCTCATCGCGACGCACCCCGCCGAGGCCGAGAAACTCGCCGCCGTCCTGCATTCCTGGCAACGCTCCGTCCTCGAGAGCCTCACCGGCGCCGACTACCGCTGACGCCCTCGCGTCATCCGCACCCGTGTTCTCCTTCCGCTCCCTGCTCCCCCTCTCACTTTCCCTGCTTCTCTCCCTCTCCTCCGCCGCATCCGCCGCCTCGCCGCTGCCCAGCGTCTGAATCATCGCAGACGACATGTCGCCCGATACCGCCGCCTACGGATTGCGCGACGTTAGAATCCCGCACCTCGACCGCCTCGCCACCGACAGCCGGCGCTACACGCGCGCCGTCCTCGAACTCTACGATCTTCTCCGCGACTCCGCCGGCGTGCGATGGTTCCACCCCTCGCAAGGTGGCCTCTTCGGCCAAAATGACGGCTACGACAGCATCCACTTCCGCGTTGGCCGCCGCTGGAAGTACTAACCGCTTCCCGCGTCAAGCCCACGGAGTTGGTTGCGGACCGCCGCCATCGCAGAACTTCCCATCTCGTGTTGGGCGCCCTTCGTCGCGCGTCGACCCAGTTCGGTCGCAAAGTCCGCGATGCGCCGTAACGCGACGACTCGATCTCGGTTTAGGGATGGCGTTATGCGTTCACTCCCCTGCTCCCGTTGCTCGCTCGCGCGGCTGGCGTTCTTGCTCACTGCGCTTGCTTCCGTCTCCACTCAGGCCCAAGCACCTCGGCCCAATGACGACCACGAACTCGTCGCCCTCTCGGCCGCAAGCTCACTCACGCTCGCGCAAGTGCGATCTCGCTTTGGCGAGCCTTCGCAACGTGTGGGAGCGGATCTCTGGGTCTATTGGAATTTCCCAACCTCCAATCGCACCGCCCTCCGCGCGGGCTACGACACCCTGATCGTCCACGTCGTCGGCGAGCGTGCCCGCGCCATCAAGCTCGTTCGTAGTACCGAGGTGCGCGCGCTGCTCCACCAGCTCGGTCAGTCAAACCGCCATGCCGCATCCACCCAGCACCCGTGATCGCTCCGGGAGTCCGCAAAATGTCCCACGGCACTTCGCCGCAAGACAGGATGAGGGGCTGGTTCATGATCTACTGAGACCGCTTTGGACCAGCGCCCTGGCACACGGCAGCACGCAGACTCGGGAAAATCTTTCTACCAATAAAGTCTTCCCACCCGAAAATTCCGGAGAAGGGGTCGAAATGTTTGCAACGTCAGTTCGTCCCGTTTCACCACCTCCGGGTGGTTTCGGGAAAAACTCGCGGGCGGCCTCACGCCAGGACTTCCCTGATCACCTTGCCATGCACATCGGTCAACCGGAAGTCACGGCCGCCGTAGCGGTAGGTCAGCTTTTCGTGATCGATGCCGAGCAGGTGGAACATCGTCGCATAAAGATCGTAGAACGTCGTCGGGTTTTCAACCACGTGGTAGCCAAGGTCGTCGGTGGCACCGTAGATCGTCCCCCCACGCACGCCGCCGCCGGCGAGCCAGACGCTGAAACCGGTGGGGTTGTGATCGCGGCCGTCGCTGCCCTGCGAAAACGGCGTCCGGCCAAATTCCCCCGCCCAAAGGATGAGCGTATCCTCAAACAACCCACGCGCCTTCAGATCCGTGATCAGCGCGGCGATGCCCTGATCCACCTGGTTGGCCATCGCGCCGTGCCCCTTTTTGAGCCCGCCGTGCTGATCCCAGGGATTGGCCACCTGGCCGTCGCCGACTTTTTGCGGGAGACAGCTGAGCTCCACAAACCGCACGCCGCGCTCGATCAGCCGCCGCGCCACCAGACACTGCCGGCCATAGGCGGCCTGGTTCGGGTCGGCGGCATCGAGCCCGTAGAGCCGCTTGGTGGCCTCGCTCTCGCCGCGAAGGTCGCATAGCTCCGGCACGGCGGATTGCATCCGATAGGCGGTCTCGTAATTGCGAATCGCCGCTTCAACCTGCGGCTCGCGCGCGACGCCGAGGAAGCCGTCGTCGAGGTTGCGAATGAAACCGAGCCGCCGGCGCTGCGGCCCGTCGCCCTCGCGCGGCTTGATATTCTCGACCGCCTCGTCGCCGTCGGCCTTCAGAATCGACGCCTGATGCTGGCCGGGCAAATAGCCGTTGCCATACATGCCCACGCCGCCGTGCGGTGCGCCGGCGCCACCGCTCTGCAACACGATGAAGCCCGGCAAATCCCGGTTCTCCGTGCCGAGCCCATAGCTCGTCCACGCGCCGGCGCTCGGGTGTCCCATGAAGGGAAACCCGGTGTGCGCGAGATAGTTTCCCTGCGCGTGTTCGTTCACCTTGCTCGTCATCGAACGGATGACGGCGAGTTCGTCCGCGTGACCGGCCAGGCGGGGAAAGAGTTCGCTGATCGGCAGGCCGCTCCGGCCGCGCGGCTTGAACTCCCACTGCGGCGCCATGATGTTGCCGTTGTTGTTGAACATCGTCGGCCGCACCGGCACCGGCATCGGCTCGCCATGGCGCTTCGTGAGCTCGGGCTTGGGATCGAACGAGTCGATATGCGAGACACCGCCCGACATGTAGCAGAATATCACCCGCTTCGCCCGCGGACGAAAATGCGGCCCGGGTGGTTTCGGGGCGGTGGCGGTGGCGCCAATACTCCTGTCGGCCAACAGCCCGGCGAGCGCGAGCGATCCGAATCCGAGCGAGCATTGTTGGAGCATCGCGCGGCGCGTGAGCGGCCGCGAAACGGTGGGACTAGCGGACATAGATGAACTCCTTCAGGTTGAAAATGGCGTGGGCGAAATCCTGCCACACCCGCACGCTGGCCAGCACCCCCTCCGGCGCCACGTGATGATCCCGGGCGAGGACGTTGAGATAATCAGCGGCGGCGGTCAGCTCATCGGCCCGCGGCGCCCGTCCCAAGGCCGCCAGAAAAATTCCCCGCACGCGCGCTGCGCTCGTCGCGCTGCGATCGTCGACCAGCGCCTTGGCCCACTTCGCCGCGCGGTCAGTCACGAATTGGGAATTGAGCAACAGGAGCGATTGCGCCGGGACGTTCGTCGCGTCGCGCCGGCCGAGGGTGGAAAACGGCGCCGGCGCATCGAATGCCTGGAGAAACGGATCGAGCCGCGTCCGGCGGATCTGGAGATAGACGCTCCGCCGCGGAGCATTTGAGCCCACCGACGGGCCAAACATCTTCTCCTGCAGTTCGCCCGCGACCGCGAGCAGCGAGTCCCGAATCGCCTCAGCCTCGATCCGGCGCAGGCGCAGGTGCGAAAGCAGGGCGTTTGACGGATCGAGTTCCGTCGCCCGGGACGATGGGGTGCTGCTGATTTGCAACGCCCGCGCGGTCACGAGAAAACGCACCATCTCCTTCATCGACCAGCCAGTCTCGACCAGGCGCGTCGCGAGAAAGTCAAGTAACTCGGGGTGCGTCGATCGCTCCCCGAGCCGGCCGAAATTGTCCACCGTCGGTACGAGTCCGACGCCGAATACCCATTGCCAGACGCGATTCGCCATCACGCGGGCCGTCAGCGGATTCGTGGCGCTGCCAATCGCTTGGGAAAGCTCCAGCCGCCCGCTCAACGCCGTGCGATACGGCTGCGGGTCGATGACCTGCAGATAACCACGCGGCACGGCTTCGCCCGGCTTGAGATGATCGCCGCGCACCAGCAGCGGGGCATCGTGGCCAACCGTCTCGAGCACGCCAGGCGCACGCTGCGGCACCGGAATCTCCGCCTCGAGCCGGCGATATTCGGCCACCAACACGCTGAGCTCAGGCAACTCCACGAGCGTGGACGGCAGCAATTTCTTCCGGAGGAAATCATCGAGCAACGCGCGTTGCGGCTCCGTCAGACGATCGTCGCGCCACGCATTTATCGCATTGGTCAGCACGCGTTGGTAGTGCGTCGCCAATTCCGAGGTCGTCGCCGGCGCCGGGCCGTCGAGCAATGGCAGCAGCGCCGTCAACTCCGGGCGCGGGGCGGCTTTGCCCTCGTGGGCGATAATGGCATCGCCGCCGAAGAAGGAGCGACCGTCCGCGGGCGCACTCCCCGGCTTTTTCCTGCCGTCAATCGGACGAGTGAGGTCGTTGCGGGTGCCGAATTCGATATAAGCGGAGCTGCCCTTCCGATAGGCGGTATCGAGCCGAATCCAGCCTGGATTTTCCTGGTCGAGCGTGCTTTTGGGGAAAATCGGGTTTTGCGGCAGCGGATAGTGATCGACGATGACGCGGACCATCGCGCCGCCACCGCCCAGGGCGCGCACGCTGATATAGTCGGAGTCGATCGTGAAGCGCGGGGAAGTGAGCAGGCCGTTGTGCTTGTTGGAAAGGCGGGGCGTGAACACGCCCGCCGGCGCCAGTCCGTCGATGAAGCGGTCGCCCTGTGGCGCGATGGTAAATTCGCCCGGGCGGGCCGGCTGCGCGCCGAGGCCGGAGCCCGCGTGAAACCACCGCTGGTAGTCGTCGCCGGCGAGATTCCAGAGCGGGCGGAAATTCTCGCGATTGAAGCGCAGCGCCTCCGTCTGTTTTTCGCGCAGCTCATCCGTCAGCGCAGACCACGCGGCGGCGAACCGCGCCTCGTCCATGGATCCAAGCCGGGCCCAAAGCTGCAGCGGAATTACCGCCTCGCCTTCGGCTTCCCGGACCGCGCCGGCCAACACCGAATCGCCGTCCGCCTCGGTTTGCGCGGCGCGCAACTGCCCCCGCTCACGTTCCAGCAGCGAGCGCCGCTCGCGCTGCGCAGGCGTGAGCGCCGCGAGCAGACGCTCCGGGCCCAACGCCGAGGGTGTGCCCGCGCGAAACGTCGACGCGACTTCGTCCGCCGTGAGCGCGCGATCGTAGAGCCGCGCCTCTTCAATTTCGCCCGCGAAGAATCCATCGCTGGCGCCACGGTTGCGCAGGCCCAGCAACACGCGGGACTTGCCGGCAGCGTGCTCGACCAATTCTCCCTTTGTGGCCGATGGACCATACGGCTCACCGTTGCGGTAGACGCTGATCGTGCTGTCCGCTCCGTAGACGATGGCGAGTTGGATGAACTGACCGGCGTTCGCGGTTTCCGGCTCGCCCGGCAGAGCTTTGGATCGTTCGCCCTCCTCGCTGCCGGCGCGCCAGCGCCTGGAGTCATCCTCGGCGAGGATGATCGCATCGAAGCGATCACCCGCGGTGTTTTCCACCGCCATGACTCCCCCACCCCGCTGTTCCAGATTGCCCGGCGCCGCCCACACTTCGAGCGTCTTGGCGGCAAGGGCGAACGGCAGCGGCGGCGTCCGCAGGTACGCCTTGCGGCCGTCGAGCACGAGGCGCCCATTCCTGATTACCGCGCCACCCTCAATCTGGCCGTGGAGTTTGCCGACCGTGTCCCTGGGGCCGCGTTCGAAATCCCATCGCGCCACCGGCGCCACACCCGCCGCCGGCAACGGCTGGTCGGCGGCGCTCGCGAGCACGCGTTCCCGCGCCGCGTCATCGAGCCCGGCCAACTCCTGCTCGATCTCACGCATCCGCGCCGCTCCCGCGCGGAGGCGCGGAGCGCGCGCCGCCTGCTCGCGCAACCGTGGCGCCAGCGTTTCCGCGGCGGCGAGCCACGCCGTGGCCAGACCCGCTTTGATCTGCGCATGCCGCCGCCCGAGTTCGGCCCGGTTCTTTTCCAACACGTCGGCGGTATCGATGGTGACCTGCGCCGGCCGGACGCTCGCGAAGATTCCGTAGAGCGCGGTGTAGTCGCGCTGGCTCACGGCATCGAATTTGTGGTCGTGGCAGCGCGCGCACGAAACGGTGAGCCCCTGAAACGCCTTGCTCACGACGTCGATCTGGCTGTCCACCGCCTTCACCTGATCGTCGAGAGTGTCGATCGGCTGGAAACCGTGTTCGACGAAACGAAAGTGCGCGGTGCCGAGGATCGATTCGTTGAATCCCGCCGGATTCAGGCGCGGTCGGTCGAGCAGATCGCCGGCGACATGCTCGCGGATGAGCTGATCGAGCGGCACGTCGGCGTTGAGCGCGCGAATCAGGTAGTCGCGGTAGCGGTAAGCCTCGGGAATCACCGGGTCGCCCTCGCTGCCGTGCGTCTCGGCGTAACGCACGAGATCCATCCAGTGCCGCGCCCAGTGCTCGCCGAAACGCGGCGAAGCCAGCAGCCGCGCGGTGTGCTTCGCAAGGGCGGACTGCCGCTCCCGACCGTAGTCGGCCGCGAAGCCTTCAAGCTCGGCAGGCGTGGGCGGCAGGCCCGTGAGCACAAACGAGAGGCGACGCAGGAGCGTCCCCGGATCGGCGTCGGCGGCCGGCGCGAGCCCCTTCGCCTCCATCTTTGCGAGCAGAAACCGGTCCACGGCATGCTCCGACCAGGCGCGATCCGCGACTGCGGGCGGCTCCGCGCTTTTCACCGGCTGGAGCGACCACCACGTTTTCCGCGCGGCGAAGAGTTCGCTCCACGCTGGTTTCGCCGCCGGTTCCGCCGTGGCGGCGTCGCGGGGATCCGGCGCACCCATGGCGATCCAACGTTCGAAATCGGCGATGACGGCGTCGGCGAGTTTCGGCGCCTTGTCCGGCATCTTGAGATCGGGATCAGTGTGCTGGATCGCCGCGAGCAGCGGACTCTTCGCCGGATCACCGGGCACGATCACCTCGCCCGCTCCTCCGCCCTGCTGCCAGCCCGGACGGGAGTCCAACCGCAGCCCGCCCTTTTGTTTCTCCGCGCCGTGGCATTCGTAACACTCGGCGACCAGCACCGGACGAATCTTTTGTTCGAAGAAGTCGCGACCCTCCGGCGTAATCGACGCGCCAGAGACCGCGACGCCGAGGAGGGGCAGCGCGAGGCCGAGGAGAACAGACGGGATTTCCTTCATTCAAATCGCGGGCGACGGTGGGGATGGGATGATGAGTACAGAAGAGCTGCGTATGCCAGTCAAAGTTACTTTACTCCGAATTACCGGACTGGCGTGCTTGCGCTTTCTCCGCCGTGAGCCGGCAGGCCTGCAAAACGTCGCCGCCACGGTCGCCACCCTCCACCGCACGCTCGACGCATGGATCCGCTCCATCGGCGACCGGGGATGCGCCTCAGTCCCGTCGAGGTTGAGATTCTCGTGTTGTTGACTCCCAATTCGTCCGGCAATTTCCAACCCAAGGCCCAGCTTCTCATGAACACTCTCCTCATTCCACGGCTGTTCCTCCGCTCTCGCACCATCCTTCTCTGCCTCGGGCTGGCTTCCGCCCTGGCTCTGTCGGCGCAAACCGGCACCGGCGCGATCGAAGGCCGGGTCTTCGATCCCGCGCGCGACGAATACCTGAAAAAAGCCCGCCTCACGATCGAAGGCACGAATCTCGAAACCTTCACCGCTGCCGGAGGCAACATTTTCCCCACCAGTGTCCGCGCCGTCCGCGAATCTCCGCTCATCTCCTCTCCGCCGTGAAGTCGCCCCGTTTTTCACGCCTTCCGACCGTTCCGCTTCCTGGGTTCCTTGCGTTCGTTTGCTTCCTTCTTGCCCCGCTCCTCCACGCCGTCACGCCGCCAAATCTCCTCCTGCTCTACCTTGATAACGTCGGCTACGGCGACCTCGGCTGCTACGGCCATCCTACCGTGCGCACGCCGCGCATCGACCGCCTCGCGCGGGAGGGCGCGCGCTGCACGGAATTTTACATCGCCACGAGCAGTTGCACCCCGTCGCGCGGTGCCGTCCTCACCGGCCGTCACCCGCTGCGCAACGGCCTCGCGCACCAGCTCGCCTCCACGGAGAACTGGCACGGCGTCGGACTTCCGCACCGCGAGCGCATCCTGCCGCAATACCTGAAGCCCGCCGGCTACGCCACCGCCTGCTTCGGCAAATGGAACATCGGCTTCGCCCCCGGCTCGCGCCCCACCGAGCGCGGCTTCGACGAGTTCCTCGGCTTCCGCTCCGGCAACATCGGTTACTACGATCACCTCTACAACCACGCCCGCGACACCTTCCGCGGCACGGAGCCCGTCGCCCTCACCGGCTACAGCACCGACCTCTTCGCCGACGCCGCGATCGACTTCATCCGCCGCCACGCCGCGCGGCCGTGGTTCGTTTACCTTTCGTTCAACGCCGCTCACTTCAACACCGCGCAAAACGTGCCGCCCGGGCGCAAGCCGATCTGGGAGGTCCCCGCGGAACACCTCGCCGCCTACGGCTGGACCGCCGACGAGCCCGATGAAAAGCGTCGCTACCTCGCCGTGCTCACCGCGCTCGACGCCGCGATCGGCCGCATCCTCGACACCCTCGACACGCTCCGCCTCCGCGACCGCACGCTCGTCGCGCTGATCTCCGACAACGGCGCTTTCATGCTGCCCGGCCGCGGCCTCGAGGTCGCGTCCAACGCCCCGCTCCGGTCCGGCGGCACCACCAGCTACGAGGGTGGCGTGCGCGTGCCCGCGATCTTCCGGCTGCCGGGCCGCATCCCCGCCGGCTCGACCGTATCCGCGATGCTGAGTCAGCTCGACCTCGTGCCGCTCGCCCTCGGCCTTGCGGGCCTCCCGCCCCCGGCCGACCGCATCCTCGACGGCCGCGACCCGCTGCCCACGCTCGCCGGCCGCGCGCCCTCCCCGCACGCCCGCCTCGCCTTCGCCTACGCCGGCACGAGCGGCCTCCGCGAAGGCCCGCTAAAAATCGTCCGCCCCGCGGCCGCCGCACCCTGGGAGCTCTACGATCTCGCCGTCGATCCCGCCGAGTCGCGCGACCTCGCCGCCGCCCGCCCCGCCGATCTCGCGCGCCTCGCGGCCGCGTTCGACACCTGGCGCGATTCCGCCCGGAAGGACGCCAGCCCGGCGCCCACTTTCCCCGCGCGCCCCGCGAAAGCGAAATGAGCGCGCTGTCCCGCCGCCGGTTTCTTCCTCTCTGACGGCACTGCCCGGGCTCGCGGTGCGCACCGCGGTGCCGCCCACGCCGGTGCCGATCGGCCTCAACACGTCCGACTGCAAGCGCCGCCTTGCTTCGGGCAATATTCCGGACGAGAACCGCTCATCGCCGATTTGCCATGATCCTCGCCCTGCCCCCGCGTCTCTCCCTCGTGCTCATCCTTGCGCTCTCGCCGCTGGTCGCCGCGCCCGCGCGCCCCAACTTCGTCTTCATCCTCGCCGACGACCTCGGCTACATGGACATCGGCGCCAATAACCCCAACACCTTCTACGAGACGCCCAACATCGACGCTCTCGCCAAACGCGGGATGCGTTTCACCCAGGGCTACACCGCCTGCTGCGTCTGCTCGCCCACGCGCGGCAGCATCATGACGGGAAAATATCCGCCGCGCTTCGGCATCACCGACTTCATCCCCGGCATGCGCCCCGGCAAGATGCTCTCGGCGCCCAACGCCACCCAACTGCCCCTCACGGAGGTGACAATCGCCGAGGCCCTGCGCGACGGCGGCTACGCGACGTTCTTCGCGGGCAAATGGCACCTCGGCGTCGGTGAGTTTTATCCCGGCGCGCAGGGCTTCCCCGCGGATCTCTCAGGCACCGGACAGTTCTTCTACCCGAAATCCGACATCCCGCCGCCTGACCGCCAAGACGACCCCAAGACCACCGACCGCATCGTCGGTGATGCCGTCGCTTTCATCGACTCGCACAAGGACAAACCCTTCTTCGCCTATTTGCCCTTCCTCGCCCCGCACACGCCCATCGGGGCCCGCGCCGATCTCGTCGCGAAATACGAAAAGAAGAAACTCGCCGCCCCGCCCGACGCCTGGGGCCGTGAACGCGAACGCGATGTGCGCCTGGTGCAAAACCACGCGCCCTACGCCGCGATGCTCGAGCAACTCGACACCGGCCTCGGCCGCGTCTTCGCCGCCCTCGAACGGAACGGCCTCACCTCGCGCACCATTGTCGTCTTCATGTCCGATAACGGCGGCCTTTCCACCAGCGAAGGTCACCCGACCTCCAATCTGCCCCTCCGCGCCGGCAAAGGCTGGCCCTACGAAGGCGGCACGCGCGTCGCCTGGATCGTCTCCGCGCCCGGTATCACCAAGCCCGGTACGACTTGCGACACGCCCGTCATCAGCACCGACTACTATCCGACACTCCTCCAACTCGCCGGCCTCCCCGCGCAACCCGCGCAGCACCGCGATGGCGTCAGTCTCGTGCCCCAGCTAAGGGGCGAGCGAACCCCGCGCGGCCAGCCGCTCTACTGGCACTACCCGCACTACGGCAATCAAGGTGGCGCGCCCCACGGCGCCATCCGCGACGGCGACTGGAAGCTCATCGAGTGGTTCGAGGACGGCGCGATTGAGCTCTACAACGTTCCGCAGGACATCAGCGAGAAAACGAACCTCGCGGCGCAGCAGCCCGAGAAAGTCGCCGCTCTCCGCGCTAAACTCGGCGCGTGGCGGAAGGACGTCGGCGCCGTCATGCCCACGCCCAATCCCAACTACGACCCGAACGCCAAGACCGAGCCCACCGCCAAGAAGAAGAACGCCAACAGGACCGCGCCGAAAGGCTAGACCGCGCGACCGAGCTTGGCCGCCAGACGCCCCACGTTCTTCCGCGTCAGTTCATGCTCCCAAATTCGCCGCACCCGCCAACCCCGCGCGCGCAGCGCGCGATTCACTTCGCGGTCACGTGCCCGGTTGCGAGCCAGCTTCTCGCGCCAGAATTTCGCATTGTACTTCGGCTGCGTGCCGTGGAGGGGGCAGCCGTGCCAGAAGCACCCGTCGACGAAAACCGCGAGCTTAACCGCGGGAAAAACAAAATCAGGTTTGCTCGTGAACTTCGATCCACGCCGCCAGCCGGTGATGCCGCGGGCGCGCATGAACCCGATGAGGCGCAGCTCCGTGTCGCGATTGCCGCGCGAGCGGATCGCGGCCATCACGGCGGAGCGCTTTCGTTTCGAGAAGATGTCGGGCATCAGGTTGTCCACCTCCGCGGACGGTGCGGACATGATGAAATTCGTCTGGGAAAGCAGGCGTACAATTTCGCTTGCCGGAATCCCCGGTATTACCATGGTATCCCCCGGCAATACCGGGCAAAGCGTCGGGACTGCCGGCCCGGACCCGAAAATGAACAAACTCGCGCTCCTCTTTCACTCGGAAATCCGGGCGGAAATGCTCCGGCTCCTGCTGGGCGCACGCCAGCGGGAGATGTATCGCGCCGAGATCATCGGGCACACGCCGTTTGCCCAGGCCTCCGTCGAGGAGGAACTGCAGAAGCTCGTCGATTTGGAACTGATCACCACGGTCAAGGACGGCAACCGCCGCTACTATTCCGCCAACCGCGCGCATCCGATCTACCCTGAGCTGCACGCCATCGTGCTCAAGACATCGGGCCTGAAAGACCTGCTGGCCGAGGTGCTGCCCATGAAAAAAATCACCTTCGCCTTTGTCTTTGGGTCAATCGCCGCTGACAGCGAGCGGGCCGAAAGCGACCTCGACCTCATGATCGTCGGCGCCGCCCGCCATCGCGACCTCGCCTCCGTGCTGCGCGGCGCCGGCGAGCGGATCGGGCGGGAAATCAACCCGCACTTTTTCGACCCGGCCGAACTGGCGCGTCGGGTGAAGGCCAGGGATCATTTCTTGAGTGACGTCATGTCCAAACCCAAGCTCTTCATCATCGGAGACGAAAATGAGTTTACCCACCTGGTTGGCCGCGGGCTGGCTCCAACCGCATAAGACGAGCCGCGCCGAAATCCGCGAACTGTGGGAGATCGTGGACCGCGATCTCGCGGACGCGGCGTCGGGCGGCATCTCGGCCGACTGGCAATACGGCATCGCCTACAACGCCGCGCTCAAGCTCTGCACGATTTTGCTCTACGCCGCCGCTACAAGCCGGCCAAGGGCGGGATGGCGCACTCGCGCACGCTCAACGCCCGGCCGCACATTCTCGGCGGCCAGCGCTAGGGCGACGCCGACTATCTGGAGGGCTGCCGCCAGAAACGAAACACGGTGGAATACGACCACGCCGGCGGCGCGACGAAGCAAGACGCAGAGGAACTGATCGCCTTCGGCCGCGAACTGCGCGCGGAGGTTTTGACGTGGCTGCGGGACAAGCACGCCGGGCTCGCGCCGGAGTGAGGGGGCTATCGCCGGCCGGCGGCGAAGACGGCGAGGTGTTGCGACCGAAAAACGAAGTCGGATTTCACCCGAAACGACTTCATCTTCAGCCCTTCTACTTTTCACTGGAGCGAAGCTCCTCGCGGCCAGCCGGCGATGCGGTGTGCGCGCATGATTGCGATCAACCGAAGCTGAGAATTTTTCCGCATACGAGGGCGAAGTGTTGAAGCTTTCCAAAGACGCGGTGCTGCCAGACGAGGCTTTTCTGGCCGTGCATCGGGCGGAGATTTTTAGAAAGTGACAGGCATGACAGCGACTACCTCTAAGCGGAAGCCGACGAAGGCGCAGCAGTTGGCGGCGATCAAAGCGTTGCGCGGAATCTTGCGACATCCGGCAGGTGATGCTTCCGTGGAGAAGGCTCGGGCTAGGATTCGAGCGGAAGACCGGGCGATTGAGGAGAGACACGAGGCCGTGCTGTGCAGCATTGGCGACAAACGACGCGGCCGAGCGAAGCGTGGGAGCTAGGTTTCCTGTGTGCCGAAGCGCCGGCCGTCTTCGGTTTCGATGGTGCCGGTGGTTTCACCTGCCTTCGCCGCCAGTGCGGCCGAGCCCACGCCTGCGACGAGACGGACGAAACCCCAACGTCCTCTTCCTCTTCCTCTTCGCGGACGATCAGCACGCCGACAACATCGCGCGCCCAAGGTGCCTTCCAGTTCGACCCCACGTCTCACCCGAGCCCACTGCCAGGAAAAAAAGCACGCTAGGAAAAAATCTCCCTTGAACCCCGCACCTCAACCTTGGCCTCCGCCCCCGCGGCCCGTCAGCCGCCGCACCAGCTCCCGCCGCCGCTGCTGAAATCGCCGCTGCCGCTCCGCATTCGCTGCTCGCCTCGCTTCAACGCTCACCGGCGGACGCCCCGCCCGCAGCCGCACCGGCAGGTCGGGCTGAGCAACAAAGAGATTCCGCCGCTCGAACTCCGGCGGCGTGTCGCGCAAGGCCAGCAGCCGGCTCCGCCGCCCATCCACCGCAAACCACGGCGCCAGCACGATCCGCGTCGGCGCAAAGACCCACGCCGGCGGCACCACTCCGATCCGGGTTGCGAGCAAATCCGCGTAAGCGGCCAGGGTCGCATCCGCCAACGCTCCCTCTGCAAATTTTCCCGCCAGCAGCGCCGGCTCATCCCTCATCGCCGCGACCCACGCCGGCCGCAAGAAACGTCACGAGCGGCCCCGTATCGAGCAAGACTGCGTCCTTCACTGTCCGAATCCTTCCATATGCTTTGGGTTGGTCGCCAGATCGCGCGGCAAGCCCTTCAAGGACCCCGCCAGATCATGCGCCAGATCGTAACAACTCGGCTTCTGGCCGGCAGGTCGGGCCTCCAGCGACCGCTCCAAACACTCCCGCACCAACGATGATTTGGTCGTCCCGCGCGCGCGCGACTCCGCCTCCAACCGTTCCAACAATCTGTCCGGCAATTTAAGCGAGATCGTGCTCATGCCCGAAAAGTAATACGCCCCATACTCGCGCGCACTACCTAAGGAAGCGTCAATAAATAAGCTTTACAACTAAGGAGACCCGGCAGGGTGGATGATGTAGTTCCATTCACCATGAAAACGCATGGGAGTGATGTTTATTGCAGCCATCTCTTCTTCGGTGACTTTTCTTCCAGTGGCA
>SXSC01000120.1 GCA_005792355.1 Opitutaceae bacterium
CCGAGAACTGGGGCTATCGCCGGCTCCTGCAGCATCTGGCCGAAGCGGAAGTGCAGGACCGCCGCGCCCGCAAAATCGAGCGGCTGCTCAGATACTCGGGCCTGCCACCCAGCGAGACCTTCGCCCGCTTCGACGAGGCAATCCCCCACCCGACCGCCGGAGCCGCTACCGTTCGATTTCCCGGCCGATCTCGACCGCCCCGACACAGAGCAAGGCCGACCAGCGGCAGGCCGCCAAAAGCGATTTGTTGGCCGCCGGCGAGGGCGACGAATTCACCCGCCGACCAGATCATCGCCAATGAGTGTCAGTCTCGGACCAAGAGCGCCCTGTGCTAGGGGGAGGGTATCGCGCGCGCGCGAGGAGAACCTCGTTCTGTCTCGGAAATGCCGCAATGATTTAATTATCTGGGGTAACTCCCCCACGAACACCGCCCACTTTCCGTCCGCGGACGGTTTTTGCGAAAAAGAGTTGGGGCAAGAAGGTCGAACGACACCCAAAACACCGTAGCGCCGTCTCGCCAGTAGCGGCTTTGCCCTCTCCGTCGTGTCGCGCGGAATAGCACTACCCGTTCATCCAGAGACCGACACTGAGATACCACCATCCACACATCGATCAGCGGTGTTCGCTTCTCCTGTCATCCGCTCAGGTATCCGTATCGTAGATCAATCTGGCGCTTCCGGCCCCTCCTGAATCGCAGCGCCGCCACCGCCACTTCTAAAGTAGTGGCGGCGGGCTGTGGGGTGACCGCCAGAATCAATTGTGGCGGTTGTGGCGATTGTGGCGGATTAGGCTTCGACATGGTAGAAACAACCTCCCCGAAGCTCCACCTTCTTCGCCTTGATCAACTGGTCACGCTTCCGGCGGAACGTGGCGTCTTTCCAGTTTTCCCCTTCCGCCACAACGAACCAGTCCCGGTTCGTCATCCCGTTTTTTAGTACCTTTAGCAGCTCCGATGCCGGGTGTTCGTCCACGCGACCGCCCTTTTTCAGTTTCGCCGGGTCAAGTTCTGGCGCTCGCGCCCACAGCGGTTGCTGCCAACGCACCGCGAACTTATCAACCGGGGCGAAGTCGCGCAGGTGAAACTCTAGCGTCATCGCATCGGCTTCCTCGTGCTCGGAAAGCGTGGTTATTACGTCGCCCCACCTTGCCATTGCACCGGCCCCGGCTGCGCGGTCGATCGAGTTCTTCCCTGATGCGTCGCCTTTGGCGAAGTGATGCCCAACCACAAGCGCGGCGCCGCTACTGTTTACGATCCGTTCGGCCTCGGCCAGAACGCGCGCCTGGCCGTCGTTGCTGTTCTCCTCGGCGCCCGACTGAGCGGAAATCTTGTACCACGGATCGATGATAACCAAACCGGCACCTGTCGTGCGGATAATGGACGGTAGTTCGTCGGACAGCATTCCGAGAGTGGCGGTGCGGCCTCGCAGGTTGTAGGTGTGTAAGGTGTCCGGCGGTGTGACGCCTTTTGCCGAGCAAATTGCGGCGAGACGGCGCTGGAAGGAGTGTTCGGCCAGCTCAAAATTAAGATAGACCACGGGCGCCTTGGTAGTGGCGAAGCCAAACCACGGTGTGCCGGTCGCAACCGACACGGCCAGGTCGAGGAACGTGTACGTTTTTCGGCTCTTTGACGGGCCGGATAGCATCATGGTCCCGCTACCGTACAGAACGCCGGAAATCAGTTCTGGCGGCACTTCTGGCGGGTTTCGGCACAGCGCCGCTGCGGTCGTTGCCAGCGGCATCCTAGCGCGGGCTGCGGGGAGGATTTCAATCCACTCACGGGCCCAATTAAGCCCATGCGCCAGCAACACCCTGACGAACAATTGATCGCGGTCTGCGGCGTATTCGGTGCCAATGGTCGGGTTCGCGAAGTAGGTGGCGGCGCCTTCGGCGGCGGTCAAGTAGTCGGGCGCGGCCACTATCCCTTTCCACGCCTTCCGGTGCGCGTGGCTCTCGAAAACATCCGCCGGCAGGTTGCGGCATTCGCTGCGGCGCCTGTCGGTGTCGTCTTTGATGACGGCAGCGATAAATCGGCCCTCGATGTCATTACTTTCGGAGTTCATGACGGGCGGGATCGCCTTGCCCGGCCAGGATGGCGCGGGCGAGTGCGGAGCGGATTTGTTGCAGGGCCCTGACTCGGTCATCACGGGCGACAGTGAGCCGCGCTATCTTGCCTTCGATCGCGGCAACCATCGCCGCGGTGGTGCGCTCGCGGCGGCGGAGGTCGGATTGGCGCGTGGGAGCTGCCTCCCAGCCTGCCATTCTGGGCGAGGTGGTGCTCATCGTCGATCAGGCTATTCGCGCCTTCAGGACGAAGTTCTCGACCTCGGCCGTATTGAATAGAACGATACGTGCGTTAACTTTGTGCCGAGCGATCAGGCCCGAATCTGCCCAGCGAAACAACGTCCTCGCGCTGACGCCAATGCGGGAGGCAAGCGGCTTCGCCTTGGAGAATGTAGGCGGAGGGGTGGTAGTGGTGGTGTTTTTCACGGCTGTTTTGGGGACAGCCGGGAACGAATAGATGCAGATGGGTACTGGCTATACCACCACGCCCCCCGCAGTTTCGGAAAAAATCTACGGGGGGGGGGTATTTACGACCCCAGGCGCCTCGTCAGGTGCTCCACGATGCGATCGTGAAGGCCTGATCTGATATGGGCGCCGGTTACCTGCATCTCTCTGATGCGTTTGCGCCTAAATTCATGCCACGTCTGCTGCACTGGGCCCATCCAGTCCAAGTGGA
>SXSC01000121.1 GCA_005792355.1 Opitutaceae bacterium
GCTTGAACAATAAAGTCCGAGTGGTGACCAGACGCTCATATGGTTTCCGAACCTATAGGGCAATGGAGGTGGCCCTATATCATAACCTTGGCCATTTGCCCGAACCGGAATGCGCCCATGAATTCTGCTGACCAAGCAAAAATTCCTCCTCCACTCGCGCGGGTTTTACCCTCGTTGAAATCATGATCGTCGTGGTCATCATCGGGCTCCTCGCCGCCATGGCGATTCCCGCCTTCCAAAAGGTGCGCGTCGCTTCGCAAGACAAGGCCGTGCTGAACAATGCGCGCCAGATGGCCGCCGCCGCCGACCAGTATTATCTGGAAAACGGAGCGACGTTTGCCAATTCGAGCTCCCTCATCGGGCCCACGAGCTACGTGAAAGCCCTCAACACGGTGGCCAGTGAGACCTATCCGGCCGCCTACACCCAAGGCATCACCATCACGATCGATGCTATCGCCAGCGCCCGCACGATCACGTACGCGCCCTGATTCGATTCTCTAATCACGGACTGACGACGCCGTCCCTTCGCGGGGCGGCGTTTTTTTTGGGAAAAATTGCCGGCCTCGCATCTTGGAGGCGGGGTGCCACCACCCCGCGAGACATGCGCGGCAAAATCGCAAACCGCAGGGTGAGGGCACCCCGCCTCCATCAATGCCTCCATCCCAACCTGCCAGAGTAATATCTGCCCGCCCGGAGGTCGGGCCCGACCCTCAGGAAAATCCGATGCCCGGCGGACCCAGAACTCAGAACCGCCCGTTCACGCCGAACGTGATCGTCGTGCCATTGATGACGGTCGTCTGCATCTGGTCCTTGATGCCGCGATAAAACGCCTGGGGCTCGTTGAAGAGGTTCGAGACATCGATCGTGAAGGCGAGGGACGGGCGCCATTGGTAGGCCACCCCCGCATTCACCGTGGCATATTTGAAGCGGTAGATGTTCCGCCCGAGGCTCGCGGCGGTGTAGTTCGTGATGTAGCTGCCATGAAAGTTGCAGAGCATCCGGGCGCTGAATCCCCGGTGGCGCCAGGAGAGGTTGACGTTGCCGGTGCGCGGGATGAACCCGGGCACCTCGTTGGTGCTCCGGTTGGCCGCGCCGCCAAAATTTCCATGCGTGGAAATCAGCGAGTAATTCGCCGAGGCGCCGAGGCCCTTCAGCAACCCCGGGAGAAACGTGAACTGCTGCTGGTAGACAAATTCCCAGCCCCGCACGTCGGCCGTGCCGGCGTTGGCCGACGTCAGCCGGGTGAAACCGGCGTATTCGCCATTGTAGCCGTTGTCGGTGCCGGTGCTGACCGTGCCGGCGTTGGTGCCGGTCACGATGTAGTCCTTGATCGTCTTTTGAAACCAGCCGACCGACAGGTTGCCCACCGGTTCGAAATAATATTCGAGCGTCGCATCCCAGTTGGCGGCCGTTTGCGGCAGCAGCGCCGGATTGTTGATCGTGAGGGTTTGGTTGGCTTCGGACACGGTCTCGTTGGGCAGGGCGCTGTTCAGGGCCGGTCGGCCGAATCCCGTCGACCAGCTGAGACGCGCCTTCACGTTGGGCGTGAGGTCGTGCGTGAGATGGACGCTTGGAAACGCCTTCGTGTAGTCGCCGCTGAGCTTGCGCAGCGTGTTGGCGTAATCGCGTTGCGCCGATCCCACCGGGTCGGCCACCTGCTGCGCCGCCGTGCTCACATTGCGGGCCCGGACCCAACCCCAGCTCGACGTCTCGGTCTTCTCCACCCGCACCCCACCGAGAAAACCGGTGCGCCCGATCCGCCCCTGCGCCATCCCATAGCCGGCGGTGATCTCCTCGGTGACCGCGCGACTCCCGGTGAAATTCGTCTGTTCGTGGAAATAGGCATCCTCGCGCCAGAGCGCCGCGTTGATCGGCTGCCGCTCCTGGATGAGCTGCATGTTCTCCCACGTCGGCAGCCGCCGTCCGGTCCGGAGAAAATCGAACGTGACGATCGACGGATCGGCCGGGAGCCCGGTGGTGCCGACATAATTCCAACGCTTGGCGACGTTGGCTTGCGGCACCTGGTGGTCCCGCCACAGGCCGCCCAGCTTGAGCGCCAACGGAAAACTCGTCGGCCAAGCGTACCGCGCATTGACGCGCGCTTCCTTCATCCGATCGTCGATCTGTTGGATGTTGTTCGTGTAGGTCGTCGGCCGGTAATTGGCCGGGTTCGTAAAGTCAGGCCCCTCCGTCTGCACGAACTGCGGATAAAGATCCGACGACGTGCGGTCCAGGCGCCAGCCGATGTTGGTGATGCGGTTCACCATGATGCCACCGCGTCCGCCGCCGCCGCCATTGATGTTCGTCTGGGTGTAGACGGCGTTGTAGTCCAACTGCAGCGATCCGAAGACATGCTCGGCCCCGGCATCCAGGCGGCGCATGCGATTGAAAAAATTTCCGGGGCCGGTTTCCGTGATGTCGATCGTCGAAGCCGTGCTGGCGCGCACCTGGGTGATGCGGTTGGTGTAACCCGGCAGAATGCCCAGCGTGCCGGTGGTGCCGACGGACTGGTTGGTAAACGCGCGCGTCTCATATTGCCGACGAAACGTCTCGACCGCGTCGTTCACGACCGCGTTCAACGACAACTTCGTGCCCGGAGAGAGGCGGTAGTCGGTTTTGACGTTTAGGCTCCGCTGTTTGCGGTTGTTGTAATTGTCCCACGTGCGGTAGTCCCAAAGGTAGGCCGGCTGATTCGTGGTGTTCTCAAAATCGCGGATGGTGCGAAAACCGCCGACGGCGTTTTCACTGTAGAACAGGTTGAGCGAGACGCCGAGATTGCGTTCGCCGCCGAACACCCCGAACACCTCCTGCCATTGGACGTTGAAGAGCGGATGCGCCCGGTGCGCCTCGCGCAACGGCACCTGCTGGGTGAAAGGCGGCGCCCAACGCATGCCCGCGCTGTAGCTGATCCGGCGCTTTTCCTTCATGCTGAGCGGCGAGCGGCTTCTTAGATTGATCGTGCCACCCAGCGAGTCGGCACCTTGATCGGGCCGCTGCCCCTTCGTCAGCTCCATCTGATCGAACATCGTTCCGGTGAGGTTGTTGATGTTGGTGCTGCGCCCGAGCGCGCCCTGGCTGGTGAGCGGCGAACCGTCGAGGGTGATGGTGTTGAGCCCCGACCCGATGCCGCGGATGGTGAAACCGTCGACGGTGTTCTCGTCGCTGAGACTGCCCACCACGCCCGGCAAGCGCATCGCCACTTCGCCGGCGTTCAGGTTGGGCAGGTTGCCGTAGGAATCCATCGCCACGATGCTCTTCACGTTTTCGGCGTTGCGCTGCGCGGTGATGGCCGCCGCCCCACCCTCGCGTTCGCCGGCGACCCGGAACTCCTGCATCAGGTAAATCCCGGTGGTGAGATCGAAGTTGCGCACCGCCCGCTGACCGGCGGCGATTGCCACCGTGCTCCGCGCGGTGTCGAGGCCGATGTAGGAAACGACGAGCTCATGCGACCCGACGGGCACGCCGGGCAGCACATAAAGGCCGGTATTGTCGGTGAAGGCCACGAGGCCCAGCGCCGGCACCGCGATCTTCGCGCCCTCCAGCAGATTGCCGGTGGCGGTGTTGCTCACCGTGCCGGTGACAACGCCGGTTTCGGCCGCGCGGACGGGGAGCGCGAGGGCGAGGGAACTGACCAGCACGATCAGGGCGGCAACGCATCGGCCGCGGGTGGGAAAACAAGTGGATGCGAGATCGGAGACGTTCGAGGTCATGGCAGGTGTAGATTGCTGGCGAGAACCGGCCCGCTGCAGGGCCGGCGACTAATCACCGAAACACGTAGGTATTTCCCGACGCCCACGCGAGCGCGATGTTGGGGCGCCAGCGGCACCAAGACGAAATCCCTGAACGGTGGAGCCCGATGTCCCCATCGGGCTGGTTTGAAACAGGGCGTTCCGCTGGCCAGCTGAACACGCGCCGCGGCGTCTGTCCCTCGACAGGCTCGGGATCCAGCGCTTGTCGAACAGGCAAATCAGACGCCTGACCAAGCCCGATGGGGACATCGGGCTCCACCCGTCAAGCGCGCGGACCCGAACTCAGAACCGCCCGTTCACACCCACGGTGACGGTGACGAAGTTGATCGTCGTGCGATACATCCGATCCTTGTAGCCGTTATACCAACGCTGCGGTTCGTTCAGGACGTTGGAAGCGTCGAGCGTGAAGCCGAGGGTCGGGCGGTGCTGGTAGCCAAAGCCGACGTTCAGCGTTTTCATCGCGTAACGGAACTGGCTCAGCGCCGGGTTGGCGGCATTGAAGGAGGTGATGTATTCACCGGTGAAGTTGTAGAGAGCGCGCGCGCTGACTTTGCGATAGCGCCAGTTGAGCGAGGCGTTGGCGGCATGCGGCACGAAGTTCGCGATGTCGCGCCGGGTGAGGTAGCGTGTGCCCTCGCGCATCCCATGCTGGTCGGTCCAGCTGTAGTTGAAGGACGCGCTGAGGCCCTTGAACACGCCCGGAAGGAAGGTGAACTGCTGGTTGTAGGCGAACTCCCAGCCTTGCGCGACGACGGTGCCAGCGTTGAGCGACGTACGCTCGATGAAGCCGTCGTAGTCGCCGTCGTAGCCGTTATCGACACCGCTGGGGATGATGCGCACCTCCTGGTTGGTGATGATGAAATCCCGGATGTCCTTGTGGAACCAGCCAATCGTCAGGCTGCCGACGGGCTCGAAGTAATACTCGAGCGTCATGTCCCAGTTCTTCGCCTGCTGCGGTTTGAGGCCGGGATTGTTGACGGTGAGGCGCCGGTTGACCTCGTCGATGGTCTCGCCGGGCAGCAGATTGCCGAGCCCCGCCCGGCCGTAACTCGTGGAGTAGCTGGCGCGCATCTTGAGATCCTTTGTGATGTCGTGAAACGCGTGGATGCTCGGGAATTTCTGCTTGAAGCCACCGTAGAGTGTGCGATCGGTGCCGGCGTAGTCGCGCGTCGCCGAGCCAATGGGATCGGCGAGTTGCTGCGCGGCGGTACTGGCGACGCGGGACCGCACCCAGCCAAAGCTCTTGGTTTTGACCTCTTCAAAGCGGATGCCTCCAAGATAGCCCGTGCGGGCGAGCCAGCCCTCCCGGCCCAGCCGGCCGTTCGCCATGAGATAGGTGGCAGCAATCGCCTCAGTGACGCCGTTTGTGCCGGTGTATTTTTGCTGTTCGTTGTAATAACGATCTTCGACCCACAGCGCCGGGTCGGTGGGGCGTCCGTCCGTGGTGAACATGTGCGACTGCCAGAACGGAATCGCGCGTCCGGTCTTGAGCATGTCGTAGCTCACATAGTTCGGATCGTGGGGGAGACGAAGCGTAGGGCTGTAGGCGGTGGCGCCAATGTGGCTCCACCGATGGCGGTCCTTGCCCCAACTATCCACCTGCAGGGAGCGCCAGTGGAAACCGGTTTTCAGAAAGGTGGGCGCGGCGAGCGGGGTCTTGTAGCGCACGTCGAAGCGGAACTGTTTCTGCAACTGATCCGATTCGTTGCGTGCCTGGACGAGACCGTCAGTAGCGCGCGGGAGGTAGTTGTTGGGGTTGGTGAAGTCGGGCCCGCCGTTCTGGAGGAAACGGGGGTGCAGTTCATTCTGGCTCTGGTCGATGATCCAGCCGGCGCCACCGAAGGTGACCGCCCGGCCGACGACCTGCGTCGAGGGGTCGAAAAGCCGCATGTTGAGCGTGCCGCCGCGGCCGTTGCCGCTGTTGAGCGTCGTGCGCGAGATCCCACCGGTGTATTCGACGGTGAGATTGGGTAGGGTGTGCTCGCCGGTGAAATCTACGCGGCCCATCCGTACAAAGTAGTTGAGCGGGCCGTCCATCTGCATGTCGAGGGTGTTGCCGGTGATGGGCACGGACGCGGTGGTCGGCGTCGCGACGGTATTGGCGCGCACCACCGTGATCACATTGGTGAACGCGCCGGCGACGACGCCGGTGGTGGTGGCATTGGGAACGGTGTTGTTGGCGCCGGCGGCAGCCGTGATGCGCACGCGCCGGCGGTGCCGTTCAAAGTTGTCGTTTTCCGTGACTGAGAGGGAAAACTTTGTCGTGGGCGACCACTTGTAGTCGGTCTTGAAGGCGATGCTCTGCTGTTTGCGATTGTTGGCATTGTCCCAGGTCTGATAATTGAAAACCGGAGCGGGACCATCGAGCAGGTTGGTGCGATTGAACAGCGTCTCGAATCCGCCGACGGCGTTTTCGGAATAGAAAATATTAATCGAGGTGCCCAGATTGCGCGCGCCGCCGAAGACGCTGAAAACCTGCTGATGCGTGAGGTTGAGCACGGGATGCGCGCGGTGCTGTGTGCGGAGCGGCGCCTGTTCGAAGAACGGCGGCGCCCAGCGCGCGCTAAAGTTATACGTGGTGCGGCTGTTTTCCTTCATGCTGAAGGTGGAACGCGACTTGAAATTAATCGTGCCGCCAAGAGAGTCCGCGCCCTTGTCCGGAGTCTGACCCTTGATGAGCTCAAGGGCCTCAAACATCGCGCCAGTGATGGACTGGAGCTCAAAGCTGCGGGTGTTTCCCAGCGAGGTGAGCGATCCGCCGTCGACGGTGACGGTGTTGAGGTTGGGATCCATGCCGCGGATGTTGAAACGGTAGGCGAGGCCCTCGTCGGTCGGGCTGCCGGCCACGCCGGGCAGACGCATCACGACCTCGCCCGCGCTCATGTTCGGCAGGTAGCCAAAGGAATCCATCGCGATCACGTCCTTCACGTTGTCGGCATTGCGCTTTTCCGTGATCATCGCCGCATTGCCTTCGCGCTCGCCCGTTACCTTGAAGGCCTCGAGCTTGTAGATGCCGGTGGTCATCTCGAAATTGCCCAACCGCCGCTCACCGACGCCGACGGTCACTGTCGTCCGTGCCGCGTCGAGCCCGAGGTAGGTCGCCACGACCTCATGCGTCCCCGCGGGCACGGCGGAGAACACATACCGGCCGGAGTTGTCGGTGAGGACAGCCAGGCCCAGTTTGGGGATCTCGATTCTGGCGCCTTCGAGATTGTTGCCGGTGGCGGTGTTGCTCACCGTGCCACTGATGACGCCAGTCTCGGCCGCGCGAACCGCCGCGCTGGCGGTGAGCGCGATGAAACCAGCCAGGAGGAAACGCGCGACCTTCGACGATATTGAGTGCATGTTGGTTTGGGTTGAGCCGGGCGGGGTCTTCGCAGGACAAGGGTGAAAACCAATCCGATCCGACCGGGGAACTCTTGGGGGACGGGGAAGAACGAACGCCGTTCGCCAATCAACTGGCAAGGACGAACTGCGCGCCGCGGCGCGCGTTCTCGCGACGATATTGCTCGTTCCTCCAGGAGCGGCGGCTTGTCCGCCTCTGGCGTGGTTGCCAAACAGCCGAAGAACCGTCGGCCGACACTAGTGTGCCGACCGCAAAGTAGCGTGACAAGTAGCGGCGAGCGCCAGCGAGTAGAGCGCGCCGGTGGTCCACTCGCTGGCGCTCGCAGCTACACGTCACGAAAGTTATTGGTCGCGCCACTAGGTGGGCGACTGGGAAACCGCCCTTCCATCGGTTGCGGTCTCGGATCGCGCACCGAAATTCCCCGGCTCGAATCTCGACGAATGCGCCAATCCGTCCTACTAATTCTCCCCGGGCCTCCATCCACCCTCCGCATGAAATCCCCGTTCGTCGTCCCGCTCCTCGCTCTGTCCTTCGCCGTTTCGCTCCACGCCCAACCGGCCACCGGCATCATCCAAGGCCGGATTTTCAATCCCGCCACCCATGAGTACGTGCGCAACGCCGAGGTCCGGGTCGACGGCACCAACCTCGCCACCTACTCGGGCGACGATGGCTCGTACGTGCTCGCCAACGTTCCCGCCGGAGCGATCGGCCTCGCCGTGACCTACACCGGCTACGAACCCGCCGCGGCGCGTCTCACCCTCGGCGCCGGTCTCACCGCCACGCGCGACTTCGAACTCAAGAGCGCGGTGTACCAGCCCGGCGCAAAACCCACCGCCAAGGACAGCCCCATCGTGCTTTCCCAGTTCGTCGTCTCGACCGAGCGCGAGGGCAACGCCAAGGCGATCATGGACCAGCGCGCCGCGATCAACGTGAAAAACGTCATCGCCGCCGACAATTTCGGCGACATGACCGGCGGCAATATCGGCGAATTTATCAAGTACGTGCCGGGCGTCGTCATCGATTACAACCAGTCCGACGCCCGCGCCGTGCGGATCGGCGGCCTGGACCCGAAATACGTCGGCGTCAGCGTGGACGGCATGCGCATGGCCAGCGCCCAGGGTGCCGCCTTTGGCGCCGACTCCCGGCAGTTCGAATTCGAGCAGTCGTCGATCAACAGCGTCGAGGCCATCGAGGTGAACAAGACCCTGACCGCCCGCCTGGAGGCCGATTCGCCCGCCGGCTCGATCAATCTCCGCAGCAAGAGCGCCTTCGATCGCAAGGGCCGCGACATCACCGCGCAGTTTTCGCTCACCGCCAACGAATATCAGATGACGCTCCGCCGCGTCCCGTCACCCACCAACGAACTCCGCCGCGTGGTGTTTCCCGGCGGGAACTTCAGCTTCGCCGACGTCTTCGGTGGCCGGCTCGGGGTACAGCTCAACGCCGGCGGTTCGACCATGTATGGTGAACAGGAGCAGATCACGCATGCCTACGATTTCTCCAACGTCGCCACTGGCGAGCGCATCACCGGTCTCACGTTCAAGGATGCGCCCAAAGTCATCGAGCGCGCCTCCCTCGGCGCCACGTTCGACTACAAGATCACCCCGCGCCTCATCGCCTCGCTGCGCGTCACCGGCTCGCACCTGAGCGACGAATTCTACGCCCGCAATCTGCTCTTCACCGCCAACCTCGCGCAGATCGATCCGTCCTCCACGCTCACCAAGGTCATCGCCAACGCCACCGCCAACGCCAACACGCGCCTCAACGCCTCCAGCAACCACCGCAACAAGCGCAACGCCACGCTCACCTACGTCGGCAAACTTGAATTCACCCGCGGCGATCTCACCCTCACCGCCGGCGGCGGCTACTCCCGCAGCCGCACGCACTACGAGGATTTGCGCGACGGCTATTTCCAGACCTCCACCCTCAGCCTCACCCGCCTGAGCTGGATGGCGGAGCGCACCAACACCAACTCCACCGAATGGACGGTCTCGCAACTCGCGGGGCGCCCATGGGGAGACATCGCCAACTGGGGTCGCGACGACGCCAACGCCAACAACATGGTCAGCACCGCGCGCGGCGGTCACAGCCAGGTCTTCGCCGGCAACCTCGACGCGAAGAAAACGTTCAACGTCGCCGGACTGCCCGTCCAGTTCCTCGCGGGCGCCAAGACGAAATTGACAACCTTCGACATCACCTGGGGCGGCACCCAGCGCTGGACCTTTGTCGGCCCGCGCGGTTCACAGATCGATCCGACGACCGTCCTGATCGACGAGTCCCGCCATCCTTACGACCCCAAGCGCGGCGGCAATGTCACCCAGCAAAACTTCCCGTGGCCCGACACCATCGCCATGGGCGCGCTCTTCAGGACAAACCCGGAACAGTTTGTGCCCGACACCGTCGCCAACTTCACCAACGCGTTCATCACTCCGCGCTCGGTCAAGGAGCAGATTGACGCCGGCTACCTCGAGGCCAACACGCGCTGGCACCAGCTGCGTTTCAACCTCGGCGCGCGCTTCGAACGCACGCGCACGATTGGCCGCACCTACGACGTCCTGCCCGCCGCCGCCGTGCGCGCCGCCGGGTACACCGCCGGCACGATTCCGTACACGATTTACCAATACCGCAACGGCGTGCGCCCTTCGACCTACGGCGCCTACGACAACCTGTTCCTCAGCGGCGGCGCGAAGTACTCACTGGCGCGCAACCTCGTTTTCCAGGTCGCCGGCAGCCAGTCAATCGGCCGGCCCAACTACGACAGCATCGCCGGCGTAATCGCGGTCAATGACACCACGCAGCGCGTCACGCTGCCCAACCCGAATCTCAAGCCGGAGACCTCGGACAAGTTCTTCGCCAGCGTGCAATATTACCTCGAGCCCGCCGGCACGGTCACGGTCTCCGCCTATAAACTCATCGTGGAAAACATGGGCACGATCAGCGCGCCGGTCACCGCCGAGGAGGCCGGCTACGCCGACGACACCGAGTACACCGGCTACTCGTTCTTCCGCGCATCGAATGCGTCCGCCACCCGCCGGATCAAGGGCCTCGATGTGGAATACAGCCAGCAACTCACCTTCCTCCCGGGATTCTGGCGCGGCTTCAGCGTCTTCGGCTCGGTGTCGCGCACCGTGCCCGACGTGCAGGTCGTCGACCTCATGTCGAAATCGGCCAACGGCGGTCTCCGTTTCAGCAATCACAAGTTCAACAGTCAGCTGCGCTTCACCTGGACCGCCGCCCGCCTCACCTCCATCACCGCCGCGCGCACGCAATGGGAGCGCGAGCGCCTGATGTTCGACTTCAGTGGCGGCTACAAAATCAACCGCACCTACGAGTTCACCCTCAGTTGCCGCAACGTCTTCAACCAGGCCCTCGAATCCTACTTCAACGCCCCCGGCACCATCGCCTACCAGGACAACTTCGGCGCCGTCTGGACGCTCGGCGTGCGCGGGCGCTTCTGAGTCGAAGATTTCGCGCCACCGCACCGGCGCCAACCAAAGCCCAGCCATCTGGTTTCAACCGCGAAGCTGGCGACGGCGGCGCGATCTTTCAAGGGGCGCAAACAGGTTCTCGGGTGCGAGGTTGATGGGGCGGTGGGAAGACTCGCGCCTTGACCGCGCGCGACGCCGAGCCTTGGCTGCGGGCATCGTGAAGTTCGCGAGCAAACCCCTCCTCGCCGCCGCCCTCCTGGGAGCCGCCGCCGCCCACGAACTGCCCCACGCCCAACAGGGCGTGCCCGCGCCGCCCCCCACCGTCGACCCGGGCGCCAACGCCGCCCTGTTGCGTATCCGGATTATCGATGCCGTCACCCGCCAGCCCGCCGCCGCCACCGTGTGCGTCAACGGCGGCAACCAGGAGCCCGACGACGATCCCCTGCAGGCCTTCAGCCTGCGCCGGAGCGCCAACCGCCACAAGGGCGCGATCCGGCTGCGGGAGATTCCCTACTACTTTTACGCCGACGGCGCCTGCGCCGTGCGCGTGCCGCCCGGGCCGGCGACCGTCGTCGTCCGCAAGGGCTATGAATACCGGCCGGTCGAGGTTACGCTGTCCCCGGCGCCGCGGGAGACGGTCGACGTCGAGGTTCTGCTCGAACGTTCGATCGACATGGCCGCGCTCGGCTGGTACTCGGGCGACACCCACATCCACTGGGAACGCACCGGCCGGAACGACGACGCCCTCCTCGCGGTCACTTCCGCCAAGGACATCCGCTACGCCTTCCTGCTCTCGATGAACACGCGCGGCTACGGCGCCGGCGGCCGCGAGTACGAGTCGTTCCTTCAGCACCCGGGCGTCGGCGACGGCACGCTGGCGCGCCGCGGACCCTACCACCTCACCTCCGGCCAGGAATACCGCACGTCCCGGCTCGGCCACGTGACGATCGCGCTGCCCGACCGCATGGTGCCGGCCGGCGGCCTGACACCGGACGTCGACCGCGGGCCGTCGCTCGCCACCATCGCCGACCAGACGCACGCGCTGCGCGGATTCATCGGGCTCGCGCACGGCGGCTATTTCGACCAGGAGGCCGACGGCCTGCTGCTCGCCAACAAACTCGACTACCTCGAACTGCTCCAGTTCGGCGAATACCGCAGCCTCGGGCTCCCCGGGTGGTACGATTACCTGAACATCGGCTATCGGCTGCCCATCGTGGGTGCCTCGGATTTCCCGCCCACGCGCGAACTCTCCAGCGAAATGACCTATGCGTGGAGCGACACCGTACCGACGCCGCGCGGTTTCGCCGAGGCGCTTGCCGCCGGGCGCAGCTTTGCCACCTCCGGCCCGCTGCTTTTCCTCACCGTCGACGGGCAGCAGCCCGGCGCCATCCTCCGGCACCCGGAAAAAACCTCCCCGGCGCTCACCATCGATCTGCGCCTGCACAGTCCGCAGTACCCGGTGCGTCACCTCGATCTCATCGTCAACGGCGAGATCGTCGAGCGGCGTTTCGACCCCGCAGGCCGCACCGAGTGGGCCCTGCGCCACCGCCTCACGCTGCGTACCAGCAGCTGGATCGCCGCCCGCGCCCACGGCGCCGCCGGCACCGACGCCCACACGAACCCCGTGTATGTGTATGTCGGGGACACGCGCCCCTTCCAACCGGCCAGCGCCCGGCAGATCGTCGCGCGCCTCGACGGCTCCATCGCCGCCATCCCGCTCCCCGGGGTGGTCGCCCGGCTCAAGACGCTCAAGGCGGATTTGGAGGCGTTGATCCAGGATCCACGCCGCTCCCGCCTGCCGCTCCCGTCGGTCACGCCCTGAAGCGCGATTTACCCGCCATCTTTTTGCCAAAATGATTGGCGGTTTGGGGTTTTATTCCCCTGCCACCGATTCCTTTGCCATGGGATTGATCCTGGTTCCTGGTTTTGGCCTCCCGCAGATTCAGAAAGACCACAGATGGCCGGATTCCGGGCTTTGCATCTGTGGCCTTTCTGAATCTGTGGGCGGTCATATATTTCAATCGGTGGCTGGGACCGGCCACCAGACCATCAACTCCCGCAAACCAGGCCGCCGGATTTATCCTGAAACAATTTTCCGAGAAGATCGTGACGCGCTACACCCGGGGGCACGGGCGGAAACATCATTTTACCTCTGCCTTGGGTGTGGGGAGGGAGGTAAAATGATGGCGGAAGAGGCACGTGTTCTGCGTCGCGCTCTTCCCTGAAAACGGATGCCGCTTTTTCGCCATGATGGCGGCCGCGATCCAATCGTCCCCGGGCCAGTTAGCCACAAAAAGCACAAAAAACGGACGCCTCTTTTTGCGCCTTTTTGTGTTTTTTGTGGCCAGCCCCTCCGAGAATTAGGTTTGGTTGCGGCCCTGCCGCGCTACCCCGGGCTCGCGACGATCACGGATGACGGCAGAAACAGGATGGGCAGAAAAAGGGAAACGCCTGAACCACGCCTGCAGCGCGCCCGCCAGTGCAGAATCAAGGCCCCCCGACTCCGCTCTTTTTCTGCCAAGCCTTTTCCTGCCCTCCGGTTTTTTCGGCCCATGAACTGCAGCGACCCCGAGACACAACTGCGTTCTCCAATCTCTGTCCATGCATGGTTTCTCGTCTGCGGCATGACGACGTCGCGCATCCGCACTCTCCGCCGACCAGCCTGGAGGCAAAACCATGTGGGGTAAAAACTCCAAGCGCGATGCCGGCATCTTTTCCCTCCCTGGCCTGGTGGTGCGCGTGCGGATTCGATTCACTTGCCTGCCGGCGAAAAAGCGCCGCGTATTTCGGGCGAAGCCCGCTCCGTCACCTGCTCGCGCACACGAGCCCCAACGCGATCGCGCCCGGCACCGCCTGCACCCACAGAATCTTCCGATGCGCCGTCGCCGCGCCAAAAATTCCCGCCATGATCACGCAGCCCAGGAAGAAGATCTTCACCGGATGGCCGTCCACCGGCCCCGCGTAAACGCCCCACCCCAAACCGGCGGCGAGAAATCCGTTGTAGAGCCCCTGATTCGCCGCGAGCGACTTCGACGCCAGCGCGAATTCCGGCGTGAGCCCAAACACGCGCCGCCCCAGCGGCTTCGTCCAGAAAAACATTTCCAGCACCAGAAAATAAACGTGCAACGCCGCCACGCCCAACACCACGCCCGAGGAAAAAGTATTCATCCCGCCGACCCTGCTGCAGCGACGACCGGTCGCAACCCCGAACTCCCGCCCCGCTGCACGCGCTTCTCCCGGCACCCAAATTTCCGCGGGCGGAATCGCGCCGGCCCACCTCTCGGGCTGGCGCGGATCGAATGCACACCGAACTCGCCAGCCGGCGCGGCCGGCTGCACGCTCCGCCTTCCCTCCCCATGATGTCCCAACTGCTCCGGGTTCCGCTCTCCCTCGCCGCCCTGGCGATCGCCTCGGCCGCCGACCACCCGCCGCGTCGCCCAAACATCCTCTGGCTCGCCGGCGAAAATCTCGCGCACGACCTCGGTTGCTACGGCGCGCCCAACGTGCGCACGCCGCACCTGGATCGCCTCGCCGCCGAGGGGGTGCGCTACACAAATGTCATCGCCACCAATCCCACCTGCGCGCCCAGCCGCTCCGCGTTCTTCACCGGCATGTATCAAACGAGCACGGACACGCATCCCATGCGCTCGCACCGCAGTGATGCCTACCGCCTGCCGGAGGGCGTCCGACCCGTGACGCACCGGCTGCGCGACGCGGGCTATTTCACGGCCAACCTCAAGACGCTTGACGGAAAGAAAATCGGCACCGGGAAACTCGACCTGAACTTCGTCAACGAAGGCCCGATCTACCACGAAAACTCCGGCGACTGGGCCGCGCTGCCGCCCGACCGCCCGTTCTTCGCCGTCGTCAACGCCCTGGAGTCCGAATACGACATCTACGATCGACAGACGTGGAAGCATCCGCGCCCGGAGTGGGTGGGCGAGCGGGAGCACGAGAAAATCGCCACGCCGGCGAACGTCGCGCCCCCGCCGTATTATCCCGATCATCCCGTGGTGCGCGAGGAGTGGGCGCGTTACCTGAATTCCGTGTCCGGCATGGACAAACGCTTCGGCGTCGTGCTCGACAAACTGCGCGCCGAGGGCCGGGAGGACGACACGGTCATTATTTTCTTTGGCGACAACGGCCGCCTTGAGCCGCGTGGCATCCACTGGTGCTACGACAGCGGTCTGCGCGTACCGTTGATCATTCGCTGGCCGAAGAACTTTCCCGCGCCGCCGCAGCTCCGGCCCGGCACCGTGAACGACGAGATGGTCAGCCTCCTCGATCTCACCGCCACCACGCTCGCAATCGCGGGAGTACCGCGACCGATGTTGATGCAAAGCCGCAGTCTCGTCGGAGAGCGGACCACTCCGCCGCGCAGTTACGTGTTCGCCGCGCGCGATCGCATCGACGAGACCGAGCAGCGCATCCGCTCCGTGCACGATCCGCGCTATCACTACATCCGCACGCTCAGCACCGGCCCCACCTTTGCCTCGCTCAATCGCTACAAGGAAAAGTGCTTTCCGATCTACCCGCTCATGCGCCAGCTCCAGGCGGAGGGCAGACTCACCGGCCCGCCCTTGGAACTGATGCAGCGCACCGGGCCGGGCGAGGAACTCTACGATCTCCGCTCCGATCCGCATGAAATCAAGAACCTGGCGCGCTCCACCCAGCCCGCGCATCGCGAAGCCCTGGTTCGTTTGCGCGCGGCTCTCGATACGTGGACGATCGAAACGGGCGATCGCGGGCACATCCCCGAACCCCGCGAAGTCGTCGCACCCTTTGCCCAGGAAATGCACGACTGGTTCGGCACGCCGGCGTGGGCGCGGGACCGCGCTGCGAAGTCAGCCGGGAAGTGAGGCGCCCGTCTTACCGCGCCGCCGCGCCGAGTGGGATGCAGACCAGCTGCGAGTCGTTCCGCGCAAACAGGCTCCGGTGCGCATACGCCGGATGCGACCATGCGATGGGGTGATCCCGGCCCCGCAACTTCGTTTCCGGCGTGAGGAAGCGGGCGCTGCTGATTCGCTCAAAGCCCCGCGGGGTCAGCCGGGCGATGACAATCTCGCCCTTTTCCGTCGTGATCCACGTACGGTCGCCGTTTTGGACAAAGTAGGCCGTGGCCCAGCGGCCGTTGGCCAGCAACGTGGTGTCTTCCCACACCCGATCGCCGTTCGCGAGATTCACACACCGCATCTCGCCATAGCTGTCGATGCCGTAGGCGTGGCCGTCCCGGATGAACGGCGTCATGATGATGCTGTGCAGCGCATCGGTCTTGCGCTCACTCACTCCCGCCCGCTTCCAGAGCAATTCCGGCGGACTGAAGTCAGGTTTCAGACCGTATAGCATCGCTCCATCGTAAAACGCACTGAGGAATACCCTCCCGCCTGTCTCATCCAATACCGGATCGGGGACATTGAGGATCATCTTGGCCGGTTTGTAGGCCACGTGCCAGAGCACCTTGCCCGTGGCGGGCTCAAGGCACGCCAGCCATTGCGCGGTCCAAGCCAGCACCACGTCGCGCCCACCCTGCCGGACCAGGCGCGGGGCGGAGTAGGATGCCTTGCCATCCAGCGCGCGCCAGCGCTCCTGCCCGGTCTTCACGTCGAGCGCGACCAAACACGCGTCCGGCTGGCCGCCGATCTGAAAGATCACGAGGTCGCCCACGACCAACGGCGCGGCGGTGACGGCCCAGACGTTGATGCCTGCCTTGAAGTCCGCGGCGAGATCCCGCTGCCACAGCACCCGGCCGTCGGTCACATCGAGCGCGTGCGCGTGCCCCATCGACCCGAAGGCAAATGCGCGACCATCCGCCACCGTCACCGCGGCGCGCGGCCCGAGCGCGTAATCGATGTCACGATACACGCAGGGGTACGCCTGCGTCCATAGCGGCCGGCCGGTCGTCCGGTCGAAGCACAACACCCGCTCCTGCGGCTCGGGCGTCGTCACGCGATCCGTCAGGAAGACCCGCTCCCCCGCCACCGTCGGCCCGCTGTAACCCGGCCCGATCGCCGCGGTCCAGGCCGGTTTCAACTCGGCGCTGGCGAACGACGCGACGATCCCTGTCTCGCGCCAGACTCCATCGCGCTCCGGCCCGCGCCATTGCGGCCAGTCGTCGGCCCGGGTGGGAGGGGCGGACAGCATCGTCAGGCCGAGGCTGAACAAGAGAGGGCAAATGGGGTTGCAGCGTGGCATGGCGGGATAATGGAACGTCGTTACGACGATTCCGCAACCCGCGTTTAGGGCGGATTTTCGTCGGGGCGGCGATCCACCCACGGCTGCGACGAAGCGCAGCCCTCCGAAGCAAGCGGAACCGCACCCCATGTCTCGGAGGGCGCTGCTTTGTCAGCGCCGGGTTTCGGAAATCGATTTCCGGCTGCGACGAAGCGCAGCTCTCCGAAGCACGGGTTTCGGATCGGAGGGCGATGCTTTGTCGTCGCCGTGAGGGTGCGGTGGTTCGCCTGCGAAACCGGTTCCCGCCCACCTTCGACTGCGGAGGTTTGGTGGCAGGAAGGCCGCGTACGATACCGGACGAAGCCCGACCGCGGAGCGGTCGTTTGGCCGTAAGGCCGCGAAACATGCCCGAGGGTGGCCACGCGGGGGACGAAGTTTTCATCTCCGCAGGTATCGTTACGCGTCTTGCGCTCCCCGCCTGACGCATGAAGATCTCCCGGACCAAACTGTTCGGCGCCCCTGACCACTTCATCCCATGAAATTCTTCGGACTCGCCCCCTCTAGCGTCCCTGGCTCCGGGGCACCCGCGGAATCCAAAGCGCCCGGCCTGCCGTTCTCCATCGTTTATGGCAGCGTGAGCTTTGGCGCGGTCAGTTTGCTGGCCTACTCGATTTGGGCCTTCCGTCTGGTGCCGGGAGCCGGCGCAATGTACGCGACCACCGCGTTGGTCTACATCGGACTCTCCGGACTGGCGCTGAGCCGGTTGGTGGCGCAGCCCGGGGCGTGGAAACGTTTCCCGGCGTGTTTTGCGTTGGTCTTTCTCGTCTATGCCGTCTGTTGGTGCGCCTTTTGGTTCGGGCTGAAGGGAAAATATCGCGCCGACCTATATGGCGCCTTGGCCGGTTTGCTGGCGATGACGTGGCTCCTGCAACGCGCCTTCGGGAGCCAAGGCGGCACCTTCCGGCTTTTCTCGGTGCTGTTCGCGCTGCACAGCGTCGGTTATTACCTCGGAGGGGAACTCTACGCCCTGGTCGGCAAGTCCGCCGGCCAGCTGCTCTGGGGCGCCGCGCACGGACTCGGCTTCGGCGCCGGCCTCGGGTACGTGCTGTATCACTGCCAGAATCGTCCGTCGCCGCAGTCGCCCTGACCGGCCCGGATCTCAAGGGGCCGACGACAGTTTCAAATATCCTGATCCGAGAACCGTCGACTTGAGGATCGCCCTTTGTCTCACTCTCCAAACGTAGAGACCACCTGTTTGTCTCATTGATCGCACTAGTGGCGCGACCAATAACTTTCGTGACGTGCAGCTGCGAGCGCCAGCGAGTGGACCACCGGCGCGCTCCACTCGCTGGCGCTCGCCGCTACTTGTCACGCTACTTTGCGGTCGGCACACTAGAAATCAGGAAAATGACTCCGTTCACCGGCCGGCGCGGATGTCGTAGCAATACAAGGTGTCGTGGTATCTTAGATACAGCCGGCCGTCGTGGATGACCGGGTGGGCCCAGGCATCGCGGTCGCGGGCGGGAGCGAGTTGAAAACGTCCCTTGACCTCGAATTGCGTGGCGGCGGGATGCACGAGCTGCATCCAGCCGTCCACACTCAGGGCGTAGAGCCGGTTGTCCGCCCACGTCGCGGCCCCTTTGACCAAATCCGGCGCTTCGTAGAGTGTCCGGCCGGTCGCCGCCTCCACGGCGGCCCATCCCTTGGGGCGGGGATAGAACGCTCCGAAAAGCCGGCCGTCGACGTGCACCACTCCGCCCTGGCAGGTGTCGAGTTCGGTTGACCACAACTCCTCGACGCCCACCGGTCCGTCGCGCCCCGGCGGAGCGACGAGCCGATAGAGCCGGCCGGGCGGTCCGAACGGCGCGGCGACGAACACCGCGTCGCCCACCAAGACAGGCGCCATGGCCAGCACGGAATACGAGGTCGGCCTCCGCCGCGTCCATTGGATCTTGCCGGTCTCGGCATCGGCACAAAACAAATGCCGCAGGGAACAGCCGATGAGCAGACGGCGGCCGGCGAAGCGCACCAGAATGGGCGCGGCATAGCCGGCGTTTTCCAGCGACGCGTCGCCCTCGGAGTCGAAGAACGGCGCGCTCTGCCAGAGGACGTCTCCGGTTTTCTTGTCCAACGCCACGAGCAGCGCGTCGCGTCCCCCGGCGGTGGCGTACACGGCGCGTTCATCCACGAGCAGACACTCGGCGAGCCCCCACGTGATGTTCTCGCCGCGGAAGCGTTGGAGCAGATCGACGGCCCACTGCTCCTTTCCGGTGGTCGCGTCGAAACACGCCACGCGCCCGTGGGCGTTTTCGTGAAAAATCCGCCCGGCACTGAAGGTCACCGACGCGCGGGCGCCCTGGTATTGATTCAGCCATGACGCTCCGTTGGTGACGTTCCAGAGCGGTTTGCCCGACAGGTCGAGGGCGAGGATGCGCAACTCCTCCACGAAGTCTCCGGTGACGTAGAGCCGGCCGCCGACGATGATCGGCGAGGAGAAGCCGCGCCCCATTCCGGTGGCCGACCAGAGCAACTTCGGACCACCTTCCGGCCAGGATTGCAGCAGGCCGCGTTCGTCGCTGACTCCATCGCGGCGCGGCCCGCGGAACTGCGGCCAGCCGGCTTCCGGTGACGCGATCAACGACGCCGGAGCGGCGGAGGCTGCCGCGGCGCGGGCGGCGGGCTGAAACGCAGTCAACAGACTCACCGCGAGGCTGACGCTGCCAAAAAGTGATGCGAGAAGCGGCCGCCGGAAGATGAACCGATTCATGCGATGCACTCCACACCAGGCACAGGCTGGTTGGCAAACCTACACTCCGCATCTCGGAGGGCGCTGCTTTGTCAGCGCCGGGATTGGGAAATCGATCTTCGGCTGCGACGAAGCGCAGCCCTCCGAGCCGGGCGGAACTTCGTCTCCGATTTCGGAGGGCGCTGCTTTGTCAGCGCCGCGTTTAGGAAATCGATCTTCGGCTGCGACGAAGCGCAGCCCTCCGAAACAGACAGGCCACAGGTCATGTCTCGGACGGCGCTGTCCCCCGGCAGATTCGAGACCCTGAGCTCGTCGAAGAGCTTCGTCAGCGCCGTCCCCATGCCAATTCAGCCATCGTGAAATCGAAACACGTTCATTTCGCCCTGGTAGGGCCAGTCGTCCGCATCGCCCACCAGACCGTGCCGGACGGGGTTGTTTCGAACGTAATTCCAACGCTGGTTGTAATGTTCACCGCCCCGCAGTTGCCGGTCCCAGAAACCCTGCTGCCAGATCGGTTGCTCTTCCGGTCGGGGCCAGCGTCTTGCCGCCATCGCCTTCCAGTACTTTACCCACGCGGTCAGGGCCGGTGCCTCCGGACCGGACGGGGTGCAGAACAGGTGGAGATGGTCCGGCATCAACACGTAACGGCCAACCCACCAGGTTTCGGCTCGTTTCCAGACTTCTTCGAGCAAAGGCATGACATCCGGTTTCGCCAGCAACAAACGTCGGCGATCGGTGCAGACACTGAGAAACACGATCGCCGATTGGTTGGGTCGCTCGCCTAGAGGCAGATGTGGCGGATGTCGGCGCTGGGGAAAAAAGTCGGCCATGCATTGATTTCGACGCTGCATGGAGCGAGCGCAAAGTCCGGCTATACCCAAATTTGGGGTGAAACGCGGCTGCGACGAAGCCCGTTCGACAAGCTCAGGGTCTCGGACGCAGCCCTCCGAACCAAGCGGAGGGCGTTTTCCAATTTTCGGAGGGCGCTGCTTTGTCAGCGCCGGGATTGGGAAATCGATCTTCGGCTGCGACGAAGCGCAGCCCTCCGAACGGCGCGGAACTTCGCCGCCTCTCATCCAAACAGCTTCGTCACCGCCTTCGCCTTCACCAGCTCGCGGGGTTGATTCAGGTGGTTGTAGACAATCGTCTCCGGATCGATGCCGAAGGCATGATAGATCGTCGCGAGCAGCTCCGTCGGATGCACCGGATCCTTCACCGGGCTCGACGCGGTCTTGTCCGACTCGCCGTGGACGTAGCCGCGCCGGATCCCCGCGCCCCCGATGATGCTCGTGTAGCAATACGGCCAGTGGTCGCGGCCGTCGGCGCTGTTGTTGTTGCCGGAGGTGCTGACCCCGCGTTCGGGGCTGCGGCCGAATTCACCGAGCGCCACCACCAGCGTCTCGCTGAGCAGGCCGCGTTGATCGAGATCCTCGAAAAGCGCGCTCAGGCCCTGGTCGAGCATCGGGCCGGACTTCCCTTTCATGCGCTCGGTCAGGCCGACATGGTGATCCCACGAGTGGTTGTCGGAATTGGCCACCTTGGGCCAGATGACTTCGACGACGCGGGTGCCCGCTTCGACGAGGCGGCGGGCCAGCAGCAGGCTCTGGCCGAACGTATTCCGACCGTAACGGTCGCGGAGCTTCTCGCCCTCGGCGGCGAGGTTGAAGGCCTCGCGCGCGCGGCCCGACACGATGAGGTTCAGCGCGCGCTGGTAGTATTCGTCGAGGTTGTACGACGCGGTCGCCTTCTCGATTTCGGGCATCGCCGCCTCAATCGACTCGCGAAGGCGGGCGCGGCGCTCAAGGCGCATGGCGAACACCTCCTGCGGCAGCTTGAGGTCCTCGGTCTTGAGGCGGTCCATCTTGGTCATGTCGAGATCGTCGCCCTCGGGGTAAAGCGTGTACGGATCAAACGCCTTGCCCAGAAACCCGGCGGTGCCGCCCTTGCCGATGACGTTCGACTCCTGCAGCGGGCGCGGCAGCATCACGAACGGCAGCATCGGCTCGGTGACCGGTTTCAGACGCACGATGTTGGAGCCGAAGTTGGGGAAATCCTTCGCGTTGGGCGGCTCGAGCTGGCCGGATGGGCTGACCTTGTCGGTCGTGTAGCCGGTCATGATCTGGTAGATCGCCGCGGTGTGGTTGAAGAGCCCGTTGGGCGTGTAGCTCATAGAGCGGATCATCGTGAACTTGTCGTTCACCTTCGCGAGTTGCGGGATGATCTCGGTGAAGTTGATGCCCGGAATTTTCGTCGCGATGGGCTTGAACGAGCTGCGGATTTTTTCCGGCGCGTTTTCCTTCGGGTCCCAGAGATCGAGATGCGACGGTCCGCCCTGAAGGTAAACCATGATGACGCTCTTGGCCTTGCCCCAGCCGGGGCCGCCGCGAGTGGCGGATGCGGTGCTGGCGCGAGCGTTGAGGCCCAGCATCTGGCCGAGCGAGAGGCCAAGGATGCTGGAGCCGCCCAGGCGCAGCAAATCGCGGCGCGTCAGCTTGGCATGGGTGTCGCAGAGATCGGTATTGAATCCACCGGGGAGTCGGATCATGGCGGGGCCTTTTGGGTTGGGAGTCGGATGCGGAAGAGGGAGAGACGGAGAGAAGGGGAGTTCGGAGAGGGGAAACGCCAATCTGCGCTGATTTTTCGGAGTAGAAAGGCAGGGCGGAAGTGTGCGGGCTTTGCCTAATCGGCAAACTGCGGACGCGGTCCTTGGTGCCAGGGTTATTTCAATTAGCGGATATTAGCGAAGATTAGCGGTTAACTTCGTCTGGTTTTTCAGGATCAGCGATTGAACAAGAAGGCCGGGTTGTTGATGATCGCCCAGGCGAGATCCTGGGCGCCCGTGAGGCGTTTCTCGGCGAATTGTTTCCCGCTCATCGCGGCGTCGGCGCGGAGCTGGGCGAGCTTCGGGTCGATCGCGACCGGCAACTCGGCGGCGACGAGCGCGGCCTTGAGTTCCTTGAGCTTGGGGTCCTCCGGCACGGGCAGCTTCGCCTTGGCGACCGCCTGCCGCCTCTTCAGCAGGCCCGCGTCAGTCTCGCGGTGATACGCGGCGATTGCGTCCTTGTGCGCGGCGGTGCGCTCAGCCGCGGGCGTCTTCAGGCCCGCCTGCACCGTTTCCGGGAGACCAAGCTCGAGCGGTGCGGACGACGCGGTCGCCCAGAGTCGGAAGCGGCCGATGGAGAAATTTTCACGGAATTGCTGCTGCAGGAGGATATTCAGTGTCGAGCCCTCTGCACCGCCGATGGGCTCGCGCAGCGCGAAACGCGCGTAGTGCGGTTCGCCGACCCTGCCGCCCACGCCCCAGCCGTCGCGGCCGCCCTCGGCCTTGCCGTTGATCGCGGTCTTCACGTCGAAATTGTTCTGGGAAAAATCCGCCCGCGCCTCCTTGAACGGAGCCTCGACCGACGGCGCCTTCGCCTCCTTGTCGGTCCACCGCAGTGAGATTTCGGTGAGGACAAAATTCCCCGCGCTGCGACCCGGACCGGAGGATGGGAGGCTTTCGTCGGGCAGCACTTCGAGCAAAATTCCGGTGATGCCGGCGAGCTTCGTCTCGGCGGCAATATTGTAGTCGACAAAATTCGCCGACGGGCCCGACGCGAGATAGGAGCCGTCGTCGAGCTTGTTCAACTTGATCAGATTGTTCGCGGTCGCCTTCTGCACGTCGAGCGGCACCCAGGCGGTGCCGAGGCGGGCGGCATCGAGGGTCGCCTCCCATTCCACCAGCTTCGCCGGCAGGATCTCCTCGTAGGCGGCGAAAGCCTTGGCTTCCGCGGCAATCTTCTCGTCGCGCTTCAGTTCGGCTGCGGCGATCTGGGGTGCCATTTCCACGGTCCGTGCCGCCACGGCCGCGGCGGCGGTGACCACGGCTTGTTCGCGCTCCCGCTGCTTCCGCCCGTACACGGGCGCCCACCACTCCTCGCGTTGCGCGAGCTCCGCGGCAAGTTTCGTGTTTTCGCCCTCGATCGTATTCCACGCGGCGAGCGTCGCGACGGTTTCCTTTTCCGTCGCATGACGGTTGAGGGTGCGGAGAAAGATCTCGTCGATCACCGTCCGGTCGTCGGTGGGGCCGGCGGCGAGCTTGGCGAGCTCGTTCTGTGGATCGTTGATCGCGCCGGAAACAGCGGGGCCGCTGAGGAGCGCCATCACGGAGCCGAGCCCGAGGTCGCCGCTGCGCTCGCACTCGCAGGCGGATTCGCGCACCGGCCGGCCAAGGCTGGCGAGAAACCCGCTCGGCACGTCGATCGCGGAGTCGGGCAGCTGCGCGGCGCGCATCCCGGCTTTGACGCCGGGAAAATTCGGGATCGAGCCGGTGACGCGGAGCACGGCGTCGAACAACACCTCGGCCGGCAGGCGGCGCGCCATCGCGTGGGAATAGTTCGTGCGGTCATCGGCATTCCACTGGTGCGTGGCCAGCGTCAGTTGATAGGTGCGCGACCGGGTGATGAGGCGCTGGAGCCGGCGCACGTCGAAGCCGCTTTGCACGAATTCCTGCGTGAGCCAGTGCAACAGTTCGGGATTCGAGGGCGGATTGCCGGCACGGATGTCGTCGAGCGGATCGATGAGACCGACGCCGAGGAGGTAACCCCACATCCGGTTGACGTAGCTCAGCGCGAAGTAGCGGTTGTCCGGCGAAGTCATCCACTCGGCGAGCTGCTCGCGACGCGTCGATTTCTCCGGCGGCGGGGCGAATTTCGTGAGATACGGAAACTCCGGCGGCGTGATCTGTCCCGTGCGGTCGTGCTTCACGTCGCCCTCGGTCTTGTCGTAGGCGATTTCGTAGAGCGGCTTCGCCCCCTCCACCGCCGTCCCCCCGATGGTCTTGTTGCCGCCCGCGGGATCCTTTTTCAAATCCACCTGCGCGAAGTAGGCGGAGAGCTGGTAATACTGATCCTGCGTCCAGCGCTCGAACGGATGGTCATGGCACTTGTTGCAGTTGAAGCGCGTCGCGAGGAAGAGGTGGGTGGTGTTTTCCATCGTCTCCGCCGGCGTGCGGAGGACCTTGTAATAACTTGCCGCCGGGTTCTCGCGGTTGGAGCCGGTCGCCGTGAGGATCTTTTTGGCGAACTGGTCGTACGGCGTATTGGCGTCGATCTCCTGGCGGATCCACTCGCGAAACAGCTTCGCGCCGTCCTCTCCGAGGAATTTGCGGTTAACCTGGAGCAGGTCGGCCCACTTGTTGGACCAGTGGTCCACGTAGTCGGGCGCGCCGATCAGGCGGTCGATCACCGCGTCGCGTTTCACCCGGGTCGCCCGGGTGTCGGCGAGGAACTCACGCACTTCGGCCGCCGTTGGCGGCAGGCCGGTGAGATCGAGCGTGACACGCCGGAGGAAGTCCTCGTCGCTGCACAGCCCGGACGGGAGAATTTTCAGGCGCTGCCACTTCGCGGCCGTGAACTCGTCAATCTTGTTCCATTTCTCCGGTTCGCTCCACACGAAGCCCGAGCGATCACCCATCACCGTGACAGTGGTTGCGGCATAGTTGCCCTCGTAACGCGCCAGAATGGGGGCCTCGCCGCGTCGCAGCGTGCTGACGAGCCCGCCGCGCTCGGTGACCGCCACGTCCTGATTGCCGGACTCGATGAAGCCCTCGGCGGTGACATCGCGCTGCCGGCCGTCGGCGTAGGTGGCGATGATGCGCATCTGCTGCTTCGAACCGATGGCCTGCAACACCGGGTTCTGGGGTGTGACCTCGATCCGCGCCACCCGGGGCGCGGTGACGTCGAGCTTCGCGCCGTCGGCGATCCACGCGCGGAGGATGCGATAATATTTGTCGTCGAGTTTCGTGCGCTGTCCGCCCTCGTGTGGCACGGCGCCCGTGGCCTTGAGCAGCATGAGCGAATCGTCCGGCGACGCGAAGTTGATCCGGCGGCCGGCGTGGTCGTCGACGAGCGAGCGCACGTCGAAGATCGGATCGTAACCGCGCAGCGAGAGCTTGAAGCCGACCTTGCCATCCTTCGCCCCATGACACGCGCCGGCGCTGCACCCAAGCTGCGCGATCACCGGGTTCACGTCGCGGATGAAATCGACCTTCTGGTTCAAATCGAAGTCCACGACCTCGAGCGCGACGGTCGCCACCTGGCCGGCGAGTTTTACGGTCAACCGGGTCTTGCCGCCGGCGAGCGGGCTCACCTGCCCGGTCGCGGTGACGGCGCCGATCGGGCCGGCGGTTTCGTAGGTGGCGAGCCGGGTCACATCCATCGTTTCACCCCCCGCGAATTTCGCGGTCACGAGCAATTGCACCGCGTCGAAACAACCGTGGAGTTTTACAGCGGCCGGCGCGACCTCGAGCGCCACGATTCTCACCCCGGGTGGCAAAGTCTCCTTCGCCACCGGTGTCGCGGCTGCCTTCATGGCTGTGGCAGCCGCGAACGAGGGGGGCGCCGAGAGTGCGGCGCAGAGCAAAAGGCATGGGAGCTTCATTCGGGAAAAGGGTAATTCAACGGCACGGAAACGGTGGCATGATGGTAGGGCCCGACCTCCGGGCGGGCCGGGAAAGTGCGCGGACCCCAGACAGCCCGCCCGGAGGTCGGGCCCTACCCGCCTTCGCTGAGTTTCGGCACGCGAGGCATCGGAGCATCTGGTCATGTTCATTCGCGTCGGGTGGCGGGGACGGCTTCGGCGCGCGAGACCTGCGTGCCGCTCACCGGCACGGGCACAAACTCCTTCACCACGGTGCCATCGGTGGTGCGGATGAGCCGCACCCGGCCGTCTTCACCGGCCGCGGCGATGGTCTGGCCATCCGGGTGGAACGCGAGGGCGTACATGCCCCCGGTGAGTTTCGTTTCGGCGAGGAGTTTGACCTCGGCGGTGGTGAAGCGCTCGACCTCGGCCTTTTCCTCCTTCGAGTAGGCGCTGGCGATCTTGTCGGCGTAGGCTTTGAGGAGCAGTTCCGGAATCTTGGCGTCGAACTCGCCCGTGTAGATGTTCACCGCGCCGCGGCCGTTGAAACTGCTGGCCGCGGCGATGAGCCTGCCATCGTGGCTGTAATCCACGGCGAAGATGCGACCCTCCATCGGTGGAAACTTCCGCAGGAGATTCGCGTTGTCGCCAATGCGGCGCTTGGTCTGTCGAAACACCTGATAGACCTGCGGCACACCATCCGCGCCGCCGATCAACACCTCGTCGCGACCAGGGCGACGCGCCACGGCATGCAGCCCGCCGCGCAGGGCACCGGGCGTGATGGAGCTGACGTTGTCGACGAAGCGCTGCGTCTCGACCTCGGTGAGCTTGGTGCTCATGTCGCGGCCGACGGAGATGAGGTGCTTGCCGTCCTGGCTGAACACGGTGTCGAGCACCCAGTCGTTGTGCGATCCCTGTTGCAGCACAAACTCGCCGGTCGCGGCGTCGATCGCGCGCACATTGTTGTCGGGGCAACCGAACGCGACCAGCTTGCCATCGGGCGACCAGCTCACCCCGTAGACCGTGTCGTAGCCGACGGGCACCGAGATCTGCAACGCGCGCCGCGCGACGCTCCAAATCTGAATCTCGCCCATGCGGGCGGGCAGGCCGCCGGCCACCGCGAGCAAGGTTCCGTCGGGCGAGAAGCGCACCGACTCGATGCGCTCCGACAATCCAATCAGCCGCGCCACGATGCCGGTGCCGTCCGCCCGATGGAGGATCACCTCGTGAAATCCGGCGACCGCGAGGAGGGTTCCGTCGGGTGAATAGTCGAGCGACGTGACGGCCGGCGGACGCAGGTAAACGGGCGGATGGGTTTCATCGATGCGCTGGACGGCGTTTTTCGGCGTATCGTCGAGCGCACCCTGCGCGATCCATTTCGCGATCAATGCCACCTCATCAACGGCGAGGGGCGTCTTGTCCTTGGGCATGTCGGCCTCGCCGTCCTTGATCGTAATTGCCGCGACCATGGCGCTGACGTCGGGCTGCCCGGGAATAATGGCCTTCTCGCCGCTGTCGCCGCCACCGATCAGCCGGTGGAACTCCGTCATCACATAGCCGCCCTTGTTCTTGGCGGGTTGGTGGCAACCATGGCAATTGGCCTGGAAGATGGGGCGCACCTGTTTCCAATAGCTGATGGGAGCGTTGGGATCGACGACCTCCTGCTTGGGCGGCGCCGCCGCGATGGCGACGGCGGGCAATCCGGCCAACAGGAGCGCGAACAGGCCGACGCGAGCACGCCGGGCCAGCAGGCAAAACGTCCGAGGAAAATTCCAAGTCATCGACAATTCAAATCTGGGGTGGAGGATCCCGCAGAGCGGGGTGGGAAGCCGCCAATCAAACGATATGATGGGCCCGGCACAAGACGGGATCACAAAAGAACACGATCTACAGGCCGGGTCCCTGGGCGCTGTCGCCTCCGTGCTTTCTCTGCGTCTTTGTGCGCACAGGAAATCTCCCGACGAGGCCTCCCGCAGATTCAGAAAGACCGCAGATGGTCTGATTTCCGACTCAGCATCTGTGGCCTTTCTAAATCTGTGGGAGGTCCTTCAGCTCGGTCCCGTTCGCGACGATCTTCGTGATGCGCGAATCGTTCGCGTTCCTCGTTCTCGTAATCGTTCTCTCAATCGGGCGAAAACGAGGAACGATTGCGAGAACGATGGGTTTCGCAGCTCGCTTTGGTTGCGGCCCTGAGCCGCAGTGCGATATACCCGGGCCAGGTGCCTCAAAAGCACGCCAATCTCCCCCATCACTGCCCGACGCACCAGAGGTACTCCTGGCGAGTGTCCCCTTTTTTCGAACTGCGCAGGTAGATCCGATTCCCGCAGATCGACGGAGACGCAAAGGCCTCGTCGCCCAGCTGGTTTTGCGCGATCAGCTTGAAATGCTCCGGCGTCGCTTCAAAGACCGACGTCACGCCGCGCAAACTCGTGGCGTAGATCAACGAGCCCACCATCACCGGCGACGCGTAGAAATCCTTGTCCACCTTTTCCCGCCAGCGCTCCTCGCCGGTGTCGGATTTGAAACACACGGCCTGCCCCGCATCGAGCACGGCATACACATGACCCTCGCGCACGAGCATCGACGGCACATACACCCGGTTGCCGTTCTGCCAGGCGACCTGGCGCGAGCCATCGGCCTCGATCGCGACGAGATGGTTTTTCGGATACCCTCCACCCACAAACACCCGGCGTCCATCCGTCACCGCCGTCACCACGGTCTCCTCCGTCGAGCCGTCCATCTCCCACAGTTTCTTTCCGGTCAAAGGCTCGAAGCTGGTGACGAGATTGCAGCCCGCCAGCACCGCCTGCGTTCGCCCGGCCACCTGCAGCACGGCCAGCGACGCGTAGTTGGCGATCTTCGGGCGGTCATGCTGCCACACGATCTTCCCCGTGCGTTTGTCCAGCCCAGCCACTTTGCCGCCCCCCTTGTGATCGGCGGTCACCAGCACCACCGACTCATGCACCACCGGCGAGGAACCGAATCCCTGGTGCATCACAAAATCCGCCACGCGCTGCTGCCAGAGGATCTTCCCCGCGGGATCGAGGGCGGTCGTGTGCACGGACTGGTGGTTGTGAAAGTTGATGTAAAGCCGCTCGCCATCCCAGGCCACCGAAGACGAGGCGGCCGAGTTGTTGCGGTGCCCCTTTGACTCGAGGTGGCCGCGGTGCACCACGGTTTCCCAGACGGGTTTTCCGGTGGCGCGATCGAGGCAGAGCACGAGCTGCTCCTGCGCCGTGGGCTCGGCCGTGGCGAGGTAAACGCGATTGCCAACGACGGTGGGCGAACTGTGCCCGCGCCCGCGAATCGGCGTGCGCCAGACGACATTCTCCGTCTCGCTCCACTTTACTGGTACGTTTTGCCCGGCGGCGGCGTGTCCGTCCCCCGTGGGCCCGCGCCACGCCGGCCAGTCGTTGCCGGCGGCCGCCGCGGCCGATAGCGGGGTCAACAATGCGGCGAGAAGAAGTGCAAAACCCAGGGTGCGGGAGAGATTCATGGGGAGGGGTGGCGGCGGCGAACGTTTGTCAATCCGCGGCGCCGGGCAAGCACATCGCGTGGCGACGCATCACCGGTCCGGCGGGCACAATAGAGTGCACCACGTCATCCGTAGAACCGTCGAAGCCCGTCAGATGGTAGGCCGGGCGGACCAACTCCGTCTGCCTCACCGTGTGGGAGCGCCCTCCGCGCGCACGCGTTTGGCTGACGCAGATCGCTGCAGCAGACTGAAGATTACTTCCCGTGGCAGACCTGCGGTCGCGATGATGCGCGGAATGGTAGCGGCAACGGTCATGTCGTCTGAAAGAAGATCCACCGTTTCGATTCGAGGGAGTCTGAGGCCAAATTGCCGCGAGCTGTACTGCGACCATGCGAGCGCCTCGGTGCGCGCGTCATTAATCAACGCGGCAACCCACATTTCCCCTCCTAACAGCACCCGCCGGTTTCCCGCGTCCTGCAGCAACCGCTCCAGCCGGTCGTACGAACGGCGATCCGGATGCTCGATCAGCCAGGCCGCCAGCCGATCCAGGTTCGATGAGGTCAGGGGAAGCTTGAGCAATTCGTCATAGTCGATCCGCACAAGGGCCGCGTCACCCGATGCCTGATCAATCAGCATTTGACAAAAAACACGGTCGAATGCCGTCAAATCCGGCGCGGCGCGGCGAAGAAATGTCGTGGCGCGGCGGGATTCATTCAACCGCAGCAATTGCCCGACATACTCGAGAATCAATACGGGGTTTACGACACCGGAGCCCGACTCCCACAAATCGTTGACCGCGCCGCGAGACGGACCGCGTTGCAGTGAGGCTTCAGTCAAAATCAAGGTCCGGGTGGCTCGGGGCAAACCACCGATGAGATCGGTATTCCGTTGGACAAAATCGGGGGCGTTTTGTCCGAGGCGCAGGGAAAAAAGCAGCGTTTTCAACCATGCCGGGGACTCGGCGGAAGGGATTGCGGCCATGCGCAGACAGAGCTCGGCGAGCTCCGGATAGCGCTGACGAATGAGCAGGGCATCGTGCCAGGCGAGCGCGGTCTGCTGTCGGCGATCCGGGAATTGGTCCCAGAGCCGCCGGAAGACAGCGTCACTGTTCGCATAGTTTTGCTGGTACTGTTTCAGATGGCCCAAGAACAGCGCCGCCTCATAGTTATTCGGCTCCAACGTCAACGCGCTGCGCAAAGATAACTCGGTGCCAACGAGGTCCGTCTCCTGCAGCAACTTGGCCACCCGGACGGAGAAAAATCGCGCGCGCGCCTTCGGAATCTCCTCCCAGCGCCCCGGCCAGCCGACATCGATCCATCGAATTTCGTCCACCCCGGTCCCGCGGAACGCCATCCACACTGCTCCGGTCACCGCCACGTGGAGCGCCAGCACGCCTCCCGCAAAAATCATGGCCGCCCGGAACCAAAACGGCCGAACCTGCGCCGCGTCGGCCGAACAATGCCAGCCATGCTCGCCCGGAATCAGCAAGGGACATACCCACCGGAAACGCCGCGGCTTGTTCCAATCCAAACAGGCATCACAGCCCGTCTCACCTGCCTTGCCCGAATCGCTGGGGTGCTGGCACGGACAGCGTCCGCGCGCACCCCTCATCTGGTACCTCGACTTGCGCCAATTCCATGTGATCAGCGCGATTGGCAATCGCGCCAAATCGGCGAGGAAATAGAGCGGACGGTTCATGCGGTGGGACGCGCAGAAAAACTACCGCGACACGATCAGGTCCCACATTGGGGTGTTGCCGGCTGCAAAACCCACGGCGGAAAAATTTGTCATCAATTGATCGCGCCCGTGGCCCGCACAGGGGCGACACTCTTTCGCCGCCGATAGTAGCCACCAGCAAGACCAATGAGCAACAAGGCTCCGACCTGAGCCACGGTCGAGGCCTCCGGGATCGGTTTTTTCAAGCCGGACGCTTCGACATACTCGGTAAATGCCCCCAGTGAAGACCAGGTTCCCGCTCCGGCTACTGGCAGCCCGGTCAATCCATTGACATCCTGATTGATCGCCTGGACCTGGGTTGACGACCAGCCCACAAACGCCATCTCGCTCGTATATCCCATCGAGAATGAGGTATTGCCGGTGATCGCCCGTACCGCGTTGTTCAAATCACTGAACTTAACCGCAAACGTGACGTACTGGTTGATATCAGTCCCGTTTGTCGCCGTGCGATCATAATTGGTTTCGCCGACGGCCGTCACCGCCTGGTAACTCCAGTTTGTCCCCGAGGTCAGCGTCAACGGGGCCGCCTGAGTGTACACGTTGTTGGTCGCATTCGCGTCCGCATTTACCGTGGCGGCGAAGGCGCCGGCATCGACGGTCGTCGTATTCGGTCCGTCATTCGCACCGGAACCGCCTCCCTGAAAAAACAGCACGGTACCCTTGTTGGTCGAGTCGATGGTCACATAAATCTGAATGAGTTTGTACAACGGATCCGTGGGGGCGAGCACCAGGTCCTTAAATGAAATACCCACGGAGACCGACGATCCCAGGTAAGTTTGGCTGCTGGTATCGGTCATTCGATATCGGAATACGAGACTGTCCGCCCCGCCGATCGTGCCCGCCGCCATCAGCGTACTCGCGACATTACTGGTCGGGACCGAGGAAAAACCCGTGGCTCCCGCCGCGATCCCCATGAAATCAGCGCGCATCAAGCCCGTTTGATTGTCTTTCACCGGGTCCAAGAACGGTGTGCCATCCGCCTTCAGCCACGAGTTAAACACTGTCCCATTCGCACCGGCCACGTTGATCACCGGAGGCGTCGTTTGAGCCAGAGCCATCTGGCCCCAAACCACCGTGAGGAGACCGATTACGGCCTTCCTCCACGCGTGAAATACTTGGAATCCTGCCTTGCTCATTTTAGAGGAATGGTGCTCTCGGAATTGCCGCTCACAACTTTCTTTTTCTCCGCTACGTGTTTGCCGCACTTCAAAACACCTCGTAGACCTCGACGAGACCGACACCAGTCGTGCCAAGCACACCGCTGACTTGGACCGTGTAGCTCCCGGGGCGGAGTGTGGCAATGAGAGCAGCGTCGCGCGAGCCCATCGGAAGTTCGAATGCACCGACATAGCCAGTTGCAAAAGCCATCGCACTCGAGAGCGGCCAGTTATCGTTTTCCCCGAGCAAGTTGCCGCCGGAAGAGTAGAGCTCGAGTTTGGGGTCAACCAAATAGCCGTCCACTCCGAACACCGCCAGCGCCGGGCCGACCGCACGAATCAACACCGTCTTTTCGCTCGTGCCCCCAATCGAAAAGCCGGCGATCAGCACCTCTCCGCCGGTACCCACCTGCGCCCGGGCGGAGACGTTTATCAGCCGTGGCGAAGTCGCCGTAAATCCACCGGGAGCCGTCACGTCATAGGCCTCCGCTAGGGCGATGCCCGTCGTGCCCCCGACCCCCGAAATCTGGACCGTATACCCTCCCGCCGGACGCATCACCACCAACGCGGCGTCCCGACTCGAAGTCGACGCGAACGGGAAGGCCCCAACTTGGGTTCCAGCCGCGCTCACCTGGGCATTGTTTCCCCAATTATCGTTGTCCGCGAGGACGGAGGAACCGGAACGGACGGCCATCACAGGGTCGGTCAGAAAACCAGTCACCCCAAATTCTGCGAGAGACGGACCGACTCCGCGGACGAGGAGTGACTTGTTTCCACCCGTGCCCGTACCGCCGATGGTAAGCCCCATGATCAAGGTTTGGGCATCGGTACCGGCTTGGACACGGATCGAGAGGTTGACCAACCTGCCCGGATCGCCGGCCCCATCGGCGGCAACCGCCACGACCGGAACGACCAGACTCCATTCCTGCGCATAATTGCCGGGTGTCACACCGCGCGCCTGCAGCCCGACGGCCCCCACGGCGGGCGGCGTATACCGGAAAACCCCATCGGCACCGACGGTCGCCGGCCCATCGGTGGTTATCACCCGGGTACGCACGAGCGTGATGTCGTCTACGAGCCAGCTGGTTGTCGGGTCGATGCGCGCAGTTCCCAGCCCCGATAAAAGAAAACGCAACCGAATGGTTCTCCCGGCGAATTCGGCCAATGAGACGGTGTTGGTGCGATAGACGACTTCGGCATTCCCGCCCGCTTGAGTCCAAATATCGCGCCAGGCGCCTCCGTCATCCAAGGAGATCTGCACGCGGGCGGTTTGGTCGGCGGATACTCCCAAACGGCTGCGAAAACTCAGTGCTCCAGGTGTGCCCAAGGGTGAAAAATAGGTGCCGGGAAGAAGCAGAATCTGCGGCTCACCGGTTTGCTGCACGAGCCGGTACGCCGCCGCGCCATTACCAGGCTGGCTCGTGTCCCGTACATTGTAACTGCCAGACGTCGACACCAGCACCCCCTGGAGATCGCCCTCGGCACCAAACACGTTGGAAAATTCCGATAACTGCACGACACGCCACTCTGCCGCAGTCGCCAGAGCCGGCTTGAAGAAATTATAAGGATTGCCCACTCCGACCAACGGCGTGGATCGACCGTAAAGGGCCAGATAGCGCTGATCACCTGCTGCCTTCTCCGGATCAAACACCGTCACACTATACGAAAACACCGCCGGCACGCCGCTTCCGCGCACCGCCGAAATTGTCACCGCATAAGTCGTGTCCGCCGCGGGCTTCGGGTGCACGGTCGCGAGTCGCGCGTCGAGATTGTCGTAGACCCATGCAATCGTGTTTTCACCGGCACCTGGCGAAACCGCTTCGAGCCGGACCGGAATGCTCGTATCGCCGCGGGTCATCGTGACGGTGGCCGCGGAGAAATCAGCCCCCGGAAAGGAGAACGACCAGCGGGGAAATACGACTTGATAGGGAATGAATCCGCTCGGCGGCCAGGCGACAAACGGATCGCGCGTGATCGGTCGCGGACCGGAAAAATTCGCGGTGTCCAGGACCCACGTAGCGTTTGCTGATTTGAAACTACTGGTGGCCGGGACGTCGCCGGTGCCCATGGCGCGCGTCCACGGATACAGGAGCCACCGGCGGTGGGCGACGTGGGTGTTGCTGTCGCCGTCGCCTCGCAATTGCGCGGTAATGCTCTCCGCCCCGGTCTCGCCGAGCACAAGATTCGAATTACCCGCACCCTCGGCCCCGGCCGTCGTGAAAAAGGTCCACGACGCGGGTGGGGCTTGGTTGAGCTGGTTGTTGGCGCTGACCATCAAGGCGGCCTGCTGGGCCTTGGCGCTATAAAGGGAGTTGAGCACCACTCCGGCGGGAACCCCCGCCATGGCGCGGAAATAATTAATCCGCGCGCGGACCGCTTCCTTGAATGCCGCCGACGTGTCGCCCGCGCTGCCGGTCGCCGCGTTTCCCGTCCACTGCATCGGCAGCCCCTCGGAACGAGCGTAAATTGTACGGTAAAACTGCCGGCTCTCTTCGCGAATCGACGGATCGACCGTTAGGGCCGTGGGCAGGGATTGCGCAGCCAGGCGAAACGCGCAAAACCAAAGAGCGAGCACAGGAGGAAATACATTTCGTCGCATCGGCTCAAACGAAAGCCGTGTCTCTGTTTTTCAGCAAGAACTGGCTGGGTGGTACGCCAAACCAACTGACGCGGTCGACATTCGCCACGTGCGCCGACCGCCCCACCCGGGGCGGTTCTCCATTTCTTCTTTCCCCACCTAGAATCATCACCGCTTGCCGTCTCAACCGGCGAACTGCCGCTCGACGTCGTCGCGGCGAACGTGGATAACGGAGTGCCACCTTTCGCCCAATCGGATCCGTCCTGCCGCGCCAACCTCCACCGTCTCCCCCCGTGTCCCAACCCGGAGAAATCACCCTGCTGCTTCAACAAGTCGAAGCCGGCGACGCCACGGCCAACCACCGCCTCCTGGAGCTGGTCTACGCTCAATTGCACGCCCTGGCCTCGAGCAAGATGGCGCGCGAATCCCCGGCACACACGCTCCAGCCAACCGCTCTCGTGCACGAAGCGTGGCTGCGGCTCGGCGGCGACGCCCAGCCCACCTGGCACAATCGCGCCCACTTCTTCGGCGCCGCCGCCGAGGCCATGCGGCGAATCCTCGTCGAGTCCGCCCGGCGCAAACACGCCCTGCGCCACGGCGGCGGGCAGGTCCGCGTCGACGTCGACGACCCGCTGCTCGCCCTCGCCACGCCCGAGGCCGCCGCGCAGGTGCTCGCCGTGCATGATGCCCTCGACCGCCTGGCCGTGCACGACGCCCGCAAGGCCGAGGTCGTCAAGATGCACTATTTCGCCGGTCTCACCCTCGAGGAAGCCGCCCAGGTGCTCGGCGTGTCGGAACCCACCGCGAAACGCGACTGGGCCTACGCCCGCGCCTGGCTGTTTCGGGAGATCGAAACTTGAAACGCGGTCACCCCGCCCGCCCGATGAATCCTCACGACGACGAGTTGTTTGCCCACGCGCTCGAACTCCCGCCCGGGGAACGTGCCGCCTATCTCGCCACGGTTTGCGCGGGCGATGTGGCGCGCCGCGCCAATCTCGACTCGATGCTCGCGGCGCATGACCGCGCGGCGGCCGGCGCCTTCATGGCGGAGACGCTGATCCCCTCGAACTCGACCCGGCCGATCGGCGAAAAATCCGGCGACCGCATCGGGCATTTCCAACTGCTCGAAAAAATCGGCGAAGGCGGGTGCGGAACGGTCTTTCGCGCCGAACAACGCGAACCCGTCCGCCGCGAGGTCGCCCTCAAGATCATCAAGCCCGGCATGGACACCGCCGCGGTGGTGGCGCGCTTCGAAGTCGAGCGGCAGGCGCTCGCGCTGATGGAGCATCCCGGCATCGCGCGAGTGTTTGACGCCGGCGCCACCGCCACCGGGCGTCCCTTCTTCGTGATGGAACTCGTCCGCGGTGTGCGCATCACCGAGTACAGTCTGCGGGAGCAGCTTACCGTCCGCGCGCAACTGCACCTGTTCATCGAGGTTTGCCGTGCGGTGCAACACGCCCACCAGAAAGGCGTGATTCATCGCGATCTCAAACCGTCGAACATCCTCGTCACCCTCCAGGACGGAGCTCCGGTGCCCAAGGTCATCGACTTCGGAATTGCCAAGGCCACGCAGGGTCGGCTTACCCACGCGACTCTGTTCACCGCCGTCGAGCACTTCATCGGCACGCCCGCGTACATGAGCCCGGAACAGGCGGGAGCCGGCGCCATCGACATCGATACGCGCACCGACGTCTACGCGCTGGGCGTGCTGCTCTACGAATTGCTGACCGGGCGACTCCCGTTTGCCGCCCCCGGCTCCACCGCCAGCCTCGACGAATTACGGCGCGCGATCTGCGAACGCGAACCACCGCGCCCTTCGACCCACGACGCGACTCTCCGGGGAGATCTCGACTGGATCGTGATGAAGTGCCTCGAGACGGATCGGTCGCGGCGGTACGACTCCGCCGCCGCCCTCGCGCTCGATCTCGAGCGACATCTCAATGACGAGCCGGTGATGGCCGCCGCCCCCGGCACATTCTATGTTTTGAGCAAGCTGATCCGCCGGCACCGCGTCGCCTTTCTCACGGGCAGCGCGATCGCGATCCTGCTCGTCGGTGGCCTCACACTCGCCACGTGGCTGTTCCTGCGGGAACGCGCCACGCTCGAGCGCGCCCGCTATTCCGAGCAAAAGACCGTCGAGGCGTATCGCGCGGCCCTCCGGCAACAAGCCATCGCCGCCGAGGAGCGAGCCCGTGCGGCCGATTCACGTTCGCTCGTCGCGCAGCCCGCGAGCCGCGCCGAAATTTTGGACGCGCTCGCTGATTACTACGCCGCGCGCGGCGAGACGGCGAAAGCGGATGCCTTGCGGGCCGACGCCCGCGAAGCCCGGCGCAAGTAGGCCGGCGTCAGGATCCGGATACGAACCGATGATTGGAGGCGGGGCGCCCCCACCCCGCGCCGGAGCTTCGTCCCGGCGAAGTCCCGGCGTCGATCAAGCGGAGCTTCTACTCCCCGTTCTCCGCAGCCTCCGCTCCTCTATCCGCCCGAATCGTGCGTGTTTGCGACGACTTTCAATCCTCAGATTTTTTTGACCGCAGATTTCGCAGCCACTGCAGATAAAGGCAGCCTTGGTTGGGGATTGGGAACAAACCATCAATCCTTTTGGCAAAAAAGGGGTGGCAAAAAAAGCCGAGCATCGGGCCTTTTTTTCCCGAGGGGGAGGTTGCCCAAAGAATTTCGTTCCCGCAGGCGCGGCGCGGGTGCTGGAAATTTTCCTGTCCAAAATCTTTCTGTCGAGCATGTCCGGATCAAAAAGGCAGGAAGGTCAGAAAACTTTTTAGCGCATGGTCCTCGGGACGACTCATGAGCATCGCCGGAAATTTGGCAGGAAGATTTTGTTGATAGGAAGATTTTTCGGAGAGCAACCAATGCTGCCTCTGCAAAGCTGGTCGTTCAGCTTCATCCGGGCCGCGGTGCACCGGGGGAACGGAACGTGACACCACAGAAGAGAATCAAAATTCTTTTCCGTGGTCTGGAAAATGTTCTTACCAACAAAATCTTCCTACCCTCAATCCGGCGATTCTTGGCCGTGCAACAAGTGGACGGTTCAACGGGGTGCATGAACTTATGCAAGGATTGATACCCTCGATCCGCTTCGTCGCAGCCTGCGACGATTTCCCGGGTTATTGCTCGGGGATCGACCCCGCCAAAAGCGGGTAAACTTTGTGCCTCTTTGCCTTTGTGGTGAATCCGACGGCCTTTTTCTGGATTGAGTCAGAAAAATCCGGCCCGGCGGAAACAATCTTTTGCACCGATGATCTCCGCGGGCCCCCGGATTTCGCAGATCTCCATGAACCCATCCTGATCATGCGCCGTCTCCCAACCTCCGCCCTCACCTTTCTCTCGCTCGCCGCCGGTTTCGCCGTCGCCTGGGCCACGTACCAGCACGCCTGGCGCATACCGGTCGTGCAAAACCTCCGCGACGCCCAGCTCTTCTGCGCGCTTTGGATCATCGCCACACCGCTGGCAATCCTGGCCGCGGCCCTGGCCCGAATCGCGGCCTGGAGATCCACCGCCAAAACGGCCGCCATCGTCCTTGGCCTCGCGGCGCCTCTCTACGGAATCACCTCGAGTTTCGACAAAGTCCGCAACTCGAGTCGCGACAAGGCCGTTCTCTGCAACATCCGCCAGCTCGCCGCGGCCGCCGACCAATACTTTCTGGAAAACGGCGTCACGGAGATCCGTCGTCTCGAAGATCTGGTCGGTCCCGACAAGTATATCAAGGCCCTCAATCCAGTGCTCGGCGAAGACTACCGCGTAAATTTCCCCTTCCGCCAGGGTGGGGTCCTGAGCGCGGACTACCCCAGTGGAAAGATCCTCAACTATTACCCGGGCTCGGATTTCCCCGGCTACAAGAGTGAATTCGCACCCGGTGAGATCCCACCGTGGCGCGTCAAGCCACGCGCCGCTCCGGTGCCGCGCACCGGAAAAACCGCACCGGACAAGACAGGCGCGGCCACCGCGGCGCTGGCGGGACTGAGTGCGGACGCGCTCACCCGCGATCTTGGGAAGCCCGTCCACAAAACGAGGCGTGGTTCGATGTGCGCGAGCTGTCACGCGCGGAAGAGTTGAGATCCGCCACACCCAAACTGAAAGAGATCGCACGGGGACGGGACTGAGACACGGGCAACGGGAAGGCGGATGCTTTGCCTCGCCCCCGGGGAAATCCGTCTGAAAGGCATGCCTCGGCGCGGGCCCACCCGCGCACTTGCGCTCCCCTCCCCGCCGCCTCACCGTCGCCGTCTACCCCGCCCCATGAATCGTTTCATCCCTGGCCTTGCCCTCGCGTTCCTCTGCGCTGCCTCGACGCTCCACGCGGCGAAACCGAACTTCGTCATCGTGTTCACCGATGACCAGGGCTACGGCGACCTCGGGTGCTTCGGCTCCACCACGATCCGCACGCCGCGCCTCGACCGCCTCGCGATGGAAGGCACCCGCTTCACCAGCTTTTACGCCCAGATCGTCTGCGGCCCGTCGCGCTCGGCGCTGTTGACCGGCCGGGAACCGGTGCGCAGCGGCGGCTGGTCCATGCCGGCGAGCGAAGTGACCCTCGCCCAATTGCTGCGACAGCAGGGATATGCCACCGCCTGCATCGGCAAATGGGACGTCTCCAACCGCGCGGCCATCCCGGAACGCATGCCCAACGCCAAGGGCTTCGACACGTTTTACGGCGCGCTCGGCGCCAACGACAACGGCCGCATCGTCCTGCACGAAAACAACACGCGCGTCGGCGAGACCGACGACATGGGCAGTCTCACACGGACGTACACCGACAAGGCCATCGCGTTCCTGCGCGCGAACCACGAGAAACCGTTCCTCCTCTACCTGGCGCACACGATGGTGCATTCGGTCGTGGGCGCCTCGCCCGACTTCCGGGGAAAATCCAAGGGCGGTCTGTACGGCGACGCCGTCGAGGAAATCGATTTTCACACCGGCCGTTTGCTCGATGTGCTCGATGAGCTGCGCCTGCGCGACAACACCCTCGTGATCTTCACGAGCGACAACGGGGCGTGGAGCAACTTCCGGGAGCGCCTCGGCCCGCTGCACAAGGGCGAGATTGCCTGGGGGTCTTCGGGACCGCTGCGCGAGGCGAAGGGTTCAAGTTACGAGGGAGGTTCGCGCGTGCCGTGTATCGCCCGCTGGCCCGGCCAGGTGCCCGCCGGACGCGTGAGCGACGCTATTTTCGCCACCTTGGATTTTCTGCCCACGTTCGGAAAACTCGCCGGCTTCGAGCCGCCGCGCGACCGGATCATCGACGGCGTGGATCAGTCCGAACTGCTCCTCGGCCGAAGTCAGCGCGGGGCCCGCGATCATTTTCACTATTTCTGCCAGAACGAACTCCACGGGGTGCGCCAGGGGCCATGGAAGCTGATTCTTCCGAATCGGAAAGTATTCTACGGCTATGTGAAGGACCGGGGTACGAACGAGGTTGAACTCTACAATTTGGATGCCGACATCGGCGAAACGAAAAACGTGGCCCGGGAGAATCCCGCCGTGGTGGAGAAGCTCGTGAAGCTGGCCGCGTCGTTTCAATGGCCCGCCAAACTCATCGAGCACGGAATCAACCTTCCCGGCGCAACTGGCGCACCGAAACAGCCGGCCAAGAAGGCGGGCGGGTAAAACGCCGCTTCTGAGCGATAGGTTCCAAGACGTGGATGGTTACGCTTTGGTGGTGGGCCGTGCGCTCCGCGCGCGGCTGCCTGGGCGAACCGTGAAGAAGCGCCGAGCAATCCAGCCGCGGGCGAAGCCTCCCACAGATTCAGAAAGACCGCAGATGGTCTGATTTCTGACTCAGCATCTGTGGTCTTTCTGAATCTGTGGGAGGTCCATCCTTTCGGTCACGTTCGCGATGATTTTCCCGCCAAAGACGTTCCAACTTCGCAGTGCTGCAGGAGCGGGTTTATCCCGCGAAAGGCGGATCGGAAAATCGACCGGATTCTCGCGGCATAAAGCCGTCTGTAGAACGCCAGTTCATCTTCGACAGCGGCGCCAACTAGAACCCGACACGTAAGTATCTGGTTTTACGTGGGCGCCGGCCTGCGTGAGCGGTAGTGCTTGGGGCCTTTACGCAGACCCCATGATCACCCCGGCTCAA
>SXSC01000122.1 GCA_005792355.1 Opitutaceae bacterium
ATGAAGAATCCACCGAACGCCACCCGTGCCGTGTTCCTCGCCGCAAGACTCCGATGCGCGCAAATCGCACCACCGTCGATTCTGCGGCGCGGAGCGGAGCTCCTGCTCGTCAGTCCAACGGGGATACAAGACACCGATGGGCTCCTTCTGTGACTCATGCATTGGTTTCATTCAGGTGTTAATTTTCCGGGCTAGAGCGTCGGAACGGATGAAAAGTCCAGCTCAGCGGACCGGGCCCAGGTAACGATCGAGCCAATCGAGGGTATCCTTGGTCATCTGCTCGGCGGTGATCCCATGACCGACATCGAGGAGCACATGGCGTTTGTGCTCCTCGGGTGCCCCCAACAGGCGGAACATCTGGCGTTGGGACGGCCCGGGGAACGTGAAGTCGAATCGGCCGTTCAGCATCAAGGTCGGGATCTTGATGCGCGGTGCGAAGTTGATCTGGTCGACCTGCGGCGCCACCACCTGCCATGTCATTCCCCCACTCACCAGCACAGCGGCCTTCAGGCGATTCTCCACCGCCGGAAGTACCACCCCTAATCTTGCACCCAAACTAAAGCCGAGATAGCCGATCTTATCGGCCCGCATGTCTGGCCGCGTCTCCAGATAATCGATCGTCCGGCCGAGATCCTTCGCACACGCGACGACGAAGTCGGGGAAAATATTCGGAACATCCAGATACTTGGCCGCCGTTCCCTCACCGCGTCCGTACATGCCTTTGTAGATGGGCTGCACCATCGCGCGCCCGCTTTCGACGACGAACTTGGCGACGACCGCCGCCTCCAGTCGCTGGCGTTGATTGAATGCACCAGTTCCGGGGAAAAAGATGACGGTCTGGTAAGGTGGCGACCCCGTCTTGGGCAGATAGATCACCGCCGGCACGCGCTCGTCGCCATACGCAGCGGTGAAGGACACGCGCTCCACCCGCATCGCTTCCGCGCTTTCGTCGACCGACTCCGTCCGGGAATCCAAGGGTTCCTTCTTGTACGAGTACAGCGCCTGAAAAGCCCGAAACACGTCGTCGCTGACGGGTTGCTCCCGAGTGAAATCGTTGGCGGTGCGTATCTCCGGCGCATCCACCTCCGGGGCGAGGTTGGCGTCTGGCTGGAGGCTGATGCAGCGAAAGCCGTTCGCGGCCGAACGGTCCCACGGCGATTGGGCGTCAGGGTCAACGAACATATAAACCGGCTCACGCGACCCACCGCCGAGGATGTAGCGCCGGCCGGGTTCAGCCTCGTTCCAGCACCACTCCTTGACGTTGCCGGCCATGTCGTACGCGCCCCAGATACACATGCCCTGAAAGGTCCCGACCGGAGCCGGCCCCTGTCCGCTGAAATTGCTCAGTCGGACGACGTACTCACCGCTCCAAGCGGTGGCTCGATTCCAATGATGAATCGACGGCAGCCGCTTGCCCACCGATTCGGCATATGCCGCGGCTTCAAACCAGCTGATCCCACTGACGGGATACTCGTCCTCACCGGCGGGATACGAACCCTGCGTCCACGTCGCGGGACCAGGCCGGCCGGTCGCATCGCGAAAGCCCGCGATCGCCTCGCTCCAGGGGAGTTCCTTGCCCTCTTTGATGAAAGGTGGCTTCCACCATTCGGCCTTGGTGTACCCACCGCGATCGACGAACTCCCTGAACTGGCGGTTGGTGACCTCATATCGATCGATGAAGAAGGTACCAACTTGAGGTGGCCGGGGAGTTCTCCGAGCGGGGACCAAGATCTCCGTTTCGGCTGCGGTTGGCGCTGTTTGCTCGCCCGCGACGCGGACCATTCCAGACGGAATGAGATCGGATTTGTCGAGGGAAAACCGGACGATTCGATTGTTCGGCTGGAGATTGCCCGCCCGTTCCAGCGGGGCGTGACCCTCCATTTTGATCTGCCACCGATAATAGTCCCGTGCGAGGCGGATGTCTTTCAGCGGGGTCTTGCCAAGTAACTGCCACTCCGCCTTCGGCTTCAGGTAGGGTTTCCAGTAGACGCTGGCCCCGGCCGGCGTTGATTCCACGGTCGTAACCACTGAAAGGCGTGGCCAAAGCGCAATCAGGGCCGGATCGTCGGGCAGATACTTCTCCGCTTCGAGCGCCTGGGTAAACGCACCAGCGTTGTCTTGGGCCTTCATCAGCCGGTCAATCTCCGGCAGAATATGCTGCCGGGCCCAGCGCTGTTTCTCGTTGCGCAATTGCTCCTCTTCCGACGCGCGCCGCGTCGCCGTCTCCTTTGCCTGCGCCTGACGCGCCGCCTCCCGCAATTCGTTTTGCTCGCGCTCGGCCCGCAGCGCCCGGGTCGCCTGCGTCGCCGTGGCAATCGCTCCGATGACGATCACCCCGAGAACGATGCCCGCCGCCGCAAAGCCGAAGCGGTGCCGGCGGATCAATTTCTGCAGCAGATATGCGGTGCTCGGCGGCCGGGCGACGACCGGCTCGTGCCGCAGGTGGCGCTCGATGTCCATCGCGATCCCGTTTGCGGTTTCGTAGCGCCGTGCGCGATCCTTCTCGAGGCAGCGCATCACAATCCAGTCGAGGTCGCCGCGCAGCAACGCCCCAAGCGCCGCCGGCAACGTGCCGCGCAGCCCGGCGGCCTTGGTCTGCTCGTTCTCCGCCAGGGTCCGCCAGCGGGTCGACGGTCGCGGCGGCTCGGTTTCGCGGATGTGCTGGCGGATTTGGTCGACGCCGGCGTTGACGAAACTCTTCGGATCGAACGGCAGCCGGCCGGTGAGCAACTCGTAGAGCAGAACTCCGAGCGAGTAGACATCCGAACGCGTGTCGATATCGAGGCTGCTCAGCTCCGCCTGTTCGGGGCTCATGTAGGCGGGCGTGCCGATGAACTGCTCGAAGGCGGTGAACAGCGTCGCATCCGTGAGCCGCCCGTGGGTCGCCTTCGCGATGCCAAAATCGATGACCTTGGGCGTGGGCTGCCCGTCGTTGACTGTCACGAGGATGTTCGACGGCTTCAGGTCGCGATGGATGATCCCCTTTTGGTGGGCATGCTGCACCGCGAGGCAGACTTTGACGAACAGCTCCAGCCGCGCGCGCGGTGAGAGGTGGCTTTCATCGCAGTATTTTGTGATCGGAGTCCCGCGCACGAGCTCCATCACAAAAAACGGCCGTCCCGCGCCCGTGCTGCCGGCATCGAACACCTTCGCGATGTTGGCGTGGTCCATCATCGCCAACGCCTGCCGCTCCGCCTCGAAGCGCGCGATGACACTCCGCGTGTCCATGCCGAGCTTGATCACTTTCACGGCGACCTTGCGCCGCACGGGCTCCTCTTGTTCGGCCATCCACACCACGCCGCAGCCGCCTTCGCCGATTTGCTGGAGCAGCCGGTAACGGCCAATCCAGTCGCCCGGCCTTTCTTCGGGCCCGCGCGCCGCGAGCGTGGGCTGGGACCCGGTCAGCAGGCTCGCCGGGTCTGCGTGCGCGGCAAGCAGGGCGAGGAGTTCGGCGTGCAGTTCGGCATTCGCGCCGCAGGCGTGGACAAGAAACTCGTGGCGCTCGGCCGGCGGCAGCGCGAGGGCGTCGGTAAAAAGGGTTTCTTTCGCGGAAGATTTTCGGGGCAGGGAGGCAGTCATAGGTCGCGGGTTGGATGCCACCGAGGAGGAGTGGCAACCCATAGCGCGTAATTCGCCATCGAAAAACGATCATCCGGAAGAAATATTTATGGTGTGGGCTCCGGCCCGGCGGCAGCGGGCCCCGGGGTGGGGCCGCTCTCCGTGGTGTAGCGCGTCACGAAATTCCGGGAGGAATATTTCATGATAAATGGTGTCCCACGGATTCGAAGCGGACCTCACCGACTGAAATGGAGGACCTCCCACAGATTCAGAAAGGCCACAGATGCCAAATCAGAAGGCCGACCATCTGCGGTCTCTCTGAATCTGCGGGCGAACAAAACCAGGAACCAAGACCAATCCCATGACACAGGAAAAACCCCCACACCTTCGGCCTGGTTGGGGGCTTGGGTACAAACCGCCAATCTTTTGTCAGAAAAATGGGGTCAGAAAAATTTCTGACCCCGAGGTTGGGGAATCTTTTTGACTCCATTTTTCTGACAAACTCAGCCTGGGCTCAAGGCACCGGAGTTGAACCGCAGATTTCGCAGAGAGCGCGGAGAGAGGCCGGAGAAGAAAAAAGGGCCCACTGCCTGCATCTTTTACCCGCCATCTTTTTGCCAAAATGATTGGCGGCTTGGGCCAAAGCCCTCGAAAAAAGGCAGCAGGCGGATTGGAGTCTTCACGGTTTGGCATCTGCGTTCATCTGCGACATCTGCGGTTAAGTTCCTTGGCGGGTCAGGCGGCGGCAGCGCCGCCGCGCTCGACCTCCGTGGTCTCTCCGTTGTGCCTCGGGGTCCCTCCTCCGGCGGGAAAACTTTGTGGCTCGCCCGCCTTCGGCGGGTTAATTGACTGGAAGATTGATGGCTGGCTGGATTGGACTCAGAACTACCAGGCAGTCGGATTCACCACCAAGACACCGAGGCACAAAAGTCGCCGCTCACAACATCCTCTCAGAATTTTCACCCGGAGGCGCGGAGCTCCTTGGTCAGCCAGGCCCGGGCGTAGGTCCACCAGCGGCGGGCGGTCGGCTCGGCGATATCGAGCGCCTGGGCGGCCTCATCGAGCGTCAGGCCGGCGAAATAGCGCAGTTTCACCAGTTCCGCCTTTTCCGGTTCCTCCAGTCCGAACTTCTCCAACGCATCATTCACCCGCAACAACCGCGCGTCGTCGCTGGAAGCGGCCACCTCGATGTCGTCGATGTTGATGTGTTCGTGCCCGCCGCCGTGCCGTTGCGCGCCGCGCCGCCGCGCGCGATCGATCAGAATGCGCCGCATCGCCTCGGCGGCGGCGGCAAAAAACTGGGCCCGGCTCTGCCAGGCGGGCTGCTGGTCGGCTCCGAGGCGCAGCCATGCCTCATGGACGAGTGCGGTGGGCTGGAGGGTCTGCCCCGGGGGTTCATTCGCCATCCGGGCGGCGGCGAGTCGCCGGAGATCACGGTAGACGAGGGTCAGCAGCTGATCGGCCGCCGGCTCTTCGCCGCGTTCGATGCGCCGCAGCACCAGCGTGATTTCGCCCGGGTCCATGTGGCCACCACCATGCGGCAGAAGCGATCGGTGGAAAGGCGGAAAACGAATCGGCGGGTTCCGCGGGGAAATCGCCCTGCGCCGGGTTGCGACGGGCGCACGGGGCAGGCCGCAATTTGGCTACAGATTTCTCACTGCAGCAGGCCGTCCAGGTGCGCCTTGAGCGCGGCGTAGTTGGTCCGCGCTTCACCGGCGGGTCCGGCGGCCAACATCAGGTCCGTCTCCTCCTGCGGATCCACTTGCAGGTCGTAGAACTCTTCGGTCGGCCCCGCGGTCCTGACCCGGCGAATCAGCTTGTAGCGCGCATTGCGGATCGCGCTGGAAAGCGTGGTGCGGTCGCGGGATCTGACATCGGAAAAAATCGTCTGACGCGGGCTCGGGGGTGTCTGATTCCGCACGTACGGCAGAAAGCTGCTGGTATCCTGGACGAAGCCGCCGTCCACTTCGGCCGGAACGATCCCGTGCACGGCCATGACGGTCGCAAACACGTCCGTCGTATTCACCAGCGCGTCCACCGTGCGCGGGGCACCCGCGACACTCGCGCCGGTGACAATCAGCGGCACGCGGATACCCCCTCATAAACGTCGAACTTCGCTCCGCGAAAACCACCCCGCTTCACCTCGCCCGGCGTGCCGTTGTCGCCGATGAAAATAATCATCGTTTTCGCCTTCACGGCGGCAGGCAAGCCGTTCACCAGTCGCCCCAGTTCCGTGTCGAGCGCTTCGCACATCGCCTCGTAATATCCGCGCGGCGGTCCCCCGTTCGCCGGCAAGTCATCATAGTGGTGCAACGGGGCTGGTGGTTTATGGAATGGATCGTGCGGCGCGTTGAACGCGACCCAGGCAAACCATGGGCTGGGGCCCTGCTGGCGAATCCAGTCCAGGGCCTCGTCGACCGCATCCGAAGTCGCGTAGGTCTTGCTCGTGGTTGTCACCGCCGTGAGCCCCGGGTCGTTCACGACCTTGGTCCAGGTGCCGTAGCTCGCGAGCGTCGAGCTGAGGTTGCCGGCATACTTGGCGAAGCCCATGACGATGGGATGATTCACCGGAGGGGTCGCCGGATTCTCGCCCAGTTGGGCGACATGCCATTTGCCAAACGCCCCCGAAGGTATTCCCCGCTTCGCCATCAACGCCCGCGGAATCGAGGGTTCCCCGATCCGCACCCCGATGGCGTTGCGGTCCAGGCTCACGTACTGCACGCCCGTGCGGAAGCCATAACGCCCGGTCAACAACGTCGCGCGGGTCGGCGAGCACAGCGGGTTGGCCCACACATTGCGAAACGTCACCCCCTTGCTTTGCAGCAGCGCGAGATTGGGCATCGGCGGCTTGTTGGTGCCCGGTGAATATCCCGGGGCCGCATCCACGCCGAGGTCGTCGGCGATGATGAGGAGCACGTTGACGTCCGCGCCCCGCAGGTTCGCGAAGGCCAGTGCGGAAATTAGCAAAACCAGCGCGCACCGAGGCGACATCAATGAGCATCTCATGGGAATCATCAGGATTGGGTAGCGCGACGCCGCGAGCAGAGCGGAGCGACCAAGGTCAGCGTCGACGAAACGCGAGCCCATCAGCCTCTGGCCATCGCGTCGAGCACGGCCGCGAGCTGCGTGCGGGTAGCCCCGGCCCAGGGGTTGGCGTTGGTGGGGCCGGCGCACGTCGGGATTAATTCCAACGCCCCCGGGATTCCCGCTCGATTCGGAGGGCGAGGCTTCGGCCCCGCGGTTTTCCGAGAATGACGCTGACAATGCAGCGCCCTCCGATTGGATCGCAGGCGTTACCCATTGAGTTTATGAATTCACACCTCCGCCTCCTCTGCGTCCTCGCGTGTCTCGCCACCGCCGTCCCGGTGTACGCGGCCGTCGCCCCGGCCAAACCCAACGTCCTCCTCATTGTGTCGGACGATCACGGCTACGCCGACACCGGCTTCCAAGGATCGCAGGACATCGCGACGCCGCACCTCGACCGGCTCGCGGCGTCGGGAGTGCGTTTCACCAACGGTTACGTGACCCATCCCTTTTGCAGTCCGACGCGCGCGGCGCTGATGACGGGGCGTTACCAGCAGCGTTTTGGTCATGAGCGAAACCCGTTCTACAATCCGGCGGATCATCGCGAAGGGTTGCCGATGTCCGAGACGCTGCTGCCGGCGCGATTGCAGCCGGCCGGTTATGTGACGGGGTGGATCGGCAAATGGCATCTTGGGGCCGCGCCGGAGTTCGCGCCGGGCCGTCGTGGTTTTGCGGAGACGTACGGTTTTATCGGGGGCGGGCATCGGTTTCGCGAATGGACGGTCAATGCCGCGGTGGAGTATCAGGTGCCGATCGAGCGCAACGGCCAGCCGGTCGAGCGGCCCGAACATCTCACCCCGGCGTTTGGCGAGGAGGCGGCGGCGTTTGTGCGACGGCACGCGAACGCGCCGTGGTTCCTGTATCTGGCGTTCAACGCGCCCCACACGCCGCATGAGCCCACGCCGGAGCGGCTCGCGCGTTTCGCGACAATCAAGGATCCGGTCCGGCAAAAATACGCGGCGCAAGTCAGCCTGCTGGACGATGCGATCGGGACGACGATGGCGGCCTTGCGCGAGACCGGGCAGGAGCGGCGGACGCTGGTGTTTTTCTTCAGCGACAACGGCGGGCCGGTGAGCGTCAACGGTTCGCTCAACACACCGCTGCGTGGGGCCAAGGGATCCGTTTACGAGGGTGGGGTGCGGGTGCCGTTCGTCGTGGCCTGGCCGGAACGGGTGGCCGCCGCCCGGACCGACGACCGGCCGGTCAGCTCGGTGGACGTCTTTGCGACTGCGTTGGCCGCCGCGGGGGTGGCAATGCCCACGGATCGAAAATACGACAGCGTGAATCTCATCCCGTATCTGACCGGCGAGAAATCCGGGGCGCCGCACGAGCGGCTTTTCTGGCGCAACGCGGCGCTCCGCGCGGTGCGGGAGGGCAACTGGAAGCTGGTGCGCGGAGCCGGTCCGGCGGACGAGTTGTACGACCTGGCGAACGACGTGGCGGAGACGAAGAACGTGGCGTCCGCGCAACCCGCGGTGGCCGGGCGGCTCGTGGCGGCGCTCGACGCCTGGAGCCAGGAACTCGTCGATCCGGTCTTTGAGGGTGCCGGCGGGCGCAACGCCAAGGCGAAGAAAAACGCGAAGAAACAACAACCATGAATCCCCTGCGCCTTTGCCTTCACCTCTTTCTGGCCGCTGGTTTTTCCGCCGCGGTGGCGGCGGAAAGACCCAACGTCCTGCTGATGGTCTCCGACGATCTCGCCGCCACGCTGGGCAGCTTCGGCCATCCGTTGGCGAAGACTCCGCAACTCGACGCCCTGGCGCGCCGCGGGGTGCGCTTCGATCGCGCGTATTGTCAGTTCCCGCACTGCAACCCGTCGCGTGCTTCGATGCTCTCCGGCCTGCGGCCGAATACGACGCGCGTCACCGTCAACGCCGACAACCTCTATCAAAACGTCCCCGGGGTCGTGACGCTGCCGACGCTGTTTCGCCAGCACGGCTACGCCACGGCGCGGTGCGGAAAGATCTTCCATCTCGGCGTGCCGGCCGGCAACGAGAGCATGGACGACCCGCGGGCGTGGGACTTCGGCACGCCCTTCAAGGACGAGCGGCCGTATCCGCCAGGGCGCGAGAGTGCGGTGCAGGTGAAGACGGGCAACAAGCAGGGCCTCCCGTGGCAGGAGATTCCGTGCGCCGACGATGATCTGGTCGATGGCAACTTCGCGCAACAGGCCATCGCGTGGCTTGAGCGGCGCGAGGCGGCGAAACCCTTCTTCCTCGCGGTGGGTTTTCACCGGCCGCACCTGCCGTTCGTCGCGCCGGCGAAGTATTTTGATCTCTATCCGTTTGCTTCGATTACCCTCCCGGTCGAACCGGCCGACGACGAGGCCGACATTCCGTTGCCCGCGCGCAACGGCGCCGTGGGCCAGTACACGATGACGGCGACGCCGGAGCAGCGCCGCGCGGCGATCCGGGCGTATCTCGCCACCGTGAGCTATATGGATGCGCAGGCGGGGCGGGTGCTCGATGCGCTCCAGCGGCTCGGCGTGGCCGACAACACGATCATCGTTTTCACCGGCGATCATGGCTGGCATCTCGGCGAGCACGGGCTCTGGCATAAGCGCAGCCTCTTCGAGGAGTCGGCGCGGGTGCCCTTCATCATCCATGCCCCGGGCGCCAGGGCCAACGGGCGGGCCAGCGGGAGTCTGGTGGAACTGCTCGATGTGTATCCGACCCTCTGCGACCTCGCGGGCGTGCCGGCACCGGCGGTCTTGCAAGGCCGGAGCCTGCGACCGATTCTCGCGGATGCAAAGGCGAAGGTGCATGCGGCGGCCTTCACACAGGCGCGCCGGGGGCCGGACGCGCAAAACTGGGGCCGGAGCGTTCGCACGGCGCGCTGGCGCTGCACGGAGTGGGACGAGGGCAGGAATGGCGTCGAACTCTACGATCACGACGCCGACCCGCGGGAGTACACCAATCTCGCCGGCGATCCGCGGCACGCCGGCGTGCTGAAGGAACTGCGCGCGCTGCTGGCGGAGCGGGTGCCGGCGGTGCAGTAGTTCTGTTCTGCGTCGGGCTGTCCCCTGAAAACGGATGCCATTTTTTTTCGCAACGATCGCCGCGGCGATCCAATCATCTCCGGGCCAAGCGTGGTGAAAAATGGATTCATGCTTTCTCGGACCTCTGCGTCCTCCGCCGTCTCTGCGGTGCAACCTTCGGTTCAGTCGCCCCAATCCTCTGTTATGGGATTGGTCTTGGTTCGTGTGTTTGGCCTCCCGCAGATTCAGAGAGACCGCAGATGGTCGGCCTTCTGACTCAGCATCTGTGGCCTTTCTGAATCTGTGGGAGGTCCTGCATTTCAATCGGTGGCTGGGACCCCCATCAGACCATCCACCCGCGCAAACCTGGCCGCCGCATTGATCATGAAACAATCTTCCGAGAAGATCGTGACGCGCCACCTCCGGCCGTTGTCACGCGAGAAATGCGGTGTGCGCGAGATGCCGCTAGCGCGGTCCGAGGCGGACGGTTCGGGATTGCCGAATCACGCCTTGCCTCCGGAATCTTGCGCCGTACCTTCGGACTGCGCGCTGCCATGGAAACCGCTGTCAAAATCTGGACCGACGAAGAGCTGATGGCCCTGCCGCGGGACGGCTTTAAGCGTGAGCTGCTCAATGGAGAAATCATCATGAGCACTGCCGGATCGGAACATGGACGAATTTCCTTTTTGGTGGCGGCTGCCGTTGACCGGCATGCCGGCCGGCATGGTCTGGGGCTGGTCTTTGATTCCAGCACGGGTTTCGCCTCTCGCCGGACGATTTGCTCTCCCCGGATGCGGCGTTTGTCGTCAAAGCCCGCCTGGTTGGTCTGAAGCGTCCGCCGCGTGGTTTTTTTCCCGGCGCGCCCGACCTCGTGGTCGAAGTGCTCTCGCCGTCGGACACGGTGGAGCACATGCATGAAAAGCTGACGCAATACTTCCGGCATGGCACCAAGCTGGCGTGGGTGATCAATCCCGCCGAGCGCAACGCCCACGTGTATCGCACGCCCGAGGCCGAGCGCCTCCTGCGCGTGACCGACGCGCTCGACGGCGAGGACGTGCTCCCCGGTTTCCGCCTGCCACTGGCGGAATTGTTTGCCGAGCTGTCGTTCGAGTGATTGGGCGTAGTGGTGCGGGTCTTGGTTACGACGAAGGTTTCCAGTCCAGCAGCTCGTTCGGCGACTGAAAATGACAATTGGGCGGCGACGCCCTCGTCCACGTTTTCCGCCGTTGGTGCTTTCGCGCTCGACGCTGCGAGCCGCGATGCCGCGTTGCTGGCCATCCTGGCTCCCGGCGGCTACACCGTGCAGGTGCGCGGGGCCGATGGCGGCATCGGGGAGGCGCTGATCGAGATCTGCGAAGTGCCCTGACGAGCGGTGCTGGTGGCAGTGGCGTACCGTGGGCAGATCATCGGCCCCGGGGGTCGTGACCACGCATTGTCCGGATGGTTTTCCCGGCAGCACCGTTGCTATCCGCGGCGGAGGATCGCTGAAGGAAAACCCCAGCTCGCGATGCGCGAGGAAACGCTTAATTCGCAATTATGCCTATGAAAAAGCTGACCAAAGCCGACGTCTTGGCCGGGCTGGGCGAACTGGGAAGACTGGCTGAATGACGATGTCCGGCAGTTTGTGAGCGGCATGGAAACAAGGCTTCGCTGGAACCTGCCCGGACTTGACTCCCGTGCCCTCGAGTTTTCCCGCCCGACGCCCAGGTACCTGCTCGCCATGAAGGTCATGGCCAGCCGCCGCCCACTGCCCGGTTATCCTGGAGATCAGAGCGACATCGCCTTGCTGCTGAAAAAAATGGGCATCGGCGCGGTCGCGGCCGTGGAAAGAATCGTCAACCAGTATTTCCCGGATACCGTCTTGCCGGCGGCGACGTCGCGGGTTCTGGAAAATCTGCTGGCACGGAAAAAACACGAGCGCACGCACCGTCAGCTTCCGCCCGCGGACGGCCCGATCCGTGGCCAGCCGATCCGGGTCGCTCGCGGATTTCGGCTACAATCTCCGCGATTGGCTGCATGAGCTGCGCCGCGTGACGACGCGGTCGGGTTTGCGGCAAACCTGCTGGCATCGCCCGCCGCGATTGGCGGGGGCCGTGGCCGGGGGTGGGATTGCCGATGCGTTCCTCGCCGCCCAGGTCGAATACGTGCTGCATCGGGCCGGCATGGAGCCTCCACGCTGGGTCTTTGATCCGTGTTATCAATCTTTGCGAAAGTTCGTGCGTGATTTTCTTGTCACAGAGGCCACGGAGGATGCACAGAGGACACGGAGGCAGAAGAATAGAGGTCTTACTCAGTGACCCCGGGGTCCTCTCCGTGTCCTCAGTGGCGAAGATCGGCTTCGGTTGCGGTGGTAAAGCGTGAAGGTGAAAATTTCTTGGAAAATCGCCTCCGCATATGAGCGCAGGAAATTATACAACGATTGATATGTCCTGCCGGCTCCCTGGTTTCCGCACGAGGGAGCCGACTTGCATTTGCGGGCGCTGCTCATCCGCGACGCGCATGCGGAATTCGCGAGCCGCAATCTCTTCACGACGTAAGAATTCACGTGGTCCCCCAAGCGCGGACGACCGACCGTGCTGACCCGGGAACAATGGCGGGGCAAGGCGCGTGCTTGTTTGCAGCGCTGGCGCGCCCGGCAGCAGGCCGCGACTTGAGAGGTTTCGGCCGATCCCCTGCGTCGCGCCCTGCGCAGATATTTCTCCGCATTGTTTGCGGCCCCGGGACCCGGCCAAACCACTGGCAGGAAGCTTGCTCGCCGGAGGCGGCGCCGCAGGCGACCAGGGAATTGGGGGCCGGAAGCTGGGAAAATTTTCCTGCCCCTAATTTTCCTGCCAAATTTGCCTCGGGCCGCGTTCGCCCAGTCCACTCGCTGGCGCTCGCAGCTCCTTGCCGGTTGGCTGCCGGCGCCACTCTCACCGTCAACCGGGAGATCCGCCCCGCGCGCATTACGCCTCTTTTTATGGAGCGACATCTCCGGGGAAGATCGTAGTAATTTTCCGAACTCCCCATGCATCACTCCATCCGAACCCTCCTCGCCCTCATCGGCGTGGCGAGCGCCGCATTGGCGGCGGCTCCGGTCAACCGGCCCAATATTCTCTTCATCCTCGCCGACGATCTCGGGCTCGACGGCCTGAGCTGCAACGGCTCCGACGTGCGCAAGACGCCCAACCTCGACAAGCTCGCGATGTCCGGCACGCGTTTCGAGACGTGCTACGCCGCGCCGTTCGTGGAGAAACCGGTGCCGGTGTCGGGCGACACAGCGGCCAGCAGGGCGGCGCGCGCGCGGCTGACGGCGGTGTTGCGGGAGCTCAATCCGGCGGGAGGCAAGACGGATGCCGGCGGCGGCGCGGACGGAGCGAAGAAGAAGAATCGAAAGGCGAAGAAGCAGTGAGTCGCCTTGGCCGGGCCTTATTTCGGCAGATGGTTTTCTCTGTGTCCTCTGTTTCTCGGTGGTGCAAATTTGGTTGCGCGCGCCGGTGCGCGTCGTTTTTCGCGCGCAGTTGTGGAAAAATGCCGCCTGGATATCCCGCAGAATCCGCGCGCACCGCGAGAAATGTTCCAAGTCAGGTTAGCCACAAGCAGCGCAAAAATGCGCAAAAACAGACCGCCTTCTTTTTGTGTTTTTTGTGGCCATGCCTTTTAAGGTTTTCAGGTGGCGGTTCCGCCGCGCTGGGCTTGCTCGGAGGATGCCTGCAGGTCGCGATCATCGCCGGCCCCGCTCGCGCCGCTCCTGCCACGCGGCCCAACGTGCTGTTCATCGCGGTCAGCGACCTGCGCTGCGACCTCGGCAGCTACGGGGTGAAGCACGTGCGATCGCCGAACCTGGATCGGCTCGCGGCGTCGGGGGTGACGTTTACGCGCGCGTACTGCCAGCAGGCGGTGTGCAATGCGTCGCGGGCGAGCGTGTTGACGGGGTTGCGGCCCGACACGACGCGGGTGTGGGACCTGGTGACGAACCTGCGCACGGCGCTGCCCGACGTCGTGACGTTGCCGCAGTATTTGCGCCGGCAGGGCTATCGGGCGGTCGCGCACGGCAAGATTTTCCATAACACGTTTCCGGATACGCAGTCGTGGGACGAGCCGACGCGCGATGCGCAGGGCATCATCCGGTACTCGGAGGCGAACCTGCGGCGGTTGGCGGACTACAAGGAGCAGATGACCGCGGCGGGCAAATCGGCGGCGGCGATCGCCCGGATGCGCGGGCCGGCGGCGGAGATGCAACTTCAGCCGGATCATCTGACCTATGATGGCAAACAGACGGGCGAGGCATTGGAAAAGATGGGCGAACTCGCCGTGGGGCCGGTGCCGTTCTTCCTCGCGATCGGCTACATCCGGCCGCATCTGCCCTTCATCGTACCGAAGAAGTACTGGGATCTATATGATCGCGCGAAGCTTCCGCTCGCGACCAACCCTTTCCTGCCGCGCGACGCGCCGGCGGTGGCGTTTGGCGATCGATCGCTGGGGGGATTTTATGAGCTGCGCGATCATTTTGACTATGCGGACGCACCGTCGCCGTTTGAAAGCCCGCTCAGCGAGGAGCAGCAGCGCGAGCTCCGGCACGGTTACTATGCGGGTGTTTCATTTATCGACGCGCAGGTCGGGCGCCTGTTGGAGGGGCTGGAGGCCCTCGGTTTGGCCCGGAACACGATCGTGGTGCTCTGGAGCGACCAAGGGTGGAAACTCGGGGAGCACAATGGGTGGGGCAAACAGACCAACTATGAAATCGACACGCGCGTGCCGTTGATCGTCCGGGCGCCGGGTGCCGCGGCCAACGGCCAGACGTGCCGGGCCCTGGTCGAACTGGTCGATCTTTACCCAACGTTGTGCGAACTCGCGGGGGTGCCGGTGCCGGCGGCACTTGATGGGCGCAGCTTCGCGGCGTTGCTCGGTGATCCCGCGCGCACCGTGAAGGATGCCGCGTTCAGCCAGTTTCCGCGGCGGCATGAAGGCCGCGACTACATGGGCTACGCGCTGCGCACGGAGCGGCATCGGTATGTCGAGTGGGTGGACAAACAGACGGGAGAGACCACCCACCGTGAGCTTTACGACGAAACGCGCGATCCGGATGAGAACGTGAATATTGCGGGGCAGCCGGAGCAATCGGCGGTGATTCGCGGGTTGAGCGAGCGCCTCTGGCGGGGATTCACGCGGCCGGTGGCGGCGCGAAACGCGCCGTAGCCCAAAAATTTCCGCGGCGCTCCGAGACCGCAGCCGAAGGAGGGGCGGTTGCCCAACCGCCCAAGGACGATCGACCGGCGGTACTTCGGCGGTTGGGCAACCGTCGCTCCCGGAGGATCGAGTAAGATCGTCGCATCGATGATCGATTCGGATTGTCTTCAACCCGTCCGGCGTGCGTCGCGCAGAATCCCGGCTGGCGCTGCGCGCATCTCCGGTGTTTCCTTCACCCGGATCCCAATTGCCCATGAAAACCTCGGCACCGCTCTTAACTTATCTTCAACGCATTTTCCGGCCGGCGCTCTTGCTGCCGGCCCTTGGTTTCGCCGCCACACCGCGAAATCCCAATGTCATCTTCATCATGGCCGACGATCTCGGCTACACCGATGTCGCCTGCTTCGGCAGCAAATACTACGAGACGCCAAACATCGATCGGCTCGCGACCCAGGGCACGAAGTTCACCAACCATCATCACCATCAGAACTGCACGCCCACGCGCGCCGCGCTGATGAGCGGGCAGTACTCGGTGCGCACGGGCGTCTATACCGTCGGCGGCACCGACCGCTTCGACTGGCACAAGCGACCGCTGCGGCCGGTGGACAACGTGACCAATCTTCCGCTCGATCGGACGCTGTTGCCGCAGGCCATGAAGGCGGCGGGTTACGCAACGGGCATGTTTGGCAAATGGCACATCGGCCAGCAGGGAGACTATCTCCCGGGAAAACGCGGCTTCGACGAGGCGATCGTCAGCTCGGGCGCGCACTTTGATTTCAACACGATTCCGCCGACCGACTATCCGAAAGGCCAATATCTCGCCGACTTCCTGACCGACCGGGCCGTGGACTTCATCACCCGGCACAAGGATCATCCGTTCTACCTGTATTTGCCGCACTTCGGCGTCCACTCGCCGCATCACGCGAAGCCGGAGCTGATCGCGAAATTCAAGAACAAGCCGGGTGTCGGCGGGCACAACAATCCGACGTACGCGGCGATGATCGCGAGTGTCGACGAAAGCGTGGGCCGGGTCATGGCGTTGCTCGACGAGCTGAAGCTGGCCGACAACACGGTGCTCATCTTCACGAGCGACAATGGCGGTGTGGGCGGTTACAACCGCGAAGGCATCAAGAAAGGCGGCGGCGACGTCACCGACAACGCGCCGTTGCGCAGCGGCAAGGGCAGCCTGTACGAAGGCGGCACGCGGGTGCCGTTCATCGTGCGCTGGCCGGGACAGTTCCAGGCGGGCGGGGCGTGCGAGGTGCCGACCATTCACGTCGACATCTACCCCACGTTGGTGGCGCTCGGTGGCGGGAAGATGCCGACCACGCAGGTCTTCGATGGGGAGAGCCTCGTGCCGCTGATGCGCAACGGGCAGGCGAAACTGGCGCGCGAGGCGATCTACCAGCACTTCCCGGGTTATCTTGGGATTGGAGTGGACCAGTGGCGCACGACGCCCGTCAGCCTGATTCACGCGGGTGATTGGAAGTTAATGGAGTATCTCGAGGACGGCCGGCTCGAGCTCTACAACCTGCGCGAGGACCTCGGCGAAACGAAGAACCTTGCGACCGTGCGACCGGAGAAGACGCAGGAGCTGCACGCGAAACTTCTGGCGTGGCGGGCCGCGACCAAGGCGCCGATGCCGACGAAGAATACGGGTGCGGCCGCCGCCGAGGCGTCCGCGAAGAAAAAAGGCGGAGGAAAGAAAAAGAAGGCGCAGGAGCAAGAGTGACCCGGCGCCCGGTCGATGCGGCCGGCGGCGAATCGCGCGAGGGTTTTCGAGCAACCCGGCGGGCGGCGCTTCGTCCCGCACGTTTTCCGGATCTCATTATCAATCGTTGCATGATTTCATGCGCTCAAAGGCGGAGGCGATTTTCCAAGAAATTTTCACCTCCACGCTTTACCACCGCAACCGAAGCCGATCTTCGCCACAGAGGACACGGAGGGAATCCCGAGGTCACTGAGTAAGACCTCCCATTCTTCTGCCGCAGTGTCCTCTGTGCATCCTCCGTGGCCTCTGTGACAAGAAAATCACGCACGAACTTTCGCAAAGATTGATCCGATCCCTGGTTTCGGGCAGCAGTCCGCGGCTGCGACGAAGCCGTTTCGACAGGGTCAAGGCCCCGAGACATCTGCCGAGGGGCGCAGCCCTTCAAAACACGTGCTTTGGATCGGAGGGCGACGCTTTGTCGTCGCCGCCCTCGCGTGGTGGCCCGGTTCGAACGGAGTGAGATTAGCCTCCGCACTGGCGCGTTGCCTTTCCTCCTGTCGCCTGCCAACGACTTGCTGCCCTCCCCATGAAATTATTCGGCCTCCACTGGATCGACGTCACAATCCTCCTCGTCTACATCATTGCCGTTCTCGTCATCGGGAAGATCTTCTCCCATGGTGTGAAGGGGGAGAAGGATTTCTTCCTCGGTGGCCGTTCGCTGGGCAAGTGGCTCCAGTTTTTTCTGAGCTTCGGCAACATGACCGATCCCGGTCAGGCCGCCACCACCGCCAGCTCCGTCTACCGGCAGGGCGCCGGCGGCGCCTGGCTCGCACTCATCACCCTGTTTCTCACGCCCTATTATTGGTTCATGAGCGTGTGGTTTCGGCGGGTGCGGCTCACGACCATGGCGGATCTGTTTCAGGAGCGCTTTGGCAGCCGGTTTCTCGCCACGCTTTATGCCATCACCATGCTGATGGTCGCGATTGTCGGGGTGATCGCCGGTGGAAATGTCGTGGCGCTCAAGACGCTTCAGCCGCTCATGGTGAAGGACCCGGCAATCTACTCGGTGGCGGAAAAACAGAGCGTGGCCGACTACCACGAGTTCGCGGCGCTGCGGACGCAGCGGCAGACCGTGCCGCTCAGCGGCGCGAGCGCGGCGCGCTACGATCTGCTCAACGACTATTACAAGCGCGGCACCCTCCAGCCGTACGTGACGTACCTGAAGCCCGTCACTTTCTACCTCGTCTCAACTGGCCTGGTGGCGGTGTTCATCATGCTCGGCGGGCTCAAGGCCTCCGCCGTGGTCGACGCGATCCAGGCGATCCTCGTCGTTCTGATTTCGGTGATCTTGATTCCCTTCGGGCTGGCGAAAATCGGGGGCGTCTCCGGGCTGCACGAAAAGGTGCCCGAGGTGATGTTCAACCTGTTCGGGGGCGACAGCGCGAGCGAGTACACCTGGTACTCGATCGGGGCGCTGCTCCTCGTCCAGCTGATCGGCATCGGCGGGACGCAGGCCAACATGGCGATCTCGGGCTCGGCGAAAAACGAGTTCGCCGCGCGGCTCGGCTCCGTCACCGGCGGCTTCAGCAAACGCTTTGTCACCATCGCGTGGGCCTTTTGCGGTTTGATCGCGATCGCGTTGTTCGGGCCGAATCTGTCCGATCCCGACCAGGCGTGGGGACTCATGACACGCGAACTGCTGCCGGTCGGGCTGATCGGCCTGATGATCACGGGAATTCTCGGGGGCAAGATCGCCCTCCTCGGCGCGCAGTCGGTCGTGCTGTCGGGCCTGGTGGTGAAGAATCTCTACGAGCCGTTGTTCCCGGGCCGCTCGGAACGCCACTACATGGTGGTGGCGCGGCTGGCGGTGCCGTTGCTGCTCGCGGCCGGCGTGCTCGTGGGGCTTTTCCTGAACAGCATCGTGGCGATCCTGAAGTTCGCGATCGTCCTGCTGCTGGTGTGGGGCGTGCCGATCACGACTCTGTTCATCTGGCGGCGCGTGACGCAGCGGGCGGTCGTCGTGCAGGTGATCGTGACGCTGCTCCTGATCGCGGTCGTGCCGTCGGTGGTGTCGTCGATCCCCGCGCTGGCCCGGTCGGCGTCGCTCACGCTCCTGACGCGCGAGCGCGTGGTGACGAGCCAGGTGGCGGCAACCGCCGCGGATGTGGCGGCGGGGCGGGCGACGGCGGTGGGAAAAACAATTTCGAAGACGCGCCGGATCGAGCCGGTGTCGGTATTTTTCGAAGAAGGCGTGGTGCGGGTCGATCCCAACGACGTCAATTCGCCGAAAACCGGCAAGGGGCTCTTTCGCACCGAAGTGTATCTCCTGGCGGTGTTCGGTTGCGATGTGGCGGGCTTTTCGGCGGCGCAGCTCCTGACGACGCGCTACCTGGTGGATTTTCTGCTGCCGGTGCTGGTCCTCATCGTGATGAGCCTGCTGACGCCGCCCACCGAGCCGGCGCGGGTGGCCCGGTTTTATGTGCGGATGAAGACGCCGGTGGCGGCGACGCTGGAGGAGGACGCGCTGGTGGTGGAGGCGAGCTATGCCAATCCCACGCGCTACGATCATCTGAAGCTGTGGCCGAATTCCAACTGGGAGTTCACCAAGTGGGACAAGGTGGACGCCGTGGGCTTCGCGTGCTGCTGTGCGCTGGTGGGCGTGGTGCTGCTCGTCTTCAAGGGCGTGGTGACGGTGGGGAGTTGAATGATGAGGACGCAAGATGGGATTGAGATCGGTGAAGCCCCGGGCGGGCGCGCGGGAACGGGTGGCGGCGCGAGCGGGCAGATCGAAGGAGGGGCGGTTGCCAACCGCCCAAGACCGGTTCGCCGATCGTACATCGGCGGTTGGGCAACCGTGGCTCCGACGGGGCCCGCGTTGCCGTTTGTGCGGCGGATTGGGTCAGTGGTGGCATTCATCTGGCTGGCGCTGACGGTTGCCACCGTTGGTCTTGCCACCCCCGCCCTCCACACCTCGCCCCGGGCGTCCGTCCTGATCATCGGCGGCACGATGATGAACGGCGACCACTTCGCCGCCAGCGTCCTGCCCACGATGCGGGCGCACTTTGCCGGCTGTCGGCGCGTGGCGCTCGTGCTGCATGCGTCGCATCCCGTGGAGCGCGATCGGACGGAGGCGCGGCTGCAAAAGGCGTTTGCGCACCTCGGCGTGGCGGCGGCGGATTCGTTGCACCGGCGCGAGGCCGCGGGTGGTCGCGAACTTATCGCGGCGGCCGACGCGATTTTTGTCGGCGGCGGGGAGACGTTTGTGCTGCTCGCCGAACTGCGGCGCAGCGGGCAGTTGGAGCAGATCCGGACGCGGGTCCTCGCCGGCGTGCCCTACGCCGGATCGAGCGCGGGCGCGAATGTCGCCGGGCTGCTGATCGGCACGACGAACGATTTTCCGGTGACGGATCTGGCGACACGCGATGCGCTCGCGATCTTTCCGGCCGTGATCAACCCGCACCATCCCACGCCGGCGCAGAAGGCGGATTATGAAAGTCGCGCGGGAAAGATCCGGGCGTACCTGAAATTCAATCCCGACGAGACCGTGCTCGCACTGGGCAACGCGGCGATGGCGCGGTGGCACGACGGGCGGGTGACGATCGCCGGCGGGGCGGCGTGGCTGTATCGTGCGAGTGGTGTGCGGGCGTTGCCCGTCGGCGAGGTGGTGCCGGAGCTGTCGCGGTAGCCCGCATTTGTCGCACCGCGGCCGGTGGCCGCCACCAAAACGGCCGGAAGAGAGCTTAACCGCAGAGCACGCCAGGATCGCAGAGAGTCAGGCCGGTTCTTTGGATCTCTGCGCCGCCATCCCGCAGAATCCTCGGGCGCTGCGAGGAAATCTCCCAAGGCAGGTTAGCCCGGCTTCCGCAACTGACGGTCTGGGATGCCCGGGCCGGGGGAACAACCGGAGTTGCTGTCACCCTGCGCGCGTTCCTTCCCGCCAACTTCCCTAATCGGTGTTTCGGGTCGAAAACGCCCACCCGTTGCGGTGGATCTTGCAGTGAAATGCGTTGATCGTTGGTAATTGGTCATCCTCGCACATGCTTTTTGATTCATCAAAACTCCTTCTGATCGCCGGTCCGTGTTCGCTCGAGAGCGAGGGCGTTTGCCGCGCGGTGGCCGAGGCGCTCGTCCGGCTGCGCGGGGCCCAGCCCGGGCTGAATATCGTGTTCAAGGGGTCGTTCGACAAAGCCAACCGCACCTCGCTCGCGGGAGCGCGGGGCACCGGGCTCGAGGCCGGGCTGGCGCTGCTCGCCATGGTGAAGAGGGAATATGGCTTCCCCGTGCTCACCGATGTGCACGAAATCGCCCAGGTGGCGCAGGTCGCCGACGTCTGCGACGTCCTGCAGATCCCCGCGTTTCTTTGCCGCCAGACGGATCTGTTGCTCGCGGCCGCCGCGACCAGCCGGGTGGTGAACGTGAAAAAAGGCCAGTTCCTCTCGCCGCCGGAAATGGTGCATGTGACGGCCAAGCTCAGCGAGGGGCACGCGCGCGAGATCTGGCAGACGGAGCGCGGCACCACGTTTGGATATCAGAATCTCGTCGTCGACATGCGCGCCTTTGCGATCCTGCGGCAAAACGGATTCCCGACCATTTTCGACGCCACCCATGCCGTGCAGCTGCCGGGTGCGGGCGGAGGCAAGAGCAGCGGACAGCGTGAATTTGTCCCGCCGCTGGCCCGTGCGGCGCTGGCGGCCGGAGCTGACGGACTGTTCATCGAGACGCATCCCGACCCGGCCAGTGCGATCAGCGACGGGCCCAACATGATTCCGCTGGCGGAGATGCCGGAGTTGCTGGCCTCATGTCTCGCGGTGTGGCGGGCGGTGCGGGATTGATGCAGCTGCAGGTTGGCGACGACGACGTGAGCCGCACCGTTGACGCTCTGCACATCGTCTCGATCGATGAGAAGTTTACGGAACACTGACAGTGTGAAAGGTTGACCAAGTGGCGGAGGGCGGCTCGTCATCGACGGATGAAAACCCGCAAGCTCCACGTCGCGGCGGTGCAGATGAAGTTCCGGCCGGTGATCGGCGAGAATGTCGGGCGCATCGTCGAGTCGGTGCGATCCGCCGCGCGCGACGGGGCGGACGCGATCCTGTTTCCGGAATGCGCCGTGACCGGCTACCGGCGGGATTTTCGGGGACTGCAACCGGTGCCGGTGGCGGAAGCCTGCGCCGCGGTGGGGCGGGCGGCACGCGCCGCGCGCTGCAACGTCCTCGTCGGTGCGCCGACGTTTCGCGGCGGCCGGTGGTTCAACTCCCTGCTGGTCTTTGACCGGCGCGGGCGCGAGGTCTTCCGGTACTCGAAGATTCACCTCACGGCGGACGACGCCCGCTTTTTCACGCCGGGAAACTCGCTCGCCCTCTTTCGTCTGGATGGCGTGCCGGCCACGGCGATCATCTGTCACGAACGGCGTTATCCCGAATTGGTCCGCCTGCCGGTGATGCTGGGGGCGCAGATACTGTTTCATCCGAACGCCGGCCTGGATCGCCTGGCGATCTCGAAAACCAAACGCCGCGGCTGCGACGGCATCGCCGGGCGCGCGTTCGAGAACCAGATCTTTTATGTCTTCGCCAACTCGGTCGGCCCGCAGGGTGGCGGCTTGTGGTCGGCGGGCGATTCGAAGATCGTCGCGCCCGACTCACGCGTGCTCGGGCTGGCGAACAACCGCGACGAGGTGATCGTCCACGCAGAACTCGACCTCGCCGCCGCCGGCCGCCGCTACGCACGAGAAGCGTTGGAGCAACCCATCTTCCTGCGCGCCGCCTGGAGACGGATGATCGTACTTTGCCGTGACCAGATTCGAAAAACTCGCTGAAGGGTGATTTTTTCCCCCTGGGGCGCAAAACGGAATCACGTCCGGACTCCGGACGTGACCCTGTCGGCTTGCGCTGCACTTTGCCCACAATTCCTTCCTAACAAATGCCGTCAGGATAGGACGGAACGAAGGAGGGGCGGTTGCCAACCGCCCAAAACAGGGTCGCCGATCATACTTCGGCGGTTGGGCAACCGCCGCTCCAGCGGGGCGAAAGGCCGATTTGCTGAATCGGAATTGTGGTCAACGCTCAAGTTTCGGGGCGAACCCCGCCGGCAGCAACCCGTGCACGGTGCCCACAATCCGCTCCTCGACGTCGAGCGCGAGCCGCGTGGGCAGGCCGTAGTAGTCCATCGCCGCCTCCGCCTCGTAACCGCCCTCGGCGAGCACGCGCGTCGAGGGAATGTAGCAGGGCACGTGGTTCGCGTAGGCGTTGACCCATACCCGCGCCGCGCCGAGCTCGCGCTTCAGGCGCAGCGCATAGTCCGCGACAACTTCGCCGCCGAGAAACACCATCGCGAGCTCACCGCCAAACACCCACGCCTGCACCGGAAAGTTGATCCCGGCAGGCAGCGGCTGGCCGGCGTGGAGCTGCTTCAGAAACTGCGCCGCCGCGTAGGCGATGTTCGGCTTCGCCTTGAGCCGCTCCTCCAGCTCCGCGCGCGGGACCGTGCGTGCCAGCGGAATTTCGATGGCCTCAAACTTCGCGCTCGTCACGCGCCCCACCGGCCGCATCTCGCCGGCAAACAGCCGCGCGACCTCGCCCGCCACGGTTTTCCCGTGGGTCGCCACCTCGGGCAGCCCGCGCGGCTGCGGATCGGAATCCGCGCCGCAGCCAATCGTTACGAGCGCGACGGTACCGGGGTGGGCCGCCTCAAGGCGCGTCGCCGCTTCGCCGGCCCAGTCGGGATGCACGAAGTTCTCACCACCCTTGAGCGTCGTGCAATGGCACGCGTAGTTCACGAGCACCGCCCGCATCGCGCCGCTCGCCGCATCCACCGCCCGCAACACCGGCAGCGCGTGATCCACCGGACCACCGGGCGTCGACTTGTAGCCGGTGTGCTTGCCATCGACGATGAGCCGGCGGTTAACCGCGAAATCCGCCGTACCTTGCGCCCACGACAGTCGCGCTGGCCGCCGGTCCGCCAGCGCGGCGAGCGCGACGGCAATCATTTTTTCGCGCAACATCGTCGTGAACTTCTCGATTCGCGCCACCGTCTCGGGCGGCAGATCGCGCGAAAACATGAACGGGAGCGTGCCCGCGATCGCCGGTCCGTTGTGCTGGTGCGTCGCGCAGACGGCGATGCGTGCGCGCGAGATCGCCGGATATTTCGCGCGCACCGCGACCGCCACCGCCTCGCTCAACGCTTCGCTCACCGCGATGACTTCCGCCGTCACGAGCACGACCGGCCCCTCCGTCTCCGAACCGATCGCCAGCGCCCGCACGTGCAGCGGCGCGACCACACGCGTCGCCTCCGTCGTTCGCTGCTGGTAGCCGGCGAGCTGGATCGGCAGCTCGGGCGTGAGGTCGGCACGCGCGACGCCGACCGACACGAGCGGCCCGGCCGCCCGCAGCAGGGGCGAAAAAAAGACGGCGAGTACGAAGAGGCGACTCAGGAGAAATATTTTTCGCATGGGAGGTTCGGGTAACCGGAAAACGGAATCGTTCGCCCGGCCTGACCGCAAGCGCGCCCCACCGGGCGCTGAAGGGTCACGGTCGGCGGGCAATCGTTAATCGTTGCAGACCCCTTGGAATCAACCTGTCGGATGTCTCAACCGGATCGATGCAGTCAGCGGTGGAGCCCGTTGTCCCCAACGGGCTGAGCGGAAAGCATCCGGCTCAAAACCCGATGAGGACATCGGGTTCCAACCGCCGCTGGGCGCTTGGGCAAGCGCCCCTCCTTCAAACCGCCGGCAACACCTTGGAGAGTTGTGTGCCCGTCCACCGGCGACGCCCGTCCGCTTGACGGTGGCGTCCCGGGTCTCACACTCCGCACAACCAAACCTTGGATGGAAAACTTCTTAATCGACGTCACGATGCCTTCGATGGGCGCCACGGTGAATGAACTCACCGTCATCTCTCTCAAGATCCAGCCCGGCGAACTGGTGAAGAAAGGCCAGAAACTCGCCGAATTGGAGAGTGACAAGTCGGTGTTCGAGTTCGAGTCGCCCTGCGAGGGCACGGTGCGCGCAATTCTCGTCGCCGCGGGCGACGTGAAGCCGGCCGGCGCACCCTTTCTGCAAATCGAGACCGCCGATGACTCCCTCCGCCATCTCGCGGCCAAGACCGGGGTGCCGGCGGCAGCGCCGGCCACCGCGAAACCCGCAGGGGTCCTGATTTGGACGCCCCGCGCGTCCAAATTGGCGCAGGAGGCCGGCCTCGATCCAGCCACCTTGGTCGGCCTTGAGGCGACGGGACCGGGCGGCCGGATCTCGGGCGATGACGTCACGCGCTACCTGGCGGCCCGGAAGTCTTGAGTGGACGTGGGGCGGGGCGCCGTTTTCATCCGCAGACTTGAGCACCAACTCTCAGACGGTCTGCATTGCGGGGGTGGGGCATGCGGCCCCGGCAACCATCCGCCCCAACAGTGAAATCCTGAAGGCGTTTCCGCACCGCACCGAGGATGAAATGGTACGCCTCACCGGCATCCGGGAACGGCGGCACGCCGCGGATGACGAGACGGCCACCGACCTGGCGGCGATCGCGGTGCAGCATGCGCTCACGCAGGCCGGCATGACGGCGAGCCAGATCGACGGGGTGATCATGGCGACGATCATCCCCGATCAGCCGGTGCCCTCGGCGGCGAGCGCCCTGGCCAGGCGGCTCGGCATTCCGCGCGCGCTGGCCTTCGATCTCAACGCGGCGTGTTCCGGCTGGCTGTATGCCCTCGAGGTCGGGCGGTCGTTCATTCTTTCGGGCACGGCGCAGAACGTGATCGTCGTCACCGCCGAGTTGCTGTCGCGGATCACGAACCCCGAGGACCATGAGACGGCGTTTCTTTTTGGCGACGGGGCGGGTGCCGCCATCTTGACGCCGGCGACCGGCGGTCATCGGCTCTACCGGATGGGCCTCGGTGGCGATGCTGATCAATTCGATGCGATCCAGCGGCCCGGGGGCGGCGCGTTGATGCCGTGGCCGTCGGCCGAGGGCGGCGACATCGAGCATTTTTATCTCCAGATGAACGGCACGTCGGTGTTCAAGCACGCGGTCGTGGGCTTTGCGGAACAAATCCAGCAGACGCTCGTGCGCGAGAATCTCACGGTGGACGACATCGCGTGGATTGTCCCGCACCAGGCCAACGCGCGCATCCTCACGGCGGTGAGCAAGCGCGTGGGCATTCCCTACGACAAGTTCGTCGTCACGATTTCCAAGTATGGCAACACGAGTGCGGCGAGCGTCTCGATGGCGCTCGGCTGGGCGGCGGAGGAGGGGATCTTCAACGCCGGGGACAAGATCATCTTCTGCAGTGTCGGCGCCGGGCTGACGTTCGCGGGCGGCCTGCTGGTGTGGTGAGGTTTTTTGCGCGGCGCAAAAACCTAGCGCAGCTGCTTCAGCAGAAAGGTGAAGGCCAGCGCGCTCATGTACGCCGACTGTTTGTTATTGGCCGCGCCGCCGTGGCCGACCACGGCCTTCTTCATCTGCAGCGCGGTGTGCTCGGCCACCGGCAGCCCGCGCGACACCAGCGCCGCCAGCGCTGCGCCG